>CAMJQA010000007.1 GCA_946407895.1 uncultured Prevotellaceae bacterium
ATATATGAATGAGAAAAGCGTTATGCGTCTTGAAGCCGTGTCGTTCTTTGTTTGTTCTTGTCTTCAGGCTTCTGTCAACCTTATTGACAAGGTGTCCATGACGGGCTTCGGCTCGGCATTGTCAGGACGGGGTCCTGCACTGCGCTCACCTTGCACCGTAATTCAGGCGGTTATAGCGTCGGGGTTCCACCTCTTCCCATTCCGAACAGAGAAGTTAAGCCCGTCCGCGCCGATGGTACTGCACACCCGTGGGAGAGTAGGTCGCCGCCGTCTTTTCAAGAAGGGAAGCCCTTCAGTCGGACTCGACTGGAGGGCTTCTTCGTTTATAATCCGTTTTTATTCTACTTGCATCCTGCTTTCGCTGTTCCCAAGAATGTGGGATGGGGAAATTGTGGTAAAGGGCGGGAATTGTTTGGGTGATTGAGAATATATAGGAGAAATTGGGAAAAGGATGGGAAGATTGGGACGGTTGGGACGGTTGGGGCTTTTAAGTAAGAGAAATGTCCTGATCGGTCATCGTAATTTCCTCTTTTGCCCGCATATAATCAATTACTTGCCGGAGTTTATATTGATTGATACCGTTAGTGTTTATATTGAATGCCTTTTTCGGTCCGTCTTTTAACTGATTGATTATGTGTTGGCGTATGGCATGGAATTCATCTTCGGATATGTGATATGCCTTTTCTCTTTGACATACATCACATATACCGCAGTTATGAGTCTGATCCTCGCCAAAGTAGCTTAAGAGGAGCTTACTTCGGCATACTGTCTCCAGCGTGCAATACTTCTTAATGGCCTGTAGCCTGTCTGCGTAATTCTGTCGCTGGTCATCATATACTTCTCTCGGCAGGATAATCTTTTCTGTTTCGACTCGTTTCATCTTGAAGGTTACAAGTGGAATCTTTTTCCGCGGTATATATTGTAATATACCTTTCTTGTTCATTCCTGTCAGCACATGGTAGATTGTTTCCATGTCGAGACCGGTCTCCTTGCAGATCAAACTCTCGTCGAGATAGATATAATTGATGAAGATTCCTCCGTAATGGCGAAGCAAAGAGTTGATTATTGATTCTTCCTGACCGTTTACTATACGATACAAGTCATTTCGTGTGGCAATTATTTTCAGCCTGCTGTTTCCTTCTTCGGCGTCTGCGTATTCAATATATCCTGCCTTGTCCAGGAGGGTGAGTGCACTTCGTGCCATAATAGGATGGAAATGGAATATGCGACAGAATTCCTCAAGGTTAAATTCCCGCGTTACGTTTAATCCGTCTCCCACAGCAATCTGCAGATAGTCGCAGGCATTCTGATATAGTTTCTTTACGGTCTCTTTCTCTGGAAAGCGTTGTGTGAGTCTCCTACTGAATGATTGCATTTCCTTGCCGTCCATTACCATTATGGCATAGGACTTTTGGCCATCGCGTCCGGCTCGGCCGGCTTCCTGAAAATATTCTTCCAAAGAATCGGGGACGTCCATGTGAATGACTGTCCTGACATCGGGTTTATTGATGCCCATTCCAAATGCATTTGTTGCAATCATGATGCGTATTTCGCCACGCAGCCACTTGCTTTGCCTTTCGTCTTTTATTGAGTTCTGAAGCCCGGCGTGGTAGAAGGTTGATGAGAAACCTTCTTTGTTCAACTGCTCGGATAAGTCCTGGCAGTTTTGCCTGTTGCGTGTATAAATGATACTTGAACCTGGTATGCTATTCAGTATGCGGCATATCCCATTATATCTGAGGTCGGTCTTGTATATGAAATAGGCCAGATTGTTTCGTTCAAAGCTCATCCTGATGACATTCTCCTTCCGGAAGAGTAATTGTTTCTGGATGTCTTTGGCCACCTTGGGCGTGGCAGTTGCTGTCAGGGCCAGAACGGGTACCTCGGGCTTTTCCTTTCTGATCTCTGCTATTTGCAGGTAGGAGGGTCGGAAATCATAGCCCCATTGGCAGATGCAATGTGCTTCGTCAACTGTGATGAAACTAATCCTCAGGTGACGGAGCTTGGTTAGGAATATGTCTGAGGACAGTCGCTCGGGTGATACGTAGAGGAACTTATATCCGCCCAAAATGCAGTTATCCAGGGCTATGATGTTTTCCTCTCTGCTTTGCCCGGAGAAAATGGCCGTGGCTTTAATACCCAGGTCTCTCAAAGCTTTGACCTGGTCCTTCATAAGTGCGATGAGGGGGGTAATAACAATACAGGTTCCGGGCATAGATAATGCCGGAACCTGAAATGTTATACTCTTACCGCCTCCAGTGGGCATCAGCCCTAGTGTATCTTTGCCGCTTCCAATGCTTTCAATGATGTCGCGCTGAATACCTCTGAAGTCGTCGTAGCCCCAGTATTGGTGCAGAATCTCTTTATATTTGTCTGCGCCGTTCATTCTTTCTCCGAAGGCTTGATGTCTTCTATCTGTAGCTGCACCTCGCCGCGTTTATGCGAATTTTCTTCGACATAGTAAACAATGTCGAAGGAATTTTTCGACTTGATGAATCTTGCTTGTGAACTCTGTCCGAAGGCAATGCCGTTCATGACGTTATTGCTCTTGCTGTCCACCAGTTCCAGTTTGATGTGCTCCTGATGACGTCCCACGACCCGGCTTGTGCCGAAGTCGTAGACTCGTTCGGTACAGAACAATGGTTTGGGGTTGTCTGGCCCGAAGGGATTGAAGCGCTTCAAGTCGTTGTGAAACTTATGCGTAATTTCCTTAAAATTTATCTTCGCGTTAATCTCCAGTAGAGAACTCGTCTGTTCTGGCAGTATGTTTTGGTCTACATATTCCTCGAAGCGGCGCTTAAACTCCGGCACGTTTTCCACCTTCATGCTAAGGCCGGCAGCATAGGTGTGTCCTCCGAAGTTATCCAGCAAATCCTCGCAACTCTCTATAGCCTTGTAAACGTCAAAACCGGCAACTGAGCGGGCTGAGCCTGTGGCCATATCGTCAGTACGCGTAAGCACAACAGCTGGGCGCACGTATATCTCGGTCAGACGCGATGCTACGATGCCTATTACGCCCTTGTGCCATTCTTCATTGTATATGACGATGGCTTTATGTTCATGTTTGTGGTCAAGCCTCTCGACGATGCTGTTGGCTTCCTCAGTCATGACTTTGTCCAGGTCTTTCCTTTGCTCGTTGTATTGGTTTATCTGCTCAGCCTCGTTCCTTGCAGCCTTGTAGTTCTTCTCCACCAGCAGCGAGACGGCCACCTTGCCGTTGGTCATTCTTCCTGATGCATTGATGCGCGGACCTATCTTGAAGATGATGTCGCTGATGGTTATTTCCCTGTCAGTCAAGCCGCATACATCGATGATTGCCTTCACGCCGATGCTGGGATTTGTGTTTAGCTGTCTCAACCCGTGGTATGCCAATATGCGGTTCTCGCCCATGATGGGGACTATGTCCGAGGCGATGCTAATGGCGCAAAGGTCAAGCAGGGGGATGAGTTGGGAGAATTCTATGCCATTGTTTATGGCAAAGGCTTGCATGAACTTAAATCCTACTCCGCATCCAGAGAGGTGCATATAGGGATAGGTGTTGTCCTCGCGTTTTGCGTTGAGGATAGCAACTGCCGGAGGCAGTACTTTGTCTGGAACGTGGTGGTCGCAGATGATGAAGTCTATTCCTTTCTTTTTGGCGTATGCAATTTCATCGATGGCCTTGATGCCGCAGTCCAGTACGATGATTAGCTTCACTCCTGTTTCTGCTGCATAGTCCACTCCTTTGTATGAAACTCCATAGCCCTCCTCGTTGCGGTCGGGGATATAGTAGTCTATGTTGGAATAATAGTGCTGGATGAATTTATAGACCAAAGCCACAGCTGTGCATCCGTCAACGTCGTAGTCGCCATAGACGAGTATGCGTTCCTTGCGCCCCAATGCTTCGTTTAGCCTATTGACGGCAATGTCCATATCCTTGAACAGGAAGGGATCGAGCAGGTGTATCAGCTGTGGTCTGAAGAACTTTTTGGCTTCCTCTGGAGTATGAATGTCGCGGTCAACGAGCAGCTTGCCTAAGACTGGGCTTATGCCCAGAGCCTTAGACAGCTCGTTTGCCTGCTCCAGCTGCTCTGGAGTTGGCTGCTCATAACTCCATTTGTTGTTCATTTGATTCAATGTAGGTTTTTATATTCCCAGCTTTTTGCGAATGTCTGTTGGAATGGCGTTCTTGTTGATGAGGAAGTCCATTGTGTTGGCTGCGATGAAGGCCTTGGTCATATACCAGATGCCCTTGTACTCGCCTGTCTCGCCCCACGAGTTCTTAACCATGTAGTATTCCTTGCCGTTTTGATCCTTGGCTATGCCATAGATGAGCATGCCGTGGTCGTCGGTCAGTTCCCAGTTGTCGAAGCGTTCCTGGCGCAGTTCCTGAGTGGGTACTATCTCGGGTACGTTTACGCCCAGTGAGTCTATGATATTGCGGCGCTTCTCGGGCGAGAGCTTGAGCCATCGGGCAGCATCGCTGCCGGCCAGGTCTTTGGCTGCAGTACCGTCGATTGCGTATGCCAGGCCCTGGCGGGTGAAGCCTTCTTCCGATACGTCGCCGCCCCATGCCACGGTGTAGCCCTGCTCTACAGCATTGTCAATCACTTTCATCATTTCGTCCATAGGCAGGTTATAGCTCTGCGGGAAGCGCCAGTTGTCTTGAACCTCCACGGCGAAGCTGGTGTAGAAGGGGTGGTGTGTGTAGCTGGTGATACTCACATAGTCGTCGAGGTTGATGCCCAGGCTCTTCACGAAGGTCTTCGGTGTATAGGTCTTTCCCTCAAAGGTGAACTCCTCGGGGCACTTGCCCAGGTATGCGTCCAGTATGCCCTGGAAGCCAACCTTCCACTGGTTGCTTATCTTCTTGGCCTTGTTGGTGGCAATGGCATTCACGTAGGGCTCCAGCAGGCTGAAGAACTCGTTGAAGTTGTTCAGCGAGTCGCCGTAGAGCGAGCCGGGGAAGGGCATGGTGCCCTCGGGGCATACACCGTGTGTCTTCAGCGTCTGCAGCACGTCCTCGGCCGAGCCGCCCTGTGCAAACTGGCAGTCGCCATGGAAGCGTACCACCTGGATGGCGCGTTCCATGTACGTCTTGTTGCATACGAACGATTCGCAAAGGTCGTACTCCTTGCCCGTGGCCTTCAGTATCTCGGCCTCGAAGTAGGAGAGGGTAGAGTAGTTCCAGCACGTGCCGCTCCGGCTCTGGTCCTTGATGCTGGTAATCTTGTTCTCCTTTACGGTCGTGAAGACGGGTTTGTTCTTGTTCTTCTCTTCAGCCTGTTTCTTAGGCTTTGCTGCGCCGGCAGTCATCATGCATAGTACTGCTGCGGCGAAAAGGATTACTTTCTTCATTGTATATTTAATTTTGAATTTATTTTTCTATGTCGTTTATGTGGTACGGTATGCGCTCCTTCCCGAGGAACCGGCAGCCATCGTGGGTGATGAGGATGTCGTCCTCGATGCGTATGCCGCCGAAGTCCTTGTAAGTCTCCAGCAGCTCGAAGTTCAGGAATTCTGCGCAATGGCCTGTTGAGCGCCATTCGTCGATGAGCGCAGGTATGAAGTAGATGCCTGGCTCGTCGCTCATTACCCAGCCCTCCTGCAGGCGTCGCCCGCAGCGTAGGCAGTTGGTGCCGAACTGCTCCAGGTTGGGGCGCACTTCGTCATCGAAGCCTACGTAGATTTGTCCCAGGCCCTCCATGTCGTGTACGTCCATTCCCATCATGTGCCCCAGGCCGTGAGGCATGAACATGGCATGGGCTCCGGCGCGTACGGCTTCCTCGGTGTCGCCCTTCATCAGGCCCAGTTCCTTCAGCCGGTCGGTCATCATGCGGCATACGTCCATGTGAACGTCGAGCCACTTTACGCCAGGCTTGGCCACTTTGAGCGTATAGTCGTGGCAGTCCTCCACGATGCTGTACAACTCGCGCTGGCGCTGTGTGAAGCGTCCGCTTACGGGTGTGGTTCGCGTATGGTCGCTGCAATAGTTCTCGTTCGTTTCAGCTCCTGCGTCGCAGAGCATCAGCCGGCCTGCTTCGAGTGGCCTCGGGCTTGGGTTGCCGTGCATAATCTCGCCGTGCATAGTCACGATAGGTGGGAAGGAAACCATGCAGCCCCGGCTGCTGGCGATTCCGCTGATGACGCCACCGATGTACTGCTCAGTAACGCCCGGCTTGCAGAGCCGCTGGGCTGTGGTGTGCATCTCATATCCGATGGCACAGGCGCGTTCTATTTCCTCAATCTCCTCGGCCGACTTCACGGCGCGCTGGTCGATGACGGCCATGATGAGTTCCAGCGAGGCGGCTTCGCGCTGCCTGGAGGGATGGATGCCCGTCAGGTCCATGAGCTGGATCATCAGGTCGTGCCGGTAAGGGGGCAGGAAGTGTATGCGCCGCCCCTGCCTCATGGCTTTCTGTACCAGCTGGGATAATTGGTTCATCGGTCCGCTGTTATCCACTCCGCTCTGTGCTGCCATATCGGCAACGCTATCCACCTGTCCAAACCATACGATGTCTTCAATGTCGATGTCGTTGCCCAGCAGGTATTCGCGTCCCTCGTCAAGGTCCAGCACGCCTGCCAGTCCCTCGCGGTGCTGGCCGAAGTAATAGAGGAATGTACTGTCCTGGCGGAACTTGTAGGTATTCGACGGATAGTTGGCTGGCGACTCGTTGTTGCCAAACAATACTATGAGGCCCGACTTCACGCGTTCGCGAAGCTTTTGTCGGCGCCCAATATATGTCATTTTATCAAAAAGCATACCTAATTTATTATAATTTGCCGCAAAGATAGTAAAAAAAATCGAAAAATTCGCACTTTTAGGCTGTTTTTTTGCATTTACCCCAATAAAAATGTTACTCTTCCTTTGGAAGAATTTTCCGCTCCGCGGTTCTATTTTCCGTTCAAAGACCTGAAACGTACGTTCAAGGACCTGAAACATACGTTCAAAGACCTGAAACATACGTTCAAGGTCTTTGAATAGAAAATTATACGGGGGGGGGGAAGAAAAATACTCCGTGTTTTTAGCCCGCGCGATCAAGGAATGAGCTATTGCTGTTTGGCCTGTATTGCAGCATCTTCGGCACTGCGTTCTTCGTCCATCTTCTGGAAATCCTTCATGCGCAGGACGAAACTGTGGGTCAGGTACTTGTCGAGCACAACGGGATTGACCGATAGTTCTTGCGGGGTGCCGTGGAAGAGAATCTGCCCCTCGAAAAGCAGATATGCGCGGTCGGTAATGCAGAGCGTCTCCTCCACGTTATGGTCGGTAATGAGCACGCCGATGTTGCGCTGCTTCAGCTTCCAAACGATATACTGTATATCCTCTACGGCTATGGGGTCAACGCCGGCAAAAGGCTCGTCGAGCATGATGAACTTCGGCTCGATGGCCAGGCAGCGGGCTATTTCGGTTCTTCGGCGCTCGCCGCCTGAGAGCTGGTCGCCCAAATTCTTGCGTACTTTCTGCAGGCGGAATTCGCTGATGAGTGATTCCAGCTTCCAGCGGCGGTATTCCTTGAGAGTGCCCTCAAAGTAATCAGGCTTGGGCCTCATTTCCAATACGCTTGATATATTGTCCTCCACGCTCATCTTGCGGAAAACGCTTGCCTCCTGCGCCAGATATCCTATGCCTCGGCGCGCGCGCTGATATACGGGCAGCTTCGTAATCTCCTCGCCGCCCAGGAAGATATGTCCGGCATTGGGAATCACAAGTCCGGTGGTCATGTAGAAAGAGGTTGTCTTGCCTGCCCCGTTAGGGCCCAGCAAGCCTACGATCTCGCCTTGGTGAACATCGAATGTAACGTTGTTCACAACAGTTCTCTTTCCATAGATCTTCACTAACCCTTCGCTGCGCAGTTCCAGTCGGGTTTGTGGCTGCTGCGTAGGTTCGTTTTCCGTCGTTTGCTGTATTATTTTCTCTTCTGTCTCGTCCATTAGTTCTCCATTTTGTCTGCAAAAATACGAAAAAACGTAAAAACCTCCGCCTCTTCCACCGTTTTTTACAAGAAAAGTTGTACTTTTGTACTCGGTTTGACAATATAGGTATGTTTATTCTGGAAGGACTTGCCTCCTTTGGGCGTTATTTGGAGTTGATGGGCCGCACATTCAGTGTGCCTGAGCGCTGGCGTATGTTCATGAAGCAATATGTAAAGGAAATGATTCAGCTGGGCGTGGATTCCATCGGCATCGTACTACTGATATCATTTTTCATCGGCGCCGTGATTTGCATTCAGATTAAGCTGAATATACAGAGCCCGTGGATGCCCACCTTCACTACAGGCTATACTACGCGTGAAATTATGCTCCTCGAGTTCTCGAGCAGCATCATGTGCCTGATACTCTCAGGCAAAGTAGGCAGCAATATAGCTTCTGAGATAGGAACTATGCGCGTTACCCAGCAGATAGATGCCCTGGAAATTATGGGCGTCAACTCGGCCTCGTTCCTTATATTGCCTAAAATCATAGGCATGGTTACGATGATTCCCTTCCTGGTCATTTTCAGCATCGCAACAGGCTTCATCGGTGCGTATGCCACGTCGCTCCTGGGCGTCATTACGATAGATGACCTGACGGTTGGCCTTCAGCATGCCTTCAACCAGTGGTACGTCTGGATGTCCATCATCAAGAGCCTCTTCTTCGCTTTCATCATAGCCAGCGTGAGTTCATACTACGGCTATACCGTCGAGGGCGGTTCGTTCGATGTCGGCAAGGCCAGCACGAATGCCGTAGTTCGCAGCAGTACGCTCATCCTTTTTGCAGACCTTTTTCTCACTCCATTGTTGTCATGATAGAACTGAAGCATTTATATAAATCATTTGAGGACAAGGATGTCTTATGCGATATCAATGCCGTCTTCGATAAGGGCAAGACAAACTTGATTATAGGACAGAGTGGCAGCGGAAAGACTGTGCTGATGAAGAACATTGTTGGCCTGCTTCAGCCAACAAGCGGACAGATTCTTTATGATGGGCGCGATTTCGTAAAGATGTCAAAGCGCGAGCGTGTAATGATAAGGCGCGAAATGGGCATGATATTTCAGAGTGCCGCTCTTTTTGACTCCATGTCTGTGCTGGAGAACGTGATGTTTCCCCTTGATATGTTCTCAAATGATAATGAGGCCGATCGCATACGGCGTGCAAAATTCTGTCTGGAACGTGTAAATCTTCAGGGGGCGGAAGATAAATTCCCGGGAGAGATAAGTGGCGGAATGCAGAAGCGCGTTGCCATTGCGCGTGCTATAGCCCTTAAGCCACAGTATCTGTTCTGTGATGAGCCAAACTCGGGTTTGGACCCCCAAACGAGTCTTGTAATAGATGAGCTCATTCATGATATTACAGTTGAATATAAAATGACCACAATTATAAATACTCATGATATGAACTCCGTAATGGGTATTGGCGAGAATATAATCTTCATTTGCGACGGCAGAAAGGAGTGGCAAGGAGCTAAGGAGGAAATCATGACTAGTACAAATGAGAAACTGAACTCCTTCATATTTGCCAGCGACCTGTTTCGGAAGGTTAAGGAAGTTCAGGAACATTGACGCCCTCTGTATAAGTTAAACGGGGGACGCTTCTCAGCGTCCCCCGTTCAAACCTTTAGGTATTAGTTTTTGTTTAAGGTAAAAAGATTGTTTTCAGGATAACGAGTGCAAAATTATAGTTTTTTTTGTACTCCGACAAATATTCTCAGATGTTATTTAACATATTTATGTAAAAAAAGGTAAAAATCGCCCTTTTTAACCTTCTGACTGATGGAATTCAGCCATTTTTCTAATCGGGCGCTGTAGAATTTCGCCTAAGATGAAATCTTCCGCTTTAATTGATTCACACAATTCTGTTTTAAAGATGTGAGCGATGCTTCCTACAAAATTTACGGGCATTTCTTTGTGGCCATAGTGCAGTACATTTCGGGTTAGAAACTGGCGGAAAGAGTTAACGAGCATATCGTGTATCTGAGGTATCTGACGATGCTGCTCAATAAACGGCACTAAAGACGCAAGGAATAGGTTAGGGCGGGGCTTTCGGTAAACATTCTCAATAATATCTGGAAGTGTAAGTCCGAAATAATCCAAGAACTCCTCCAACAGGCCGGCCGGCATATCGCCCTTTATCAGATTGCCAATTAATGTGCGACCCAGAACCGCTCCGCTGCCTTCGTCGCCTAGGATAAAACCAAGAGGCGATATATTATTAATAATGTGTTCACCATCATATAATCCGCTATTTGAGCCTGTGCCTAAAATGCATACTATGCCTGGGGCATGGCCACACAAAGCTCGTGCGGCACCTAACAAGTCGCTTTCGGCAGTAATCTCTGCATTCTGAAAAAAGCTTTTTATAATCTGTATCAGTTTCGACTTGAAGGGATCCATGCATCCTGCCCCATAGAAATGCACCTTTGAAACCATACTTGCAGAGGGGATGTGTGAAACTAATTCGTCCATCAATACTTTTGTAATGATGGACGAAGAATCACGTACTGGATTTATACCAGAGGTATGGAATTCGCTATAGCCGTTCTCTTCGTTGAAGAGAATCCAGTCAGTTTTTGTGGAACCGCTGTCGGCAACAAGGGTAAACATATTATTGTGCAGGAGTCTCAGCAGGGGCTTCAGCCGGTGTTTCGGCAGCCGGTGTTTCTGTTGCAGAAGGCTGAGTCATGCCGGGAAGATTATTCGGGTTTGTTGCTTTCTGCTCTGTGGCCTGCTGCATTATAACAGAATCAGTGGCAGAACGACCGGGCAGGAATGCTACACTGATTACGCTGAGCACAATCATTAAAGCAGCCAGTGTCCAAGTTGCTTTCTCAACGAAATTGGTTGTTTTGGGTGCACCCAGGATTTGATTGTTGTTTGAATAATCGGCAGCCAGGCCACCACCTTTAGACTCTTGAACAAGTACGATCAGGCACATAAGGATGGAGGCCAGAACGACAAGAATTACAATTGATGTGTACATTTTTTTATTATTTTTTGTTTGTTATTTATTCCTATTATTGATAATTATTTTCTCTAAAAACCGAATTTGGTCTGCAAAGTAACGATTTTTTTTCGGATATATCAAGGATAAGCGCCCAATAATTTCAATAGCTTTCTCAAATTTGCCTTGTTTTATATAAATTTGGGCCAAAGTTTCAGTTAAAATCTCATTATTGTGCGCTTTTTGTTCATCTTCGGGCTGTGATTCATCTGAATTGACATCAGCATCGTCCCTTATGACAAAACGTTTGTTCTTATTCTTTAAGAAATTGTGAATAACTTCTAAATCTCCTGTCTCGTCTGCTAGGATTTCTTCCTCATCGGGATTGGTTTGCATGAGGTAGCTGATGTAGTCCTGAGTGGCATCAACTGCTACTTTCCTTGAAGGGGTGGATGTTTGCTGCGAGTTGCTAAGGAAGGTATCAATGACTTCATCGGTCTTATCAGCCTTTTGTTCCTCATCATCTGAGTTGTGTTTCCTGCGTTCCTCATCAGCCAAATAGTTTCTCCGCTCTATCTGATTGAATAATGTTGTCCGATTTGGAATGAGCGATGAGGACTTTTTCAATTCTTTGTCAAATGCGGGGGAATGCTGTTTAAATAGGGCCTGAAGCAAAAGGATACGGGCTGTATGATAGTATGGATATCTACGCACTAACTCCTGTAAGTTTGAAATGGATTGGCTATCCATTGCTTCAGGCCTGCGTATATAATCTGTAAGATGTCGCTGCATACTTCGTGAATATTTATCCTTTTTCTTATGTATGGCCGGTTATTACCAGTTAGCTACAGTAGCATTGAAGATTTGGTCAGTGATGTCTTTTGTCATCTGAGTAACCAGATCTTCCTGGACACTGGTCAGTTGCTGGCTTGCATCATACTCAGTGGTGGCTGTAAACTGGCGTTCAAAGTCCTCGTCATGCTTTTTGTTATTGACAAATCTTACATTGACGGTCATTTTCAGCTGTACTTGGTTGCTGTAGCCATTGCTGGATACGCCTTTGTTGAATTGGTCAAAACCAGTTATTTCCCCTGCAAGTTGCAAGTCTCCGTTCTTCTTTACCTGGCGCAACTTTGTCTGGCTGGCAAATATATCGGTCAGCTTGTTTTGGAAGATGCTTTGCATGGGCGCCCATACATAAGCACTTCTGATGGGGAAATTATCAATCTGTATTGTCTTAGTCTTTTCGTAGTCGATGCTGGCGCCATTGAATTTATAGCTGGGGAAATAGCATGCTGAGAGCGTAAATGTGCAAAGCAACAGCAAGAGAACGACATGATGTTTTTTCTTATTCTTCAATACCATAGTCTTTTATTTTACGATATAGCGTACGTTCGCTGATGCCCAGCTCCTCTGCTGCTGCTTTTCGGCGGTAATGGTTTCGCTGCAGGGCTTTAATTATGTTTTTCCGCTCCATGTCGAACAGGTTCAGGCTCTCGGCCTCAACTATTTCTTCTGCCGTTTGAATCTCATCGTCAACTTGGTTGTTTCTTGTAGAATCCATCGTGGTTATGGTTCTTGCTGTGACTGGCAAAGTGGGCTGTGCCTGTGGTGAAACGTTTTTAACCTGCGTCGATACAGAGGGCACGTTCGTGCTGGCAGTGACATCCGTACCTGCCATCTTCTTCAATTCATTTACTTCGTTGCGAAGTTCAATTACGGCGTGTGCCAACCATTTTATTTCGTTCTCGTAATCATGATGTTCAGAACTGGCGGATTTGTTATTCAGTGTGGCCAGTCCTGTTTCCATGTTTGAATTGGGCACAATGTTGTATTTCGCCAAAGTCTGAGGCGTAATCAGTCTCTCTTGCGACAGGATGCTCAGCTGTTCTGTGATGTTACGCAGTTGGCGTATGTTTCCTGGCCATTTGTAGCTGTTTACTACTTCTTCTGCCTCGGGTGTCAGGCGGACGGGTTCTGGAATATTGAATTTTGTGGCCGTGTCTAAAGCGAATTTCTTGAAGAGCAGCACAGCATCGCCCCTACGTTCGCGCAGTGGCGGCATTTTTATGTTGATTGTGCAAAGGCGGTAGTAGAGGTCTTCGCGGAAGCGGCCCTCGCGAATTGCATTGGGAATATCTACGTTCGTTGCTGCCACAATGCGGGCATTGGTATGTCGCGGTTCGTTGCTGCCCACGCGGATGTATTCACCCGTCTCCAATACGCGCAGCAGGCGGGCCTGGGTGCTCAGTGGAAGTTCGCCTACTTCGTCCAAGAAGAGGGTGCCACCGTCTGCTGCACCGAAATAGCCTTCGTGTTCACCGATTGCACTGGTGAAGGCTCCTTTTTCGTGACCGAAGAGTTCGCTGTCGATAGTTCCTTCGGGAATGCTGCCACAGTTGATGGCTATGTATCGCTTGTTCTTGCGTAGGCTGTTGTCGTGGATAATGCGCGGGATGACTTCCTTGCCGACGCCGCTCTCGCCCTGGATAAGCACGGACAAGTCGGTGCGGGCAACCAGAACGGCTGTCTTTATGGCTTCGTCAAGTGCTTCATCGCGCCCGACTATGCCATAGCGAAGCTTCATTTGCTGTAGATCCACATTATTCTTCATATTGCGTTGCAAAGTTAAGTCTTTTTTCCGGATTATTGTATGCTTTGTCAGAGCTTTTTTCCTTTAAATATAGGTCATTCTGGTTTTTGGGGGCGTTTGCTTTCTTCTCTTCGGCCATCTTCCCGCTTGTCATGAAACAGTTTAGGCAGTGGATCCTTGCATGCTTCATCAAAATGCACCCTGTTCCTGTAGACGTCAATGGCGGTGTAGATGGCATTGCAGAATGATGCAGTAGGTGCTTCGCCTCGCCCGGCTATGTTTAGGCTGGCATCCTGGAGGGGAACCGTCTTGATGATGTTTTCTCCTGTTTGCAGGGCGATGCAGTATTCCGATCCGCTCAGATGGAGCGGTGCGGCGCCTTGGTCATAATACATGGCCAGGATGCCGTCATAGTACGTATATGCCTGCGATGCAAAGAACTGCTCGGCCGTGAAGGGGCCCAGGGCGCATATCTGTTCGTCGGCAATCTTCTTGATGAGCGGCTCCAGCACGTCTTTCTCTTCCTTGCCCGGTTCCGGGTTCAGGGCCAGAACGGCTATGCGCGGGCGTGTCAGACCAAAGTCGCGCCTGAGGCAGCGGTCGAACATGCGCAGCTTCTTCGTTAGGTTTTCTTCGGTTACATAGGACGTAACTTCATTCAGCGGCATCTGGTCGGTCAGGATGGCCACTTTCATGAATTCGTTGATGAGTACGGTTAGCTCGGCCGAGGGTTCCAACTTGTCGCCCGGTGCGCCTACGAGTGCGCTTATCAGTCCGTTTTTGGCATCGTGCAGTCCGGCTTCTCGGCTGCATGCCTGGGCTTTGTCGGCCTCTTCGGTCTGCTGTCCCAGGTCGACCTTCACTTCTTCCTTGAAGCATTCTATGATGTTTAGCTTTTCCTTTAATGCTTCCCCGGCATGCTGAATCGTGCTGAAGTTCGTGCCCAGTTCCATAGCCTTGCGGTGATAGGTTGCCAGCTTGGGGCTGCCGTAAACGATGGGCGTGCAGAGTTCCAGCATCGTAGGGTTCTCAAATGCCTTGAGAATCACTTCATAGCTCACGCCGTTCGTGTAGCCGTGTGTGATTCCTATTTTCAATTGTTCCATATCGGTTGGTTATTTTGATTTGTTTTGTTTGTTTTCATTTTCTTTTTTCTGGTTTTCCTCTTCGTCCACGCCGGTTTCCAGTTCCATGAGATACTGTTCCTCGGGCAGCTGCAGGGTGTAGAGCGAGCCTTCGAGCCTGCGCATGAGTCCGCGCTTCATTTTCTCGGGAGCATAGACGAAGCCCTCTACGACCACTACGCGGTTCGTTTCGGCATCGATGCGGCTATGGCTCACGAAGGGGCCGCCCATGCCGTCGTTGCGCATGAACCAGAGTCCGCGGGCTTCCATGGCGTAGCGTCCGTGAACCACGATGGGCTTTATTACGGTGCACAGCGTATCGGTTTGCATGAACATGCCTTCCTTTTCGCCCGGCAGGTTCTTTTCCATTACGGAGTCGCGCTTGTGCAGGATGTATTCTTTGTTGAATGTTTCGGGGCCCTCGTATTCGTAGCTGTACATGCAGATGTTCTCCATGCCGCTGGCCGTATTGTTGCTGGTCCAGAAGAAGTGGTCGCCCTTCTTGTAGCTCTTCAGTTCATCGGGCGCATAGAGTTTGCAGTTGAACACGCTCCATGCCAGGTCCATCGTCACTTTGGAATACTTCTTCTCGAGCCGGCGAATGAGGCGGTTCATTTCCGTGCGTGTGAGGAAGTCTACCACCTCCTGGCGGTTCTGTATGCAGAATTCGCGCAGCGATTCCTCGGAGGGCGTGTTTATGGTCAGGTAGATTTGCTCCATGGCGTACTTGTTGCGCATGAATCGCATGCGGGTCTGCGAGAACTTGGTGGGGTCGATGTTCACGTGTATGATGTTGCGGAAGATTTGCATGGCCTGGCTGAAATGTTTGGGCTCGGTTTGCGAGATGTGGAACGAGCGTTCGCTCTGGGGCAGTCCGGGCACGTCGGTGTCCAGTATGTCGAACAGGGCTCGTCCGGCCGGCGCCTCCCACGTTTTGTTGTCCATTACCACGAGTACTTCGTATGGTCTTCCGCTGGCGGTGGGGAAGATGAGTTCGCGGTGGCAGCTTTGCAGCAGGCTGCTTGCCGCCATGGCGACCAGTGCTAATAGCATTTTGCCGAGTTCCGTTCTTTTGTGCATGGCTATGTACGTCTTTATCGTATTATACATTATTATTATATATATACATTATATTATATAGGCTCGCCGGCGGGCAGCTGAGGGGCGTCATGTTGAGCCTTCGTGTTGAGCAGTCCGCAGGCCGCCATGATGTCTTGCCCGCGGCTGGAGCGTATGGTGGCGGTGAGTCCGTGCTGGCTCAGGTAGTCGCGCAGCCATACCATCTTCTGCGGCGAGGCTCCGCGGTAGGGCGAGTCGGGAATCTGGTGGAAGGGAATCAGGTTTATGCGGCAGGCCACCTGGCCCAGCAGCCTGACGAGCTCGCGGGCGTGGGCCTGAGTGTCGTTGAGTCCGTCGAAGACGATGTATTCGAAGCTGAGCCGGCGCTGGTGGCTCCAGTCGTAGGTGCGCAGCATGGCAATCAGCTGGGTCAGCGAGCAGGCTTTCTCGGCAGGCATCATCCGTAGTCGCTCGTCGGGGAAGGGGTTGTGCAGGCTGATGGCCAGGTGGCACTGGCTCTGGCGTATGAAGCGCTCGATGGGCTCCAGAATTCCCACGCTGGATACGGTGATGCGGCGGGGGCTCCAGGCGTAGGCATAGTCGGCGGTGAGCAGTTCGGTGGCCTGCAGCACGGCGTCGAGGTTGTCCATCGGTTCGCCCTGGCCCATGAAGACGATGTTGGTGAGCCGTTCGCGCTGGGGGAGCGATTCTATCTGGTTCAGGATGTCGGCCGCCGTGAGGTTGCCCTGGAAGCCCTGGCGCCCCGTCATGCAGAAGCGGCATCCCATGCGGCATCCCACCTGGCAGCTTACGCAGAGCGTGGCCCGTTCGCCGTCGGGGATGAATACGGCCTCCACGCTGTGGCCGCTCAGGGTGGGGAAGAGGTACTTCACCGTGCCGTCCTGGCTCTCCTGGGCCATGGTGGGTGGCATGGTGCCCACGGTGAATGCCTCGTCGAGGGCGGCGCGGTGGCGCAGCGAGAGGTTGCTCATCTGGCCGATGTCCCTCACGTGGTGTCGGTAGAGCCACTGCGCCACCTGCTTGGCGGCATAGCGGGGCATGGCGAGGCTCTTCACCGCCGCCTCCAGCCCGGCCATGGTCATGCCCAGCAGGGGTTGCTTCTCTGCGGCGCGTGGTTGCGCGGCCGTTTGTGTATTCTGCATTGCGTTCTCGCTCATCGATTTTGCCGTTTTGTGGACGTGTCCACCAAAAATCACTGCAAAATTACATTATTATTTACAGAAAAGCGCTACTTCGGGCGATTGTATTTCACATTTTAAGGATTATTCACATTCCAGAGCGCCAGTTTCTGATTTATTTATCTTAACTTTGCAGACGACATTGCTGATTTCAACCGTTTTAATATTCGATACAAATGCAAATGAGAAAGTTTTTTACCGCGGCCATTGCGGCACTGACGCTGACGGCGTCGGCACAGAGTCTGAGTTCCGGAATCAAATGGCACTGGGAGGAGGGAACCATAGTAACTGACACGCCCGAGCGACCGGCCGGGCAGCAGCATGCGCTGGGCATGACGGCGCCCAAGCTGAGCACCGTGCGCGTGGGATTCGTGGGGCTGGGCATGCGCGGCCCCGGCGCCGTGGAGAGGTTCACGCACATTCCGGGCGTACAGATCGTGGCCCTGTGCGACTATGAGGAGGAACGTGCCCGGGCCTGCCAGAAATTCCTGAGGAACGCGGGCCTGCCGCCCGCCGACATCTACAGCGGCGAGACGGGATACGAGCAGCTCTGCCAGCGGGCCGACATCGACCTGGTGTACGTGGCCACCGACTGGATGCACCACTTCCCCGTGGCTAAGTGCGCCCTGACGAACGGCAAGCACACGGCCGTGGAGGTGCCCAGCTGCATGAACCTCGACGAGTGCTGGGAGCTCATCAACCTGTCGGAGAAGACGCGCAAGCACTGCATGATACTGGAGAACTGCTGCTACGACTGGTACGAAATGACGGCCCTGAACATGGCCCAGCAGGGCGTGTTCGGCGAGGTCATACGCGCCGAGGGAGCCTACATTCACAACCTGCAGCCCTTCTGGAACGCATACTGGAAGAACCCCGACGGCAGCGACCCCGAGAAGCTGGGTTGGCGCCTGAAGTACAACCGCGAGAACCGTGGCGACGTATATGCCACCCACGGACTGGGCCCCGTGGCTCAGGCCATGAACATTCACCGCGGCGACCGCTTCAAGACCCTGACGGCCATGGATACCAAGAGCGCCGTGGGACGCAAGCTGGTGAAGGACCGCACGGGGCAGGACGCGCCCGACTTCCGCAACGGCGACCACACCACCACCCTGATGCGCACCGAGGAGGGGCACGTGGTGGAGATTCAGCACGACGTGATGACCTACTCGCCCTACAACCGCCTCTACAAGCTGTTCGGCACGCAGGGATATGCCACAAAGTACCCCGAGCCCAAATACGCCCTGGAGGGCAACGCCGTGAAGCAGAGCGGCATTCCACAGGTGGACAAGCTCGACACGCACGACTTCATGAGCCCCGAGCAGCAGAAGGAGCTTGAGAAGAAGTACCAGCACCCCATACTGCAGAAGTACGGCCAGATGGCCAAGGAGGTTGGCGGCCACGGAGGCATGGACTTCATCATGGATGCCCGACTGGTGTACTGCCTGCAGAACGGGCTGCCGCTCGACATGGACGTCTACGACCTGGCCGAGTGGTGCTCGCTGGCCGAGCTGGGCGCACTGTCGATGGACCACAACTGCGCCGCCGTAGCCTTCCCCGACTTCACCCGCGGACACTGGAACGACCAGCAGGGATTCCGCCACGCATACGCCAAGCCCGCGGACGAGGCCGCTGCCGAGGCTGCAGCAAAGGCCAGCACCCAGGCACAGAAGGAGCTGGTGGTGAAGAAGAAGTTGTGGGAGAAGTACGACAAGGAGCTGGAGAAGGCTGCCAAGAAGGCTGCCGCCGCTGCCAAGAAGGCCGCTGCCAGGAAGAAGTAGCTGACCCATCCGCCCGGCCGGCCGCATAGTTGGCCCGCCGACTTGGAACTCCCAAGGAAGGGGACATAGTTAATTATTTTTATATGGTTAATAAGTTGTTTTAACGGGCGGAGCGCACCACTCGGCGGGCTCCGCCTTCATTTTCGCCCCGCTACATCATGTAGTATGTCCGGCGCGGAGGCCGGAATTTCGCGCTACAATATATAATATGCCCGGCGCGGAGGGGCGGGGATTTCGCTATACATTATATAATATATCAGGCGCAGAGGGGGCCGCGTCCCCGCAAAAGAGCGTGCCCCGGCGGCCGATAACCGAATAAATAGCGGGCAAAGTTTTGCCAATCGGCCAGGAATCAGTAACTTTGCAGCGCAAAAGCAATCAAATCAAGCATTCAACACACACTCACACACAATGGACAACCTCACCCCAACCGACGGCCGCACCGACGTGGCCCTCGTGCTCTCGAGCGGCGGAGCCCGCGGGCTGGCCCACATAGGAGCCATCGAGGAGCTGGAGCAGCGCGGCTACCGCATACGCAGCGTGGCCGGATGCTCGATGGGCGCCCTCGTGGGCGGCATCTACGCCGCCGGCCGCCTCTCCGACTTCCGCCGGTGGATGCAGACTATCGACCGCAGGAAGATACTCTCGCTCATGGACCTGTCGCTCAGCATCAACCACATCGTAAAGGGCGAGCGCATAATGGACGCCCTGCGCGAGGTGGTGCCCGACGTCATGATCGAGCAGCTCAGCCTGCCCTACGTGGCCGTGGCCACCGACTGGGCAGCCGGGCGCCAGGCCGTGTTCCGCCGCGGAAGCCTCTATGACGCCATCCGCGCCTCCATCTCGCTGCCCCTGTTCTTCAGCCCCGTCAGGCGCGACGACGCCCTGCTCATCGACGGCGGCGTGCTCAACCCCATTCCGCTCGACCTGGTGGAAAGGCCCCAGGGCAGCCTGCTCGTGGGCGTCAACGTCAGCGGCCCCGACTGGGGCGGGCGCAAGGAGGTGAAGGCCATCGCCGCCCAGCATCCCAACCGCCTGCGCTCACTGCCCATGAACATACTGAGCCGCCTCAGGCCCGAGGGGCTCGACGTGAACTACTACACCCTCGTATCGCGCATGATCTCCCTCATGATTCAGCAGAACGCCCGACAGAGCATACGCCTCCACCGCCCCGACATCGTCATGGAGATTCCCATGAACCGCTTCGGCAGCTTCGACTACGACAAGTCTGAACAAATCGTCGCCTACGGCCGGGCCCGCATGCACCAGGCACTGAATGAATGGGAAAGGAGATA
The DNA here is from genome assembly GCA_946407895.1 of uncultured Prevotellaceae bacterium. Lineage (GTDB taxonomy): Bacteria > Bacteroidota > Bacteroidia > Bacteroidales > Bacteroidaceae > Physcousia. The sequence continues at coordinate 19,953 of CAMJQA010000007.1, forward strand.
GGAGGGTTCAAGGTTCAAGGTTTAAAGTTCAAAAGCTTCTCCGTTCCCGAAGGGCCACTTTGAACTTTAAACTTTGAACTTTGAACCTTTACCTGTACTCCTCCTTCTCGAAGCGGTACTCCAGGCGGGTCTCGCCCGTGGAGGCGCTCAGGTAGCGGTAGATGATGGTCAGTCCCTCGTCCTTGTAGCTCTTCATGGGAATGCTGGAGCGAATCTCGCGCAGCACCTTGTCGCGGAATGCCGACTTCACCTGCTCGGTGTAGAGGGCAGGGTTGTCGAGCTCGCCCTCCACGGTGTAGTTGTAGGCGAAGGTGCGGGTGGCAATGTCGTAGGTGGTGCTGTCCATGCGCGTTGACTTGTCCACGTATCGCGGACATTCCTTCATGGTGTATTCTCTGGCCTCGCGGGCAATCTGCTCGTCGCGGCTCGGCCTGTTGCAGGCGGCGGCCACGAGCACCAGGCCGGCCAACAGGGTGGGGAAGAGGGACTTTCTCATATCGTTGATGATCATATTCTGGCTGCAAAATTACAAAATTCCGCGCGTCCGGAAATGATTTATATCAAAAAAAAGGCCGTTTTTCAGCATATTCGCATCCGCAAGCCGCCGTATGTGGGATAAATGCACTACCTTTGCCATCGTTTTGATGTTAGTTTAATTTTTAGGTGTTAAAATTATGAACGAAAAGATTGGAACAATGGCAGGCGCCGTATGGACGGCCCTGAAAGAGAACGGAGTGATGACCGCCAAGGACCTGAAGAAGGCCACCAAGGCTAAGACTGAGAAGGAACTGTTCATGGCCATCGGCTGGCTGCTCCGCGAAGACAAGCTGAATGTTGAGGAAGACGAGAAGAACCTTTCTCTCTCTCTGAAGTAAAAAAAAGGAACCTGCCTCGCCAGGCCGCTCTCCGTGGCCGTGGGGCAGGTAGTTGTTTTCTATTCTCGTTTATTTCACAGGAGTGCAATCCGTTTCTGCACTCCTGTGTCTCTTTTTATCCGTCCGCGAATCCCCGCTCGGCCACGGCCGGGCGATTGTTCAGCATCGGGCGGGGCCCTTCCCAGGTTCCTACTCCTTCTTCACCACCCAGATGGAAGCCTCGTAGAGCACGTACAGGGGGATGAAGACGATCATCAGCGTGAAGGGGTCGCCGCTGGGCGTTATTACGGCCGCCATGGCCAGCAGCACAACCACGGCATGGCGCTTGTACTCGCGCAGGAAGCTCTTCGTAATCAGCCCGAAGCAGCTCAGCAGCCAGGCCAGCAGCGGCATCTCGAAGACCATGCCCATGACGATGATGAGCATGGAGAAGTTGCCGATGTAGTTGGAGAGGTTAATCTGGTTGGTGATGGTGGGGCTCAGGTTGTACTCCGTGAGGAAGCGGAACGTGAAGGGGAACACCAGCATGTAGCCCACGGCGCAGCCGATGAAGAACATGAGCGTGCCGCCCAGGAAGGCCGGGCGCAGATGCCGAATCTCGTTCTCGAAGAGCGCCGGCCGTATGAACTTCCACAACTCATATATAATATAGGGGAACGTTACGATGGCGGCCATGTAGAACGACGTCTTGATGTGAATCATGAAGGGGCCCGTGACCTCGATGTTGATAATCTCAACGTTGAAGTTGGGGTCGAACGAGATCAGGCCGTGGCTGAGCTGCGTGAGCCAGCGGTAAACGAAGAAGTCGCTGGAGGTGGCGCCCATGACAAAGCTGTCGAAGATGTGCGGCATGGCCCAGAACCACAGGCAGAAGGCCACCAGCAGCACGCAGGCCGTGCGGAACAGCGCCCAGCGCAGAACCTCCAGGTGGTCCCAGAACGACATTCCGGCCTCCTCGTCGTCCTCGTCGCCGTCGTCGTCGCGTTGCCCGCCGCCTCCCTGCCGGGAGTCAGTGGCCTGGGGCTCGGTGGGGCGCAAGGGTTCTGCCTCCCGGCTCCTGCTCTCTGCCGGGGCGGGGGCTTCGTGCTCCTCTGCATCGTAGGTGGTACTCTCATTCAGGCCGCCGGCTTCATGCTCGGGGCTGTTCTCTGCCCGTAGCTCCGTGGCCGTTTCTGCCTGTAAGGCTCGTGCTCTTGCTTTAGCTTTCTGGTTCTTGCGGATGGATTTCTTCTTCTTTACTGCCATTTCTTATAGCTTGGTTTATAAACTCGGGGGTGGATTGACTCTGGACGGCCGTCCTCACTCTCCCCCCCGGGTATTAGCATAAATTATGGGCTGCAGGCCTTAATCCTGCAACCCATAATGGATTAGATGTCTCTGTTTAATCGTCGTACGATGCCTTCACGAAGTCGGCGTTCAGCAGGTAGTCGATGCTCTGCTGCATGCCCTCCAGGATGGTAGGCGCGTTGCAGCCCTCGAGTTCCACGATGGGATACAGCGTTCCGGAGGTCTCGAAGTTGTTGAAGATGGCGTCGAAGCCCACCATGCCGCTCTGGCCCAGTTCCTTGTCGTCCTTGATGTGGAGCAGCAGGAAGCGGCCGGGATACTTCTTGAAGTAGTTGACCGGACCAACGCCGGCGCGTACAGCCCAGTACACGTCCATCTCGAAGAATACCTTGTCGGCATCGGTATGCTCTACCATATAGTCATACCAAACCTGGTCCTCCACCTTGCCGAACTCGTGCGAGTGGTTGTGGTAGCCGAACCTGATGCCGGCTGCATTGCACATCTCGCCCACCTTGTTCATGTATTTGCAGATGACGTCGGCCTCGGCCAGGGTGCGCGGGTAGTTCACACCGGGGTTGACGATGTACTTCATGCCGGCACGCTTGTGGCAGTCGATGCACTGCTCCCACCATTTCAGGGCTTCGGGGAATTCGCCGCTCTGGAGTTCCTCGTCGCTCAGGTTGTGGCCAACGTGGCTCGAGAGAACTTCCATACCGGCAGCCTCAATGTCGGCCTTGAACTGCTCGGGGTCAACGCCGTACAGCTTGCCGTCGCCATAGTTTGCGGCCTCGACGGCGGTATAGCCCATGTCGGCCAGGGCCTTCAGCGTGGCCTCGTGGTTCTCGGCATACTTGCCGGGATCGCCGATGAGTTCGCGCACGCTGTACATCTGGAAGGCGATATCCTTCTTCACCTTGACTGGCTCGGCGGGCTTCTGAGTGCATGATGTCATGCTCAGTGCCACCAGGCCGAGAGCCATAAGGCTCACTTTTGAAAATAACTTTTTCATGCTTTTTCTTTTGAATGTTAGAAAATAATTCAGCTTACTTAAGCACCTTTACGCGGATGTTGCGGTACCAAACCTCGTCGCCGTGGTCCTGCATGCCGAAGTAGCCAGGCTCCTTGCCACAGTCCTTCATGATCTCGAAGGCAAGAGGCCAGCTCTTCTGGCTGAACTTGGAGGTCTGAAGCAGGTCGATCCATGACTGGTCGCCCAAAGTGTAGCTCAGTACCTTTACACCGTTCTGGTAGTGCGTCACCTTGTTGTTCTTCACTACAATCTTCACCTTGTTCCACTGACCGGCGGGATTGGCGTTCTGAGGCTTGGCTACAATCATGTCGTAGAGGCTGGTGCTCTGACGGATGCCGAGCGTGGCGCCGAGCTTTGCATCGGGATGGCGCTCGTTGTCCAGTACCTGGCACTCGGGGCAGCTGATGTAGATGGCCTGGTAGTTGAGCTTACCGCGGTTGTCGATGGTCTGGGTAATAGTTACATTGCCGGCCTTCGTCTCTTCAGTCTTGGGTTGGTCCTTGTTGATGGTAGCGGTCTCCTTACCCAGATAGAAGATTCCGGAGTTTCCGCCTTCGCAGATCTTCCATTCAATCTCGAATTCGAAATTCTTGAATTTGTGGGCAAAGATGATGTCTCCGCCTTCGCCTTCACCACGACCCTTGAAGTGCAGGGTGCCGTCCTTGTTCTCCCACTTGCTGGGCACATAGTCCTTGCAGTAGCCGCGCCAGCCGTTCATGCTTGTTCCGTCGAACAATACATAATAGCCGTCCTTGTCAACCTTCAGCGTGCTGAGGTCAACCTGTGGGTTCTCGATAACGACGTACTGAGGCTGAGCCTGTACGCCAGCCGCAGCAGCCAGTGCTGCTGCGGCAAGGAGGTTTCTTAGTTTCATTTTCGTGTAAACTATGTTGTTCTTTGGTTATGCAGGCATATCGGGCAATACATAACCGGCGCGATACTTGGGCTTAACCAGCTCGGCTGCAAACTCGCGTGCATTGACGGGCTCGGTGTAAGTCTTGTTGAACGAGGGATGACCGTCCTTGATGGTGAAGCCGTCCTTGATCATGCTGCGTACGGTAGCCTTCTCGGGGATGTTGGTGAACTTCATGTTCTCGCCATCCCAGTCGAGCACCTGGTTCAGGCCCTGCAGGCGAATTGCGCAAACGCCCATGGCAACCATCTCGTTGAAGGGACCGGCCTCGCTGAAGTCGGAAGCAGTCTTAACGCGGGTAGCGGGATCCTCGAGGCAGGCACGTACCCAGTCGCGATGGTGACCCAGGGTTACGCGGCGGCAAACCTTAGGTGCGTTGGGCACACGGCCGCTCAGCAGATAGGGGCTCTCGCCGTAGCAACCCACGATGAGGGTGTCCTTGGTGCCATAGAAGATTGCACCACCACCGCTGATGTTCAGGCTCTTGCCAGCGGGCAATGCTTCGGGACGATAGGGAATCAGACCACCGTCGCACCAGGTAACGGTTACCTCGGGCATGGCCACCTTTGGCAGGTTCTCACGAGCGGGGAATGTGTACTTCACCTGCTGTGCGTTGGGGCAAGATTCGGCCATCAGAGGAGTAGAAGAACCCTGAATCTTGGTGGGATAACCCAGCTTCAGAGCCTTGAATACGGGGTGCAGGATGTGGCAAGCCATATCGCCCAAAGCGCCAGTACCGAAGTCCCACCATCCGCGGAAGTTCCAGGGTGTATAGATGGGGTTGTAGTCGCGCATGGGAGCCGGGCCAATCCAAGCGTCCCAGTTCAGTGTGTCGGGAACGGGCACAACCTCAGCGGGATGCTCCAGACCCTGCGGCCAGATAGGACGGTCTGTGAAGGCATCAACATGAGTAACCTCACCGATTTCACCGTTCCAAATCCATTCACAAACGAGGTTCACGCCCTCGCCACTGGCACCCTGGTTACCCATCTGGGTGGCAACGCCAGCCTTCTCAGCCAGCTTGGTGAGCAGACGAGATTCGTAAACGGTACGTGTCAGAGGCTTCTCGCAGTAAACGTGCTTACCAGCAGCCAGAGCCTCGGCACAGATGATAGCGTGAGTGTGGTCGGCAGTACCGCAAATCACAGCGTCGGCCTGATCCAGCAGCTCGGCATACATCGTCTTGTAGTCGTGATACATCTTGCAGTTGGGGTAGAGCTTCTTGTACTCATCCAGCACGCCCTTGGCATACTTCCAGTCCGTGTCGGCCAGTCCGATGAACTCAACGTCATCATACAGGGCATCACCATTGCGGCATACACCGTTGATGTCGGCGTGACCACGGCCACCAATACCCACACCGAGAATCTTCAGCTTGGTCTTCTTGGGAGCGGCTTTCTTAGACTTGGCTGCCAATACGTCGGCTGGAGCCATAGCGAATGCAGCAGTTGCTGCTGTTCCTGCTTTGAGGAACGATCTTCTTGACATTTTTTCCATAATAAAAAATAAAATGTTGTTAGGTTTATAATATCTGTTATTTATCTTCTTTCTTTTCAGGTTCGGATGTGATTTCCTTTTCGATCTCATTCATGCCATCCTTGAAACTCTTGACTCCTTTTCCAAGTCCTTTCATCAGTTCGGGAATCTTCTTTCCACCAAAGAGCAGAAGAACAACGAGTGCGATGATGATAATCTCACCCGTGCCCAAATTTCCAATAAACATTAAATGTTGTGTCATGTTCTTAATCTTTTAATCAATTTATATTATTTGTTTCTTTTTTTTATCTCTTTATCTCTTTTCTCAATTTATTGTCTTCATCTGTCTGTAGGAAGCTATGAAAATCTTGATTCTCATCCTGCATCCATTTTGCTGCTTTTGCATCGTCTTGGCAGCCCTAATTTGCCTTTTTTTAAGTTAAAACCGTGTAAAGTTATAAAAAATAAATAGAGTGAACAAAACTAATTGCGATTGTTTTCCGTTTTTTAACACTTATAAACAATTTGGGCGGTACAAAAAGCCTATTCTGGCTTTAAGTACCGCCCAAAAGGAGTCGGATTGTTTCCTTATGCTACATTATTTAATACCTTTTGTCCAGAAGGCTTCCTCTGCCTTCTGCTTGGCAATGAATTCGTCGTAAGCAGCCTTGGCTTTGGCAGCAGCAGCCTGGTTGGCCTGAGCTTTCTGAATGTTCTCCTTCAGTCGGTTGGCCATACCACTCACGGTGATGTCGGCTTCTGCGGCTTTGGTGCAGTATGCAACGGCTTCGTTGTACTGTCCCAGCTGAGTATATACATTTGCTTGTTTCAGATAAGCTTTTCCTGCCAAGTCGGCATTGTATCCGATAGCACGTTCAGCATAGGTGAGGGCTCCGGTGAAACTCTTGTTCTTGGTCAGGCCATTGGCGATATTCAGGCAGATGGCGCCACGCTTGGCATCGCTAGGGCAGAGTTCCAGAGCTTTGTTGTAGTATTCGAGCATCTTCTCTGGCGTGCCGTCTTTCTGCTCTTTCTGAGCAAGACCGATTGCACTGGTGAATGTAGGCTCAATTGCGTATGCAGCTTCAGCATACTGATAGTAGATGTCGCTGTCATCACAGTCGTTCTGTGCCATCAGAGTGAGTGCACTGTTCAGCTTATTAATATCATTCTTGTAGCTATCAAGCTTCTTCGTGTATATGTTAATAATCTGGTCATGGTCGGCAGCACCGCTCTTGGCAAACGTCTGCTCGATAAGTGCCAGGGGGCCATCATATTTCTCAACCAGCTTCTTTGCTTTTTCTGCATCGCCCTCAGCCTGTGCTTCCTTAGCCAGCTGCAGCATGTTCTCGCAGGCATCCTTCGAGTCCAGGTAGTCCTGCAGATAGTTCTCGCGCATCGCGTTAGGTGCAGCCTTATACATGGCATCACTCACCAGGAAGAAATTCTGCAGTACCGAACCTTCGATTTCACGTCCGCCTTTTTCATTTATCATCTTGATGGCGTTGCGATAGTTGTCGTAAGACTTGTTCAGGGTATATTCCGAACCCTTCACCGTAGGCGCTGTCCAGTTGTAGTAGTCAGCCTTCACGGAGAGCACGTCGCCCAGTGTCGACTTTGTGTTTGCAAATGAATTTAAAACCTCAAGGTTCTTTTGCCTGGCTTCAAAGAGTTCCATTAGTTCGTTGAAGTAGGCCAATTTCTTAGCATCATCCTTTTCTCCTTGAATCAGATAGTAGAACATAACAGGGCCCTGCGTGTAGATGCCATTTACAGCATAGGGCGCATATTTCTTGAGCCAGTTGTAATTAATATAAGCTTCGGCCCAGTTTTGGTTACTGATACTCTGCTGGAACATGGAAATATAGCCACGGCCAATCTTTATGCTATCCTCATTATTATTGTTAGAATAGCCTATACGTTCGTCTACAGTTGATCCTTCAAAGTTCTGTGCCATAGCAGCGCCACTCAGCGCTGACAATGCAATTACAAATGTGAGTTTTCTTAGTTTCATCTTTTAGAATTGTTTATTCTTGTTCTTGTTTTATTTCATTTCGAGTGCAAAATTACAAAAAATATGGCAATCTGCAACTATTTCTTCATCTTAAACATCAATAATTCACATTTATTAATAACTGTCAAGGTGTTCTACAACTGGAGGCCCCATTCTTTCTGCATATTCTTTGCATATTCTTTTTGACTCTGCAACTTCCTTGCTCATTTTAAGCATACACGTTGCAATGACAGGATTCTGAAACCACTGCTTGTAAGTAGCGTGTTTGCAATTGATGCATTTTACCATTTCTTGTACTGAAGCCATCTCTATATACTGATTTACGTTATTTCAACCGCAAAGTTAAGCCTTTTATTTTAATTGGGAAAGATAAAATCCCTAAAAATGATGAAAAATCCCTATTGGTTTGTTTCTTCGTCTCAGTTATTTGTTGTAATTTTGCATTTGCTTTTTCATTAAATACTGATTAAATACTGTTTAACATGATAATTCTTAATATAGTTTGGGTTGTTGTAGGTACAGCTTTACTTCTTTGGGGCGCCGACCGATTTACAGATGGTGCTTGTGGCATTGCCCGTAAATGGCATGTTAGTGAGTTGGTTATCGGTCTTACGATTGTTGCCTTCGGTACAAGTCTGCCGGAATTTGTGGTAAGCCTGTTCAGTTCTTTGCGTGGCAGTGCTGATATGAGTATAGGAAACATCATTGGCAGCAATATATTCAATACTTTGGTAATCGTAGGTGCTTCTTGCCTGATGATGAAAATGGTGGCCGACAATGGTGTCTTGTTACGTGATGTTCCATTTTGCATCCTAGTGTCTGCTATCCTTGTCGGATTGGGATTGATGGGACAAATCTATCGTTGGGGGGCACTCATCTTGTGCTTTTTGTTCCTCATCTTTTTGGCCTATAACATGTATTTGGTGAAATCGCAGAAAGAAACTCTGTCTTCGACAACAGAAGAAATGTCTGGTTGGCGTTTATTATTCCTAATTATAATAGGTATATGTACCTTAGTCGGCGGTGGACAGCTCTTGGTAAACTCAGCTGCTGAATTGGCACGCGCCTTTGGCGTTAGCGAGAGTGTTATAGGCCTGACTATTCTGGCTGGTGGCACAAGCCTCCCAGAACTCGCCACAAGCGTTATGGCAGCACGAAAAGGCAGTCAAGGTGTGGCGTTGGGTAATGTTATTGGCAGTAATGTCTTCAACATATCCTTCGTGCTAGGTGTATGCAATCTCATCCGTCCGATGCAGATTCAGGATATATCTTTTGTTGATTGGGGCGTAATGTTAGGCAGTTGTTTGTTGCTCTGGCTCTTTGCTTTCACGGGTGGTCGTATTACAAAAACAGAGGGTTCTATCCTTCTTCTGTGTTATGCGGCTTACCTTTCATTCCTTCTTCTTCATTAAGAAGACTGAGGGTATTTTCACAAGTTTCTTTCCATTCACACGCTTAATTACGTTGTGACCTGTGAATTCCATTTTCCAGATGGAATCGTTTTGTTGCGTGATTTGGACAGATTGTGTTTCACTCCCTAAGTCATTTGAAACACGTAGGGTCGCGCTTTTGTCGTTTTCAATTTTGAATGATGTAATGCTCCAAACGCCATAGATGTTTCCACCCAAATAGCCATTCATGGGACCGAACATCTCCATACCGGGAACTTCGATATCCTCCTTATATAAGTTCATCACGAGATTTATCTTTTCCTCGGGACAAGTGAGTGTCATCTTCCAAGGTCCCTGGGCCAAGAGTGAAAATGATTCGCAGAAGAAGAGGAGGGGCAATAAAGGCTTGATCATACGTTTTGTTGATTTAATGTCGTTTCGTGTGCAAAGATACGCAAAAATGTGATATTGGCAAATGTTTTAACTCTTTTTTCCAATCTTGCTCCTTTACTTTTTGTTCACCTTGTATTATTCTGGATGGTTTATTGGGTAAAACCTGTGCAGGAAGATAAAAGAAGACCGCCATCTCTGACATGGCTTAAGAGATGGCGGTCTTTGTGAAATTCATGGACAAGATTCCTTTTACAACTTAATAAAAAACAGACTATAATTCACTAATTATTATTAACTCGATGCCAAAATTACTGTTTTTGTGAGACAATAATCTTCGATATTTGATATAAAATCTTTGTTCTTTGATATAAAATAAACTTTTTTTCACAGTTTTTGGGCAAAAAATGTTGTTTAACATATTCATTCCACTTCAAAATATTGTACTTTTGTATCAAAAAAGAAGAATAATGTATTTCAATCGCGAAAATGAAGCAGTTACAGGATAATGATACAAAATTTACCTATCTGGTTGCAAACGAGCGCGACCGGCAGTGGGGACTTTGTGTGAATACGGTTGGTTTTGAATCGCTCAGCCCTCACATGAAATATCCTCATCCTGGGCATCCAGAAGGCTATGCATTTGATATTAACAAGGGCAGAGTCATTGGTGAATTCCAACTTAAATATATTGTCAGCGGCGCTGGGGTACTGAAGACGGCTTCACATTCTGAAATCAGATTAAGGAGTGGCGACTTGTTTCTCATTGTTCCTGGTGAGTGGCATACGTATTGGCCTGTTGAGCGAACGGGATGGGATAGTTATTGGATTGGCTTTGAAGGTGACATCATTAATCGGTGGCTGGCTAATGATTTTATTTCCAGTGAAAATCCTGTGGCACATATTGGCTATAAAGACCAGGTAAATGTGCTTTTTCAGCATGCTTTGGACGTGGCTTTTGCTGAAGAACGCGGACATCAGCAAATGCTTGGCGGAATAGCCGAAATGCTTTGCTCGGAGTTCTATTACTCTCAGCAGAGTTCACAAGGCGATTTGTCTGAAAGCAAGGGGTATGATGTAAATATTGTAAGCGAGGGGCGTAGAATGATACGTAACAGGCTTGAGGAAGATATCAGCATTCAGGAAATTGCTCAGGAACTTCGGATAAGTTATTCTTCTTTCCGTAAGTATTTTAAGCGTTATACGGGCTATTCCCCTTCGTATTATCAGCAGTTCCTGCGGTTGCAAATGGCAAAAGAACTGCTTCAGAATACAAATGCTTCGGTTGCAGATGTGGCTTATCGCTTTCAATTCGTTTCTCCCGACTACTTTTCATATCGTTTCAAGGAAGTGCTTGGTGTAAGTCCATCCACGTTCAAGCGAAAGCGTAATGAGCAGGGTTAATATGAAAGTACCCTGCGGTTGGTTATAATTCACACCTTTCCCGCAGGGTACTTTCTTTTTTTTGATGGTTATACTCTCACTCTCTGTTGTGAGTGAACCTTCTTACATTGCTTCTCTTATTCGCCACCACCGCCCAGGGCCTGATAGAGGTCGATAGTGCCCTGGATGATGCTGAAGTCGTTGCTTACCTGTCCCATCTGTGCCTGTAGGAGGCCGCTCTGGGCCGTGAGGATCTGCAGGTAGGTGGAGTTGCTTTCCTTGTAGAGCTTCTCGTTGGCGTCAACAGCATCTTCATAACTCTTTACCTGTTTCTCAAGCAGTTGCTGCTTGGCCTTTGCAGTATTGATTGATGCCATAGCGTTATTTACCTCTATGCCGGCCTCGATGAGCGTCTGCTGGAAACCGATGGTTGCCACTTCCATCTCGGCCTGGCTGTTCTTGTAGGCAGCGCGTATCTTGCCGTTCTGGAAAATGGGCTGTGCCAGGTTGGCAACAGCGGCCAGCACGAAGCCGCCGGGGTTTACAATGCCGGCACCTGTGATGCTGTTGGCAAAGGCTCCGTTGGCACTCAGTGTCAGGTTGGGGTAGAAGCTGGCCTTGGCTATGTTCTTGTTGTAGAAGGCGCTGGCCAGTGCCAGTTCAGCCTGCTTCACGTCGGGCCTGCGGCTCAGTATGCTGATGGGCACGCCTGTGGTGCAGGCGGCAGGTGTTTGGAATGTGCTGAATTTGGCACGGCTGATGTGCTGAGGCGTCTTTCCCAGAATAGTGCACAGGGCATTTTCCACCTCCCGAATATTCTGTTCTATCTCCACCGAGCTGGTGCAGATGCTCCAGTAGTTGGCCTCGGTACTTGCTACGGCAGCCTTGTTGCTCATGCCTGCTGCCATCAGGTGGCGCGTCATCTCCAGTGTCTGTTTCCACTTCTGGGTGGTCTCGGTGGCTATCTCGAGCTGGCGATCCAGCATTGAGAGGGTGTAGTAGAGGCTGGCTACGTTGGCTACCAGGGCTGTCTGTACGGCCTGGCGCACCGTCTTCATGTTCTCTACGGCCACCTCGCGGCCCTTCTTCGTGTTGCGCAACTGTCCGAAGCAGTCTATCTGCCAGTTCAGGGCCAGGGGGAAGGAGTAGGTCTTGTTGGCTCCGTTGCCCATCACGGCCTTGTACTCATCGCGGTTATATGGGTCAACGGCCCCGCTGATGGTTCCGCTGGGCGCAAAGGCCAGGCTGGGGAAGAAGGCCAGTTTTGCAGCCTTCAGGTTGTTCTGGGCCTCCTGTATGCGCAGGTCGGCCTGCCTCAAGTTGCTGTTCTGTGCCAGGGCCTGTTCGATGAGGGCCTGCAGGGTGGGGTCGGTGAAGACCTGGCGCCATCCCAGGTCGCCAAGTCCTTGTTCGCCGCCACTTTGAGCATCGCCGTATATGCCATCGGCTGTGATGGAAGAGGGACGCTCGTAGTTCTTATATACTCCACAGCTGCTCAGCAGGGCGGCAGTCATGGTTATCGTGATGATTCTAATCTTATTCATATCTCTCAATATATGCTTATTGTTCCTTTGATTGGTTTTCTGCTTTCTCGCGCTGGCTGCGTTCCAGTTCCTTCATAAATTGCTGGTCCATTTTTTCCTTCATGGCCGGACGTATTTTCTCCTGCAGCCATTCGAAGAAGATGAAGAAAACGGGCACGGTGAAGAGGATGGCAAAGGTGCCCACTATCATACCGCCTACCACGCCTACGCCGATGGTGCGGTTACCGTTGGCTCCGGCACCGGTGCTGAAGAGCAGGGGCATCATACCCAGTACGCAGGTCAGCACGGTCATCAGGATGGGGCGCAGACGGGCCTCGGCAGCTGCGTAAGCGGCTTCTACGATGCCCATGCCCTTGCGACGGCGCTCCAGTGCGAACTCGGTAATCAGGATGGCCGTCTTGGCCAGCAGTCCGATAAGCATGATTACACCCGTCTGCAGGTAGATGTTGTTCTCGATCTGTCCGATGGGCGGGAATACGCTATATACCTGGTTCCAGAGCCATGCAAAGCCGAAGGAGCCCATCAGGCCGGCAGGCACGGAGAGTATGACGGCAAAGGGAACCATGAAGCTCTCGTATAGACAGCTCAGGATGAGGAAGATGAGGATGACGCAGACGGCATAGATGAGTACGGTCTGGTTGGAACCCATCTGCTGGAACTCCTCGCGGCTGATGCTGCCGTACTCATAGGAGATATAGTCGGGGAGCGTCTGCTGCTTTACTTCCTCGATGGCCCGCATCACGTCCGTAGAGGTGAAGCCGGGAGCGGGAGAGGCCATGATGGAAATCTCGCTGAAGAGGTTGAAGCGCGTATCGTTCTCGGGGCCCAGGATGGGGGTAAGCTTCACGAACTGCGAGATGGGGGCCATGGAGGCTCCGTTGCGCACGTACATATTTGATAAGTCGGCCTGGCTGGTACGGAACTTGGGGTCGGTCTGCAGCATGACGCGATATACCTTACCAAACTGGTTGAAGTTCGATACGTAGCTGCCGCCGCAGTAGCTGCCCAGGGTGCTCAGTACGGTGTGGGGCGAGAGTCCGGCCAGCTTGCACTGGGCGGCATCCACCTCTACCCGATACTGGGGATATGTGCGGGCATAGCTGGTCATGGCCATCTGTACCTCGGGCCGCTGGTTGAGCGCACCCAGGAACTGCTGTGTGAGCTCAAGGAACTGACCCTTATCGCCATCGGACTTGTCCTGGAGATGAAGGTCCACGTTGGAGCCCATACCGTAGCCGGGAATCATACCGGGCTCGAAGACGAAGATCTGAGCCTCGGGAATCTCGCGGGCCATCTGGCCCATGAGCATGTATTTCTTGATGGAAGAGGTATGGATGTAGCCCGAACCGGGAATCCAGTTGCCCGAACGCAGGCTCCAGTGCTTCAGTCGCAGGATGACCATGGCGTTGGCGGCTCCCTGTCCGCTCATCATACCGTAGCCGCTTACCCTGGAGAACTGGGCGATATCCTCGTCCTTCTCCACAATGGCCTGCACCTTGTCAAGCACTTTCTCTGTGAAGCCCAGGTTGCTGCCCGGGGGACAGGTTACGTTAACCATGAGCACGCCCTGGTCTTCCTGGGGAACAAGTCCCTTGGGCAAAGCCTTCATAGCGAGTATGAGCAGCAGGGCGGCACCTACTACACTGCCCCATGCCAGCCAGCGATGGTTAACCACGCCGCGCAGGGCATGAGTGTATTTACCCATGACGGCACCGAAGGATGCGTTGTAAGCAGCCTTTACGCGACCGTTAAAACTCTTGGGGCTCTTCTTGCCGTCGCTGGGGCGCATCATCATAGCGCACAGGGCGGGGCAGACTACCAGGGCGCTGACGCAGGAGATACCCACGGCCGTAGCCATTGTGATACCGAACTGGGTATAGAACATACCGCTGGTGCCGCTCATCATCGTTACGGGGATGAACACGGCCATAAAGACGAAGGTACAGGAGATAACGGCCATCGTTACGTCGCCCATAGCGTCCTTGGTGGCCTGGTAGGCACTCTTGTAGCCCGCATCGAACTTGGCCTGCACGGCCTCTACCACCACGATGGCATCGTCCACCACCGTACCGATGGCCAGCACCAGGGCAAAGAGCGTAAGCAGGTTCAGGGTGAAGCCTGCTACCTGCAGCGCAGCAAATGTACCTACCAGCGAGATGATGATACTGATGGATGGAATGAGGGTGGCCTTGAAGTCTTGCAGGAAGAAGTAAACCACCAGGATTACCAGGATGATGGCTATGATGAGCGTCTCCTCTACGTTGGCAATAGACTCCAGCAGGAAGTCGTTGCTGGACATCATCTGTACGAAGCGCAGACCCTTGGGCAGATCCTTCTCCAGCTCCTTCAGTCGGGCTGAGAAGCGGTCGTTCGTCTCCTTGGCATTGGCACCGGCCAGCTGGAAGGCCATGAACTGCACGGCGGGCTTGCCGTTCACCTTGCCGCTATAGCCGTAGTCCGCCTGTCCCAGTTCTATGTCGGCCACGTCCTTCAGGCGCAGTATGCTACCGTCTGTCTTGGCTGTGATGACGATGTTCTCGAACTCCTCTACGGTCTTCAGACGGCCCGTATAGGTCATGTTGTACTGGTACAGGTTGTCGATGCCCTCGCCGTGTCCGCCTTCGGTTGGCTTCTCGCCCAGCTTACCGATGGCTGCCTCCAGATTCTGCTCGGCCAGGCAGCTGGTGATGTCGGATGGTATGAGGCCGTACTGGGCCATTGCCTCGGGCCGCATCCAGATGCGGAGCGAATAGTTGGCACCCAGGGCGAACACCTCGCCCACGCCCTGAATACGCTTCAGCTGCGGGGTTATGTTGATGTTCATGTAGTTGGCCATGAAGTTCTGGTCGTACTCGGGCACGTCGCTCACCAGGGCATTAATCTGCAGGAACGAGGTCTGGCGCTTGAAGGTGGTCACGCCAATCATGGTTACTTCCTGCGGCAGCAGACCCTGGGCCATCGATACGCGGTTCTGCACGTTGACGGCAGCCATATCGGGGTTGGTGCCCTGCTTGAAGAATACCGTGATGGTGGCCGAACCGTTGTTGGTGGACGTAGAGGTCATGTAAATCATGTTCTCCACACCGTTGATGCTCTCCTCGAGCGGCTGGATAACGGCCTTTGTCACAGCCTCGGCGCTGGCACCGGGATAGGTGGCGCTTACCACTACGGTTGGGGGCGCTATGTCGGGGAACTGTTCTACGGGCAGGTTAAAGTATGATATGCCGCCCAGCATCAGTATGATAATGGCGATGGACATAGCCATTACCGGGCGTTTTATGAATATATTTCCTTTCATTGTCAATTATCAGCTGTCAATTGTCAATTATCATTTATTAACTGCTTTCACCACCTGGTCTTCCTTTACCATGCTGGCTCCCTCGGCCACAATCTCGGCGCCTTCCTCCAGGCCCTCGGTTACGATGTACTGCTTGCCGTCGTTCTGCGGCTCAATCGAAATTACCTGGCTGTGTGCAGCACCGTCCTTGTCCACAGTATATATGCGGAACTTGTCCTGTGTCTGAACGGCAGCCGTAGTGGGGATGGTCAGTACGTTCTTCATCACGGTGGGAATAATCACCTTTCCCGTG
Organism: uncultured Prevotellaceae bacterium; assembly: GCA_946407895.1. Taxonomy (GTDB): domain Bacteria; phylum Bacteroidota; class Bacteroidia; order Bacteroidales; family Bacteroidaceae; genus Physcousia. The sequence continues at coordinate 35,846 of CAMJQA010000007.1, forward strand.
CTTCCCGAGTGCAGGATGTGGCTGGGGTTGTCAAATACGGCCCTCAGCTGCACGCTTCCCGTCTGCTGGTCAACCACGCCGCTGGCCGATTCCACGCGGCCCTTCAGCTCGTACATCGAGCCGTCGACGAGCTGCAGGCTAATCTCGGGCATGGCTGCTACAGCGCTGTCGGCCGAGCCTTTCTCGCGCGTTAGAGCCAGGAACTGAGCCTCGCTCATGCTGAAATACACCCACATCTGGTTGTTGTCGCTCACCGTAGTCAGAGACTTGGGAATGGAGGGACCAACCAAGGCGCCCTGGCGATAGGGGAGGGTACCAACCACACCGTCGGCGGGGCTCTTCACTACGGTATAGGAGAGCGAGTTGCGGGCATTCACCACCTGAGCCTCAGCCTGAGCCACACTGGCCTTGGCCGTAAGCAGGCTGTTGTGGGCTGTCTGCATGTCGAATTCACTCACTACCTCCTGGTCGAAGAGCTTCTTGCGGCTCTCGTAGTTCAGGGCAGCCGTAGCCTCCTGGGCCTTTGCGGCCTTCAGGGCAGCCTCGGCCGTATTCAGGGCAGCCTGATAGGGCACCTGGTCTATGATGAACATCGTCTGTCCCTTCTTCACGCTCTGGCCCTCCGTTACCATAATGCGCTGCAGGGTGCCGCCTACCTGTGGATAGACTTCTACGTCCTGGCGGCCACGGATGGTGGCGTTGTACTTGTTGGTGAGCTCCACGTCTGATCTCCCCACCTTCATTGTCTTAAACTCTACGATTGATGCCTGCTGGCTCTTCTGGCCTCCGCAAGAGCAGAGTACGGTCATTGCCATCAGTGCGGTACTGAATGCAATGTTCAGATTCTTTTTCATTAGTTTACGCATTGTTCTATATTACTTATTTTATGTATTCAAATAATTTTCCTGTACTTTTTACCTTATTTCAAAAATCGGCCGCAAAAGTACAAAAAAAAATCCAATTAGGAACATTTCCGACCTTTAAAAACCCTTAAATTTATTTATAATGTATTCCTATTCGACCAAAAGAACACTTTCCTTTTCGTTGAGAACGTGTTTGCCATCAGTTTACTGGCATAATCCACCGCTCAACGACGATTATTCTCTGTGCTTATACCTTGCCAGTTGTTCCTGCTGACAGGTCGCCAGTTGTTCCTGCTTATACCTTGCCAGTTGTACCTGCTGAAACGCCGCCAGTTGTACCTGCTGATACGTCGCCTGTCATCTGCCCGGATTGAGTGCTTTTCCTCCTGATTGCCCCAATGCATTTCCTGTAGTGTTTTTTTCTGCACACAAGGCCGGGCTTTTCAGCACTTCATGCCCTCTTTGTGCGAGTGCTCCATCCGCCTCCATTTTTTGCGGGAGGCGGGTTTTGCAAAATTTTGAGGCGGGTTTAGCAATTTCCCCACGGCCTTCCATTTTATGGCACTATCTCAGGGCTTATTCTCGCATGTAATGAATTTTCATTGTATTTCCCTGTGTTGAATAGCCACAAAGAAGCCGAAACATTAGTGAGATTTTCACCAAATCATTTTGCCCTCTCCCAGAAAAAACGTAACTTTGTGCTCGAATAGGGCCAAAACAGCCTTTTGCGAGAGCTGGCAGCCCCGGGTCATTTGGGTAATAATGCAGTAGAAACGAGATTAAAGCATGGATTCATTGATGTCTTGGGCAAAAGAGAACTTCGATCTGATAGGTCTTGCCGTCGGAATTGCAGGTGTAGTCATCGCAGTCATTTCCCTGGTTCACGAGTTAAATGAACGCCAGCGGAAGCAAAAGCATTCCAAACCTTGACAGCATGTCAAACATTGTTTTTGTATTTTCAATTATAAGTTTTTTATCGAACCGCTGATTTCTTTTTCTGAAATTTGGCGGAATCAGAAATACTTTGTATTTTTGCACTCGGATTCTGCATTCGTGTGGTCTCCAAAGTATTTTATTGGTTATTGAATTAGCGTTCAGCTATTTATTCGACATTCGGGAATGTAGGAGTTTTACGAATGGAGCATATACGATAGAATAGATAGAGTAAATGCTCGCGCTAGCGTGAGCATTGCTTGTCTACGTATATGGGCCACTCCTACAGCCTCCGGATTAGATGAGATTGTTCACGCTTTTTCTGTGCCTGTAGTAGATGACATAATTAATTTTTATAATCAATATGAAGAAGATTCTATTTTTATTGTTTTTTGCCAATTCAATGATTATCGAAGCGCAAAAGGATGTTACGAAATTCCTTGGTATTCCAGTCGATGGCTATAAAACAGAAATGATAAAGAAACTGAAGGAAAAAGGGTATCAATATAATTCTCAGTTAGATTGTATGACTGGTGAATTTAATGGAAGGGATGTTTATATTCGCATTGCGACAAACAACAATAAAGTTTGGAGAATAGTGGTTGTTGATGCAAGTATGACAGATGAAACGGATATCAAAATTAGGTTCAATAAACTTTGTTTACAATTTTTGAAGAATGATAAATATGTACCTTATTCATCTGAATGTGAGATACCTGATGAAGAAGATATCTCTTATGAAATGACGGTGAATAATAAACGATATGAAGCATCGTTTTATCAGAAACCAATAGAAGTGGATACAGTAGCAGTAAATAAAGAAATCGAATCTCAATTGTTGAAGAAATTTACGAAAGAGCAACTTTCAAATCCAACAGAGGTAGAATCCGCACAAATAGGTCTGGAGAAAATGAGATGTTTCTATGATTATATGTCGAAGAAATCTGTATGGTTTATGATTGATGGGGAATATGAAAAATATCAGATTCTTCTCTTTTATGATAATGAATATAATCATTCTGATGGAGAAGATTTGTAAGATACATTATTGAAAGTATGGAGTTCTACGACCTTACTTATGGATTGAATAGAGATGGGAAACTAATTTCCATTGAAGATGCATTTAGAGGGCTTGACTGCGAATGTACATGCCCTAATTGTGGTGCGAGATTAGAGGCTAAAAAGGGGCAGATAAGAAAACACCACTTTGCGCATTATAATCCTAATTCAAATAGTGGCGGTAAAGGTATCTTTTTCAGTAAAAAGCAGTGCTATTATGTTACCCTGCACGAACTGGCTAAGAAAATTGTCGCTGAAGAAAAGTGCATTATGGCTCCTCCATATGATACTATTCCAGCAAAGAAATTAATTTTTGAGACGGTTGAAGTAGAGAAGCGAAACGACAGAAAGGACCTTCAGCCAGATATTGTGGGCATAGCCAGTGACGGAAAACGTTATCAAATAGAGATAAAATATTCTCATGGAACAAGCAAAGAAAAAAGGAATAAGTTGATTGAGTCAGGCTTCTTATCTATGGAGGTAGATGTCAAAAATCAGCCAATGGATAGGGAGAAACTGAAAACATTCTTGCTTGAAACAGCCGAAAACAGGAAGTGGTTGAACAATCCTGATTATGAAGAAGAAATAAGGCGTAATAAGGAAGAAAAAGAAAGGCAAAGGAAAAGAAGAAATGGAGAAGCATATCGACGTAATAACGTTGTAGAAACGGATGTTCCTTGGTTTGCTCCTGATAGGATGTGGAAGCCAAAATACAAGCAGCAGGATCTTTTCCTGGTCGGTTCAAATACAGTAAATCGAGAACCAATCGTCTGGAAAGAAGATTGTTTTTATCTTTGTCCAAGAGAAAATCCGTCTATTGATTCATATTATGATATTGTAACAAAGAATATGAATGGCATCTTCTATCGAGATGAAGAGCAACGCTCCGTAATTGTGAATTATGATAGAAATGGGAATTTGTTTTATGTTGTTCATACCGTCACGATAAATAAACGCATTTTTTTTGTTAATACAATTGTAAGCTGGGATGGACATAGAATATTGCACGAAACTATGCCCAATAGATACAACAATGATTATCATGCAGCTTTAAGCGCCAAAAAGAAGATAGGACTTAGATAAAACCCCGCGACAAAAAAGAATAGCCTGCAAACCACAGGCATATCCCTATATCATTTCTATCATATCTCTATAAAATGTCATAAATATGCCGCATAAAACTCCTAAAGAGGGCATATCTACCCCATATTTACCCATATCTCAGCCCCTATTCATGTTCGTTCTGACTGCGTTTGATATACGATTGATGTTCGTTCTTTAATCGAACATCAAACGGACATCAATCGAACAACAAACGGACATCAATTGGGTGAAAGACGGGGTTAGGATTGCGTTGACATAGGATTGTTACTGAGATGATATAGAGAAGTTATAGAGAATTTATAGAGAAGTTATAGAGATTCTATAGAGAAGTTATCATGTAGTATTGGAGAATAATAAAGAAATTTCTTAAAATGGCTTTTATTTTGCTTATCTCTCACTTATTTGTATCTTTGACCTGCGGTCGAAGATACTCCCGCTGACCTTCGGTCTTCCTTATTCACGACTCGGCAAAACTCAAGCAAGCTTGGTTTTGCTCTCGCTGCTCATTCGGTTGACCTTCGGTCTTCCTTATTCACGACTCGGCAAAACTCAAGCAAGCTTGGTTTTGCTCTCGCTGCTCATTCGGTTCGGATAAGCAAAATTAAAATGGCTTTTATTTTGCTTATCTCTCACTTATTTGTATCTTTGACCTGCGGTCTAAAATACTTTCGTTGACCTTCGGTCTTCCTCATTCACGACTCGGCCATCCGTAAGCAGGCTTCCGATGGCTCTCGCTGCTCATTCGGTACAGATAAGCAAATAAAATTTTTGTTTTATTTGCATTATCGCTCGCTTATCCGTATTTTTGTAGCGTGAAAGAGATTGTACTTGACAGGATTCTGCCCTGCGTGTTCGCCGGGCGAGAGGATATTTCGGGCGATATCTGGCATCAGAAGGTGGTGCTGGAGAGAGGTCGTGTCTTCCTGGTGGAGGCGGCCAGCGGTACGGGTAAGAGTTCGCTGTGTGGTTTCCTGATGGGTTACCGGCGCGACTATGAGGGGTCCATTCTTTATGACGGGCGCGACGTGCGCACTTTCAGAACGGACGAGTGGGTGGAAATGCGGCGCAGCCACCTGAGCCTGCTCTTCCAGGAACTGAGGCTATTCCCCGAACTGACGGCTATGGAGAATGTGGAGATTAAGAACCAGCTGACTCACCACAAGACAAAGCAACGGATAAGGGAGTGGTTTGATGCCCTGGGACTGGCTGACAAGATGGATGCCAGGGTGGGGCAGATGAGCTTCGGACAGCAGCAGCGCGTGGCGATGATAAGGGCGCTGGTGCAACCGTTTGACTTCCTGATGGCCGACGAGCCGGTGAGTCACCTCGACGAACGGAATGCCGACGCAATGAGAGATATTATGATGGAGGAGGTGCGCCGACAGGGCGCCGGAGTAGTGATAACCAGCATAGGACGCCGGATGGACCTGTGCTATGACCAGACGTTCTGCCTATGAGACTGCTTTGGAAACTGCTGCGCCGCCACGTCAGTCCTGCCCAGTTGGGCGGCTTCTTTGCGGCTAACCTGCTGGGCATGCTCATTGTGCTGCTCAGCTTCCAGTTCTATCGCGATGTACGCCCCCTCTTCGGCCGGGAGGACGGTTTCCTGAAGGCTGACTATCTGATTCTGAGCAAGCGCATCTCGGCTACGGGCCTTTGGGGCGAAACGAGCGGCTTCTCGGCCCAGGAGATCGACGACCTGCAGCGCCAGCCTTTCTGCCGCCGCGTAGGTGCCTTCACGGCCAGCCAGTATCGTGTGTCGTGCAGCCTGGGCTTGCAGGGCATTGCATCGTTTGGCACGGAGATGTTCTTTGAGAGTGTGCCCGATGACTTCGTCGATGTAGATCTTTCGCGATGGACGTTTAACGAGTCCGATCCTATGGTGCCCATCATACTGCCCCGCTCGTACCTGGCCATCTATAACTTCGGCTTTGCGCAGAGCCAGTCGCTGCCGAAGCTCAGCGAGGGCGTGGTGGGTATGATTGACCTGGGCATTCAGCTGCGCGGCGCCGGACGCGAAGAGCGGCTGAAGGGCCGCGTGATAGGCTTCAGCAGCAGGCTGAACACGATTCTGGTGCCCGAGAACTTCATCCGCTGGAGCAACGAGCGGTTTGCGCCGGGGAGCGACAATACGCCCAGCCGCCTGATTGTGGAGGTGGGCAACCCGGCCGACGATGCCATTGTAAGCTATATGGACGAGCACGGCTATGAGCTGGAGGACGACAAGCTCGATGCCGGGCGCACCACCTACTTCCTGCGCATTGTGGCGGGCATTGTGATGGCTGTGGGCCTGCTCATCAGCCTGCTCTCGTTCTACATATTGATGCTGAGCATCTACCTGCTCGTGCAGAAGAATGCCCAGAAGCTGCATAACCTGCTGCTCATAGGCTACAGCCCGGCCCGGGTGGCGCGCCCCTACCAGCTGCTCACCATAGGGGCCAACGCCCTGGTGCTGATAATGGCCCTTGCGGGCCTGTGCATCCTGCGCCATTATTATATGGAGCGCCTGTGGGCGATGTTCCCCCAGATGCCCGACGGTTCGCTCTGGCCGTCTGTAGTGCTGGGGCTGGCGCTCTTTGCGGTGGTGGTAATGGTGAATGTGGTGGTTGTTTATAGAAGAGTAATGAAAATATGGAACAGCTAAAGCGACTATATACAGAACGGACCGGTATGGAGGCCGTTTCCTGTGAGGAGCTGCCCGGCTCGGGCAGCGACCGCAAGTATTACCGGCTGCGCGGCAGCGACGGCACTTCGCTCATAGGCGTTGTCGGTACGAGTCGCGACGAGAACCACGCCTTCTGCTACCTGGCAGAGCATTTCTCGAAGCGCCTGCTGCCCGTGCCCTCTATCATGGCCCAGAGTGCCGACGGCCTGCGCTACCTGCAGACCGACCTGGGCGACCAGACGCTCTTTCAGGCCCTGAAGGGAGGACGCGATGCTGGCGGACGATATACGCAGAAGGAGCGCACCCTGCTGCGGCGCACCATTGCCGTGCTGCCGGCTATTCAGGTGAAGGGGGCACAGGGACTCGACTTCAGCCATTGCTATCCGCAGGAGTCGCTCGACGAGACGAATGTGCTCTTCGACCTGAACTACTTCAAATACTGCTTCCTGAAGGCTACGGGACTCGACTTCCACGAGCTGAAGCTGGAGGCCACCTTCCAGCTGATGGCGCGCGATATCGTCTCACTGCCCGGCGAAGCATTCATGTATCGCGACTTCCAGGCCCGAAACGTCATGCTCGACCAGCAGGGCAACCCCTGGTTCATCGACTTCCAGGGCGGGCGCAGAGGCCCCTTGCAGTATGACGTGGCCAGCTTCCTGTGGCAGGCATCGGCGCGTTACTCGAAGAGCCTCAGGCAGGAACTCATAAAGGTCTATATAGACAACCTGAAGCAATATACCGAGGTAAACGAGAAGCGTTTCCGCGAAGGGCTTCGCATCTGCGTGCTCTTCCGCCTGCTGCAAGTGCTGGGCGCATACGGCTTCAGGGGCTACTTCGAGCGCAAGAAGCACTTCCTGGAGAGCATTCCGCCCGCTATGCAGAACCTGCGCGACCTGCTTGCCGAGGGAGGCTGCCCCTATCCCTACCTGCGCGACCTGCTGAACGAACTGGTTGAGTTGCCTCAGTTTGCGCCCGAACCCGAACGCCCCGTAAAACGGGCAGACGGCTATAAGACGACGGAGAATAATCCATACAATGCCCATGTGTCGGACGGTCCGGCCACATTCAGTAAGTACGACGGCCAGGGCCCGCTGGTTGTGAAGGTGTTCAGCTTCTCATACCGCAAGGGCATTCCCGAGGACGAGAGCGGAAACGGCGGCGGCTATGTGTTCGACTGCCGTAGCACGCACAACCCAGGACGATACGAGCCCTATAAGAAACTGACAGGACTTGACGAACCCGTCATCCGCTTTCTGGAGGATGACGGTGAGATACTGACCTTCCTGGAGAGCGTCTACCGGCTGGCCGACGCCCATGTGCAGCGATACATTCAGCGTGGCTTCACCAGCCTGATGTTCTGTTTTGGCTGCACAGGTGGCCAGCACCGCAGCGTGTATAGCGCGCAGCACCTGGCCCTGCATATTCACGAGAAGTTTGGTGTGGAGGTGCAGATATGCCATCGCGAACAGGGCATTAAACAGACGCTGACGGCCCTGCCGCCAGCCCGGGCCATGATTTTCGCCGCCGGCCTTGGCACCCGGCTGAAACCGCTCACCGACAGTATGCCCAAAGCCCTCGTTCCGGTTGGTGGCAAGCCCCTGCTGCAGCATCTGCTGGAGAAGCTGAAGGCTGCCGGCTTCCGCGATGCAGTTATCAACGTACACCACTTTGCCGACATGATTGAGGACTGGTGCTCGCAGAATCCGATGGGCGTGAACGTATATTTCTCCGACGAACGACAGGAACTGCTGGAGACGGGAGGCGGCATCAAACATGCAGCGCCCCTGCTGCGCGATGCTCGCGACGGCTTCCTGATTCATAACGTAGATATACTGAGCAACGTAGATTTGCAAGCCTTCATGGAATATGGCCGCGGACGTGCTGCTACACTGCTCGTGAGCGAGCGACAGACGCAGCGCTACCTGCTCTTCGACGATGATATGCGGCTGGTGGGCTGGACGAATACCGAAACAGGCGAGGTGCGAAGTCCGTATCCGCATCTTGATGCCTCGCGCTACCGGCGGCTGGCCTTTGCCGGCATACATCAGATGTCGCCGTCGCTCTTCCGCTATTTTCAGGAGTGGGGCGACCGCTTCAGCATCATTGATTTTTACTTAGGCATCTGCGACCGCGAAGCTATCAGCGGATATGTTCAGCCCGGCCTCAGGCTGTTGGACATAGGAAAGCAGGATACGTTGCAGAAGGCTGAAGACTTCCTGAACACCTTAAATCAAAAAGCTCCATGATTTTCCATGCAGATACAAGAAATACAAAAGGCCTATAGCCGCCATCCTCAGATAAAGGCTTTGGGCCGTTGCCTTGAGGACGAGACGAAGCGCAGCATCTCGGTCTGTGGCTTGCAGGGCAGTGCTGCGTCACTGGTCTTCTCCTCGCTCCCCCTTGCTGCACCGCAGGCGATGAACCGGCCCTACGTCTTTATCCTGGACGATGAGGAGCAAGCCGGCTATTTTTACCACGATTTGGTTCAGGTGCTGGGCGACGAGGATGTGCTCTTCTTTCCCAGCAGTTTCAAGCGAGCCGTGAAGTATGGCCAGCGAGATGCCGGAAACGAAATCATGCGCACCGAGGTGCTAAGCCGGCTCAGCTCGGGGCAGTTGCCGGTGTATGTAGTGACGCACCCTCAGGCTATGTCAGAACTTGTAGTCACTCGTGAAGACCTGGGCCAGCAGACGCTTGGCGTCAATGTGGGCGAAATGGTGGACATGAGCTTTGTGGAGGAAGTACTCGTAGGCTTCGGATTCAAGCGTGTAGATTACGTCTATGAGCCTGGGCAGTTTGCCGTGCGAGGCAGTATAATAGACGTATGGTCTTTCTCGTGTGACAGTCCCTACCGTCTGGATTTCTTTGGCGACCAGATAGACAGCATTCGCACCTTCAGCGTGGAAACCCAGCTGAGCCAGGAACGTCAGCAGTCGGTGAGCATAGTACCCGAACTGTCTGGGCTGCAGGAACGCAGAGAATCGTTTCTACGCTTCCTGCCAAATGAAACGATACTTGTAATGCGCGACCCTGCCTTTGTATGCGAGGTGGTAGAGCAGACCTGGCATGATGGATTCAGCCAGCAGGCCAAAGCAGTAGAGCAGGCCGTAAGCGAGATGGAGGAAGCCGAGCAGCGCGAGAAGCTGCAGAGCGAGCTACTGCTTGTACGGCCCACAGACTTTCAGCAGGGGATTCTCGACTTCCGCCGCATTGAACTTGTAACCGGCGAGCAGAAAGAGAAGGGCAGCTCCGTCGTCAGCTTCCATACGCATCCCCAGCCCATCTTTCACAAGAACTTCGAGATGGTCTTCCGCTTCTTCAACGACTATATGGATCAGGGGTATGATATCTTCATCCTGGCCGACAGCGTTAAACAGACTGACCGCCTGGAGAGTATCTTCCACGACCAACAGACAGGCATCAGGTTTACACCCGTTGAGCACACACTGCATGCCGGATTTATTGATGACGACCGCCGGATATGCTACTTTACCGACCACCAGATATTCGACCGCTTCCATAAATACAACCTGAAGAGCGAGCGTACACGAGGCGGCAAGGTGGCCCTTACGCTGAAGGAACTGCAACAGTTTGAAATTGGCGACTATGTAGTACACATTGATCACGGTGTGGGCCGGTTCGGCGGACTGGTTACCATTCCGCAGGGCGGACAGATGCAAGAGGTCATAAAGATAATCTTTCAGCACGACGACGTTGTATTCGTAAGCATACATTCGCTCCATAAGGTGTCGAAGTACAAGGGCCGCGAGGGTGAGCCGCCCAAAATAAGCAGGCTGGGTACAGGGGCCTGGGAGCGAATGAAGGAGCGCACGAAGAACAAAATCAAGGACATCGCGCGCGACCTTATTAAATTATATAGTCGCCGTCGGCAGGAGAAAGGCTTTGCCTTCAGCGCCGATAGTTTTATGCAGCACGAACTGGAGGCCAGTTTCCTTTATGAGGATACGCCCGACCAGCTGAAGGCCACAAACGACGTGAAGGCCGACATGGAGAAAGACCGTCCGATGGACCGGCTGGTATGTGGAGATGTAGGCTTTGGCAAGACGGAAGTTGCAATAAGAGCAGCCTTTAAGGCGTGTGTCGACAACAAGCAGGTGGCCGTTCTGGTGCCCACAACAGTGTTGGCTTATCAGCACTATCGCACCTTCACAGACCGCCTGGCCGGTATGCCCGTTCGCGTTGAATATCTGACCCGTGCCCGATCGGCTGCTAAGTCGCATGAGATACTGGAAGACCTGAAAGCTGGAAAGATAAACATCATCGTGGGTACTCATAAGCTCATTGGGAAGAACGTGAAGTTCAAAGACCTTGGCCTGCTCATCATTGACGAAGAGCAAAAGTTCGGCGTCAGCACCAAGGAGAAGCTACGGCAGATGAAGACCAACGTAGATACCCTGACGCTGACTGCCACGCCTATTCCGCGTACCCTGCAGTTTAGCCTGATGGGAGCACGCGACCTCAGTGTCATCCAAACACCTCCGCCTAACCGCTATCCCATACAGACGCAACTTTGCCCCTTCAGCGGAGAGCTAATAGCTGAAGCTATCAACTTCGAGATGAGCCGCAACGGTCAGGTCTTCTTCGTAAACAACCGCATCAGCAACTTGCCCGAACTGGAGGCTATGATACATAAATATGTACCCGATGCCCGAGTGGCTGTAGGGCATGGACAGATGCCCCCGGAACAGCTGGAACAGATTATGCTGGATTTTGCCAACTATGACTACGATGTTCTGCTTTCCACAACGATAATCGAGAGCGGGTTGGACATTCCCAATGCCAATACCATCATCATTAATGCTGCTCAGAACTTCGGACTGAGTGACCTGCACCAGATGCGTGGCAGGGTAGGGCGCTCCAACGTGAAGGCGTTCTGCTATCTTATCACTCCGCCTATGAGTGCCCTGAATATTGATGCGCGCCGCCGCCTTCAGGCAATTGAGAACTTTTCTGACCTGGGCAGCGGCATTCACCTGGCAATGCAGGACTTGGATATTCGCGGTGCTGGTAATCTGCTTGGGGCTGAGCAGAGCGGCTTTATTGCTGACCTCGGGTATGAGACTTACCAGAAGATTCTCTCCCAAGCCGTGCAGGAACTGCGTAACGATGAATTTAAGGAACTATATGCTCAGGAAGTTGCAGCCGGAAATATTGTGGAAGGCTCAGACTTCGTAGATGAGTGTGTGATGGAGTCGGACATACCCATGTCCTTCAGCGAGGAATATGTGCCCACGAGCAGTGAACGAATGCTTCTTTACCGCGAACTGGACGGACTGGAGAGCGACGATGCCGTACAGCAGTTCCGCCAGCGTATGATAGACCGCTTTGGCCCTATTCCGGAAGATGGTGAGGAACTTATAAGAGTCGTAACCCTGCGGCGGTTAGGAAAATATTTCGGTGCAGAGCGTGTCGTACTGAAGAACCATCGCATGAGGCTCTTTTTCGTTTCAGACGCAGAAAGCCCATTCTATCAGAGCACGGCCTTTGGCCAACTAATCTCTTTTGCTGCCACAAATGCCCATCGATGCCGTCTCGAAGAGCAGAATGGACGTCGCAGTTTGCTTGTTAATGAGATAAATAGCGTTAAACAGGCTGTTGAATTATTGCGGCAGATGAGCGAAACGGTTGTTAACGATGTGAAATAATGAAAGATGATGATGGTTGCAATTGATAAAAATCAATTAATGAAGAGGACACTCAGTAAAACGCTGAAATCTTTATCCTTATTACATTAAAAAGTGCTATATTTGCACACAAAATATCAGTCAATGAAGAAAAGTCATTTAGTCCCCGATGCTGTTTTTGAAATAAGTTGGGAGGTTTGTAACAAAGTTGGGGGAATATATACCGTGCTTTCTACGCATGCTCAGGCGTTGCAAAAATGCGTAAACGAAAAGCTGATTTTCATTGGTCCGGACATAACTCGAGGAGAGGCTAATCCTCTTTTCCTTGAGGATAAACGTCTATGGCATGAGTGGAAGGCTACTGCAGGACAAGAAGGATTGCATGTAAGGGTAGGGCGCTGGAATATTCCGGGTAAGCCTTATGTGATATTAGTGGATTTCTCGTCACTCTTTTCCAGGAAGAATGAAATATATGCCTGGGCCTGGGAACACTTTAAGGTGGACAGCCTTCATGCCTATGGTGATTATGATGAGTCGAGCATGTTCTCATGGGCCTCTGCAATGGTGGCAGAAAGTTTTTATCGACATTATTATGCAGGGAAAGGAAAACGAGTAATCTATCATGCACATGAATGGATGGCGTGCCTTGGCGCACTCTATATCAGAGCAAATATGCCAGAAATGGCAACGGTCTTCACCACCCATGCTACAAGTATCGGCCGCAGTATTGCCGGCAACGGAAAACCCCTATATGAATATCTGTGGGCATACAATGGCTTTCAGATGGCCGAGGAGCTGAATATGCAGTCGAAGCACAGCGTGGAGCGCCAGGCCGCTCATAATGTAGATTGCTTTACGACGGTGAGTGATGTGACAGCCCGTGAATGTGAGGAGCTGTTGGACAAACGTCCTGACGCAGTTCTGATGAACGGTTTTGAATTGGACTTTGTACCCAAGGGCCATGATTTTACAATACATCGTTCCAAGGCGAGGAAGCGTATCTTCGATGTGGCCAATGCATTAACGGGAGTTGACTATCCTGATGACACGCTTATCGTTTCCACCAGTGGGCGATATGAATTCAGGAATAAGGGAATTGATCTGTTCTTGGAGTCGATGATAAGAATGCTTTACCATTCTCGTCCCGCTCGCCAGATACTGGCTCTCGTGCAAGTGCCTGGCTGGGTGGCGTGTCATAGACAGGATTTGGCAGACCGCCTTGCGGTTGGTGGGAGTTATGATACTCCACTGTCAGACCCCGTCATCACACATTGGTTGCACAATGCGGGTGAGGACAGGGTTTTAACCCGTCTGCATGATGCAGGTATCCAGAACCGAGCAGGAGACAGGATACACATCATCTTTGTCCCGTGTTATCTTGATGGGCAGGACGGCATCTTCCAGACATCGTACTATGACCTACTCATAGGTGAGGATATTGCAGCCTATCCCTCTTATTATGAACCGTGGGGATATACACCGCTTGAGGCCGCAGCATTTCATATACCATGCGTAACGACCTCCCTGTCTGGTTTCGGAGGATGGGCCAGTTCATTGCAGCCTCCCGTTTGCAGGCTGGAAGATGGAGTAGAGGTTATCCGTCGCACAGACTATAATGCTGATGAAGTGATTGATTGCCTGTCTGACGTTGTCCTGCGCTGCTCTGAAATGAGTGCAGAGGATATGATGAAATGCCGCAAGAAAGCCTCTCGCCTGGCTGCCAAGGCTCAATGGAAGTACTTTATAAGTTATTATATGAAGGCTTATGAAATTGCTTTGGCAAAGAGCGTTACCCGATGACAGAAATCGTTTATGTAAATTAATATAATTGTTTTATAAATAGATATTTATGAAGATTAAAGCATGCAATGCAAATCAACCGATGTGGAAATCGGTGACGGTAAAGAGCAGTATTCCTGCCGAATTGTCTAAATTGGAGGAACTGGCTCATAACATGTGGTGGGCATGGAATCATGATGCTCGCAGCCTTTTCCGCAACCTGGACGAGAACCTATTTGAGGAGTGCGACGGCAATCCTGTACTGATGCTTGAGCGTCTGAGCTTCGAGAAAATGGAACAGCTGGCTAAGGACAAGGCTGTACTGAGGAAAATGAATGACGTCTATGCCTCCTTCCGCGAGTACATGGATGTGGAGCCAGACCACAGTCGTGCCAGTGTGGCATATCTGTGCATGGAATACGGACTGAACCATGTACTGAAAATCTACAGTGGCGGCCTGGGTATATTAGCCGGTGACTATCTGAAGGAGGCCAGTGACTCCAACGTTGACCTCTGTGCTGTCGGCTTCCTGTATCGTTACGGTTATTTTACACAAACGTTGTCGATGGACGGGCAGCAGATAGCCAACTACGAGGCTCAGGACTTCGGCTCGCTGCCTATCGAGCAAATGACTGATGAGAACGGCTCGCCCTTAGTGGTGGACGTACCCTATATGGATTATTTCGTGCATGCCTATGTCTGGCAGGTGAATGTAGGCCGTATCAAACTCTATCTGCTGGACACCGATAATGAGTTGAACAGCGAGTTCGACCGTAGCATTACTCATGCCCTGTATGGCGGTGACTGGGAAAACCGCCTGAAGCAGGAAATCCTTCTTGGCATCGGCGGCGTATTGACGCTGAAGAAACTGGGTATTAAGAAGGATGTTTACCATTGTAACGAGGGACATGCCGCATTGTGCAATGTACAGCGTCTGGTGGATCTTGTCCAGGACGGAGGGATGACGTTCACCGAGGCCTTGGAGCTGGTTCGGGCCTCGTCGCTTTACACGGTGCATACGCCTGTGCCCGCCGGTCACGACTATTTTGACGAGGGACTTTTCGGTAAGTACATGAGCGGGTATCCTGCACTCCTGGGCCTCTCGTGGGACGAGTTCATCGGTATGGGCCGCATGAATCCTGATGACCATGGCGAGCGTTTCTGCATGAGTACGTTTGCCTGCAATACTTCGCAGGAGGTGAATGGCGTCAGCTGGCTTCACGGCGAAGTCAGCAAGAAGATGTTTGCCGGCATCTGGAAGGGGTATTATCCCGAAGAGAGCCATGTGGGCTATGTTACGAATGGAGTGCATTTCCCTACCTGGTGTGCCAATGAGTGGCGCAAGCTGTATCGTAAGCACTTCAGCCCGGCGCATCTTTCCGATCAGAGCAACCAGAAGATTTGGGAGGCAATATATGACGTATCCGACCAAGAGGTCTGGCAGACGCGCATGCAGTTGAAGACAAAGCTTGTTGACTACATTCGTGAGCAGTTCCGCGACAGTTGGCTCAAGAATCAGGGCGATCCCAGCCGCGTCGTTTCCCTGATGGAGAAGATCAATCCCAATGCGCTTCTCATTGGCTTTGGCCGTCGTTTTGCCACTTATAAACGTGCTCACCTGCTCTTCACTGACCTTGACCGCCTGGCCAAGATCGTGAACAACCCGAACTACCCGGTGCAATTCCTCTATACGGGCAAGGCACATCCGGCCGACGGAGCAGGGCAGGGGCTCATCAAGCGCATCTACGAGATAAGTCAGCGGCCTGAGTTCCTGGGCAAGATTATCTTCCTTGAGAACTATGACATGCAGCTGGCTCGCCGGCTTGTAAGCGGCGTTGATATATGGATGAATACGCCTACGCGTCCGCTCGAGGCCAGCGGCACCAGCGGCGAGAAGGCTCTGATGAATGGCGTAGTCAACCTGAGCGTACTCGACGGATGGTGGTTCGAAGGCTATCGCGATGGAGCCGGATGGGCTTTGACGGACAAGCGTACGTACGAGAATCAGGAGCATCAGGACCGCCTTGATGCCGCAACCATCTACTCTCTGCTGGAAAATGAGATTATGCCCCTCTACTATGCCCGCAATGCCAAGGGTTACAGCTCGGGGTGGATAAAGGTTATCAAGAACAGCATTGCCCAGATTGCGCCTCACTATACGATGAAGCGACAGATGGACGACTACTATGCGAAGTTCTACAACCGCCTGCGCGACCGCAGCCTCGAGCTGCAGGCCGACGGTTGCCGCCTGGCCCGCGAGATTGCCGCATGGAAGGAACGGGTGGCCGAGAAGTGGGATGACATCAAGGTGGTAGCTATTGAGCGCCATGAGATTCGCGACGGCATAGTGCTTGAGGCCGGCCGCAAATACCAGATTGACATCGTCGTGGACGAGGCCGGGCTGGATGATGCCGTCGGACTTGAAATCGTTACCCTGCGTACCGAGAAGGACGGGCAGGACAGGGTCTATAATGTAAAGCCCTTCAGCGTGTGCGGACGCGACGGGCAGCTCGTTACCTTCACCACCACCCAGTGCATCGACAACGCCGGAATCTTCAAGGTATGCGTTCGAATGTTCCCCAAGAACGAGCACCTGCCTCACCGTCAGGACTTCTGCTACGTAAAGTGGATTAGCTAATCGATACATTTCCTCAATACGAGAGAGGGCATCTCCTTTATACGAGAGAGAGCGGGGCATAAGGCCTCGCTCTCTCTTTTTATAACCGTCCATAACAGTTTGTCCTGCATGGATTCGTGGAAAATACTTTACAAATGTGGAAAACCCTGTAGGTCGGTCATATAATCGACGTACGTCAACTTCGGAATTGACGTACGTCAACTTACAAACTGACGTACGTCAACTCACAGACTGACGTACGTCAATATATAGGGCCAATTATTCAAATTTCCTTACAATCGGGGCTGGGCTGAAAAGCTTTCAGCCAGCGGCAATGATAGTCATAAGCTTCGAGTCAACCGGGCTCGCATTGCAGAGAGAGGGGGGACGAGGGTGAGGGCCTCAGATTGAACGGTTAATGTCGTCGATGTACTGCAAGAGTTCGTCACGCCCCTGACGCGTCTCGGAGCTTGTAACGAAATGCGGCGGAAGCTCTTCCCACTGCTCTTCCAGCTTTTTCATGAAAGCAGCCACGTTGGCACCGGCCTTGGCGCGCGACAGCTTGTCGGCCTTCGTGAAGATGATGGCGAAGGGCACGCCGTTCTCACCAAGCCACTCAATGAACTCCAGGTCGATGCGCTGCGGCTCATGGCGTATGTCGATGAGTACGAACAGGCTGGTCATCTGCTCTCGGCGTAGGATATAGCCCGCTATCATCTGCTCGAACTTCTCCTGCTGCTTCTTGCTCCGCTTGGCAAAGCCATAGCCCGGCAGGTCGACCAAGTGCCACTGGCGGTTGATGATGAAGTGGTTGATGAGCACGGTCTTGCCGGGCGTGGAGGACGTCTTGGCAAGCCGTCCGTGGCCGGTGAGCATATTAATGAGGCTGGACTTGCCCACATTGCTGCGCCCTATGAATGCGTATTCGGGCAAAGTGGACGGGGGGCACTGCTCAACCGTGGCACTGCTTACGAGAAACTCGGCTGTCTTGATGGTCATAGGGCCTATTTGTTGAATGTGTATGTCAGGCCCAAGGCAAGGTTCTCTTGCATGCGCAGGTAGCCATGCTTGCCCTTCCACTGCAGCGAGCGGTCGTCGAAGACCGGATTCACGAAGAGGGTGGATGTCAGATACTTGTTTATTGTGAAGACAACTGTATTCTGCCAGTCGACGGAGGTCAGATGCAAATTGCTGAACCAGTAAATGCGACTCCTCCAGTTGACATTCTTTGTGATGGGCCAGGTGTAGTTCAACAGGATGTTCGGACCAAATGAGTGTGCCGAATGGTGACCGGCCCTGACGCCATAGCGCGTTACAAGATTGTCGCGCTGCACATACTGGATGTTATATGATAATGGTGCGATGTTCAGGTTTCCCGTGAACTTCTTTTTCTTGCCATAGGCGAAGGAATAGCTCATACCAGGCGCAATGTTGACACTCATCGGCGAGAAGATGTCCAGTACGGCCTCGTCGGTGTTGGGATTGTATTGCGGCACAATTTGCGTCTTGATGACCACCTGCGCAGTGTATGACCAAGTCTTGATGGCCTTCAGACCGGCATTAGTAGTGTACTGCAGCAAGTTACTGGTCGGACGGAATGCACGTCGTTTATCCGTCTTGCTGGTTGTGAAGCCCAACTGCATCACTAAGTTGTTGTTCCACGTCAGGCGCTTTTCGTCGTTGTAGTTGGCGCTCACGTTCAGCGTTGTCTGTCCTGTATAGCGGTTTTCACCGCCAGCCCAGTTGTCGGAATAGTAGAACTGAGTGAAGTTGAGGGAGGTGGAGCCATTGAGCTTCCAGAAGTTCGGGCGACGTGTCTTTACCTCAATCTTCTCGTCAACGGTGGGGGTTAAGGTTCCTGCTGCAACTTTGTCAGAGAGGTTGTTCTCAGATTTCATCTTATCCTTCACATCATCGCGGATGGCCGTCTGCTCTTTCAGATTGGCTTCAGTCTGACTGATTAGCCAAGGATGCGAGACGTACAATCCGGCCAGGGTCTTGTTAATTGCTTGTAGGCGACGCAGCTGGGGGTCGCCACTAATCGAATCGTCCCCGCTCTCCAGTTCCTGTTTCATCGGCGCATTGTACAAAGTCGGGGTCGAGAGGAGCTGGAAGAAATATGGGTTAAGCTTTACAGTAGCCAGGCTGTCTTGAATATCGGTGGAGTCACGTTGATATACAATGGCTTGTAGTGCCTGAACGTACTTCTCAACGATGGCTAAAGAATCAATGCTGACAACCACAGTGTCGGGCTCATTTGGTTCTGCTGTCTCCACTGCATAGGCAGGTGCAGATGCCATTATACTGCAAAAAAGCAGTGAATAAAGGGTCAATTTAGGTCTCATATCTTCAAATTTTGCGCAAAGATAGTCATTTTCGCTGCATAATGAGAATGACTTTGGACTTTTTTTTGTAATTTTGCGCCTTAAAGTGTAAATAATGTATAAAAACCCCAATAATATATGGATAAAAATACTGTAACAGGATTCATTCTAATCGCACTTGTAGTAATTGGCTTCTCGTGGTATAGCCGTCCAAGCGAGGCGGAGTTAAGACAAATGGCTGTACGTGACAGCATAGCCGCAGCTGAGAGACAGCAGGCTGAGGACGAACAGAGGCAGAAAGCTGAGGCGGCAGAGGCTGCACGGCATGCTGTGCCCGACAGTTCGGCACTCTTCTTCGCACAGCGGCAGGGCGCAGACCGCGAGGTCGTCCTGCAGAACAGCAAGGTAAGGTTGACCCTGAGTGCCCTGGGAGGCACCGTGCGGAGCGCAGAGATACTGGGCTATAAGAGCCGGAACGTGGAGGGCGACGTGCAGCTGATGAACCGGCGCGATGCTGAACTCGCCTTCTCGTTCGAGGGCAAGCAGGAGAACATCATCACTTCCGACTACGTCTTCAGCCCCGAGGCTGTGACGGACAGCAGTGTAACGATGATGCTGAGCCAGCCGGGTAAGGTTCTGGCTATATCATACTGCCTGCACCACGATTCTTACATGATGGATATTCTTATCACTACGGAGGGATTGGATGGATTCTTCTCGCCCAGCACAAAGACAATGAATGTGAACTGGACAGACCGCATTGCACAGCAAGAGAAAGGTTACGACTTCGAGAACCGGTACAGTAGCCTCACCTATAAGCGAACGGGCAAAGGCGTAAAGCACCTGAGTGAGACCAGCAACGACTCGAAGGCTCCCGACCAGCCTCTGGACTGGGTGGCCTTCAAGAACCAGTTCTTCAGCGCCGTACTCATTGCGCCAGATGATTTCACGGATGCCCAGTTGGGAAGCACGCAGGAGGAGGAGAAGAAGAGCGGATTCCTGAAGACATACGAGGCTGAGATGAAGACCACCTTCGACCCCACCGGCAGCAAGCCCACAAGACTACAGCTCTACCTGGGGCCCAACGATTTCCACATTCTGAAGGATCATAATCGCCAGAGTATCGCAGACAAGGACTTGGAGCTCGAAGACTTGGTCTATCTGGGATGGCCAATCGTACGATGGATAAACAGATGGTTCATCATCTATCTCTTCGACTGGCTGAAGGGATTCGGTCTTCACATGGGACTGGTATTGCTTCTGCTGACTGTCATCGTGAAGGCGCTGGTCTATCCTACTACGAAGAAGAGCTTCATGAGCAGTGCCAAGATGCGCGTGCTGAAGCCACAGATAGACGAACTGAACAAGAAATATCCCAAGCAGGAAGATGCTATGAAGAAGCAGCAGGAGATGATGCAGATATACAGCCAGTATGGCGTGAGCCCCATGGGAGGCTGCCTGCCCATGCTCATACAGACACCTATCTGGATAGCCCTGTTCAACTTCGTGCCCAATGCCATTGAACTCAGGGGGCAAAGCTTCCTGTGGGCTGATGACCTGAGTGCATACGACGACCTCATCAAATGGGGAAGGGACATTTGGCTGGTGGGCGACCACTTGAGCATCTTCTGCATCCTCTTCAGCCTGACTAACATAGTGAATACTTGGATTAGCATGCGCCAGCAGCAGAACCAGCTTACCGGAGACCAGGCTCAGCAGATGAAGATGATGCAGTACATGATGTACTTCATGCCTGTGATGTTCTTTTTCGTCTTCAACAACTACAGCTCCGGACTGAGCTATTACTACTTCCTCTCCGGCCTGCTGAACATACTGATGATGTGGTACTTGCGACGTAGCACAGATGATAGCAAATTGCTGGAGAAGCTGGAGGCATACAAGGCTCAGCACAAGAATGATCCCAAGAAGCTGTCTGGTATGGCAGCCAGACTGGAGGCTCTGCAGAAGCAGGCACAGATGATGGAGGAACAGCGGCGGAGACAAAACAAATAGTACAGATATGAGAACGACGACCAGACTACTTTGTACCACGACAATCATGGCTACAATGACAATGATGACTGCCTGCCAGCAGAAAGAGGAAGCAGGTGACGTGTTTATCGGACGCAATGATATCGCACTGCAGAGCGATACCCTGACTCCCGAAGCCCTGTGGGCAATGGGCCGCATAGGCAGCCATGCCGCATCGCCCGATGCACAGCGCATAGCATACCAGGTTACGTACTACAGTGTAGAGGAGAACCGGAGCCATACCGTAATCTGCATGATGAATGCTGACGGCAGTGCGCAAAAGACACTGACAACCAGTGCAAAGAGCGAGAGCGATCCCGCCTGGCTGGGCAACGAGCGTATAGCTTTCCTGACCGCAGGCGAGGTGTGGACAATGGACGCGGAAGGCAATAACCGGAAGCAACTGACGCATACCGAAGGCGCTGTGGAGGGTTTCCTCTTCTCGCCGGACCAGAAGAAAGTCATTCTGATAAAGCAGGTACCCTATCATGACATCATCCAAGAGCGGCCGGCCGACCTGCCCAAAAGCACGGGGCGCGTCATCACCGACCTGATGTACCGCCACTGGGACCACTACGTAGAGTCCATTCCACACCCCTTCGTGCTCGACCTGGAAACGGAAGAGACATTCGACATCCTGGAGGGCCAGCCCTTTGAATGCCCGATGGAGCCCTTTGGCGGCGTGGAACAGTTGGCCTGGAGCTCGGATTCGAAGCAGATTGCATATACGTGCCGTACGAAGACTGGCCGCGAGTATAGCATTTCTACAGACTCGGACATCTTCCTATACGATATAGATAGCCGACAGGCCCGCAACCTCTGCAAGGCTGAGGGATACGTGGCTCCGGCATACGAGGCTACAAAGACACTGAAGACACAGGCAGTGAACAGGCCCGAGAATCTGACCAACAACCCCGGATACGACCAGAATCCTAAGTTCTCGTCCGACGGAAGGTTCGTAGCCTGGCTGTCCATGGCCCGAGACGGATACGAGAGCGACCGCCAGCGGCTGTGCATCTACGACTTGAAGCAGAACACCAAGACTTACGTTACCGAATCGTTCGACTCGCACGTAGATGACTTCTGTTGGGCACCCGACAGCCATACATTATATTATATAGGCGTATGGCATGCCACGGTGAATCTGTATCGCACCAATCTGGAGGGAAATGTGGAATGCCTCTCGGACTGCGTGGCCGACTTTGGCGCACTGCAGATGCTTGGGGCTGACAAGCTGCTGATGGAGCGCCACGATATGATGCACCCCGCCGACCTCTATGCCGTGACACCGGGCAAGGACGCTGCATCGACCACAATTGAACAGCTCACGCAGGAGAATAAGCACATTACGGACCAGCTGGCGATTGGTTCGTGCCAGCAGCGATGGGTGCAGACTACCGATGGCCAGCAGATGCTTTACTGGGTAATCCTGCCGCCGCACTTCGATGCCAGCAAGAAATACCCAACCCTGCTCTTCTGCGAGGGCGGACCGCAGAGCCCCGTCAGTCAGTTCTGGAGCTACAGATGGAATTTCTACATCATGGCTTCGCAGGGCTATGTGATAATCGCTCCCAACCGACGCGGTCTGCCCGGGTTCGGACAGGAGTGGCTTGAGGAGATAAGCGGCGACTGGACGGGCCAGTGCATGAAGGACTACCTGACCGCCATCGACGACGCCTGCCAGCAGTTGCCATACGTTGATCGCGACAGGCTTGGTGCGGTGGGTGCCTCTTTCGGTGGATTCTCGGTATATTACCTGGCCGGAAACCACGACGGACGCTTCAAGTGCTTCATCTCTCACGACGGTGCATTTAATCTGGAGGCAATGTACACCGAGACGGAGGAGAACTGGTTCTCCAACTGGGAATACGATGATGCCTACTGGAACCGGGACCGCACTCCCAATGCAGACCGTACCTACAGGAACTCTCCCCACCTCTTTGTCGATAAGTGGGACACGCCCATCCTGTGCATTCATGGCGAGAAAGATTACCGAATCAATGCCACGCAGGGTATGAGCGCCTTCAATGCTGCCCGCATGAGGGGCATCGAAGCCGAACTTCTGCTATATCCCGACGAGAACCACTGGGTGCTGAAACCTCAGAATGGCATCCTTTGGCAGAGGACTTTCTTCTCGTGGTTGGACCGTTGGCTAAAGTGATACAAAAACCACGCGTTTTAAGAAAGGTTACCTTTTATGCCAAGAAAGGTTACCTTTTATGCCAAGAAAGGTAACCTTTTTTGAAATGCATGTTTAACAGGCAATTATAAAAAACTCATAAAACTATGCCCCAAACGATTCAAAAAACGCTTCGCGACAGCGCTGCCATGCGCTGGACCGCCCTGCTGCTCCTGGCTCTGGCCATGTTCTGCAGCTACATCTTCATGGACATTCTTTCCCCCATCAAGGACCTGATGCAGGAGACCCGCGGATGGGACTCCACCTCGTTCGGCCGCATGCAGGGCTCCGAGGTCTTCCTTAACGTGTGGGCCTTCTTCCTCATCTTCGCCGGCATCATCCTCGACAAGATGGGCGTCCGCTTTACCGCCGTGCTCTCGGCCATCGTCATGCTCGTCGGCGCCGTCATCAAATGGTATGCCGTCAGCGAGTCCTTCATGGGCAGCGGGCTCGAGGCTTGGTTCAACAGCCACCTCAACTGGGCTCCGCTCTTCGGACAGGAATGGCTCGATATCCTTCCCTTTGCCGACGGCATGCCCGCCTCGGCCAAGTTCGCGGCCTGCGGCTTCATGCTGTTCGGCTGCGGATGCGAGATGGCCGGCATCACCGTCAGTCGCGGTATCGTCAAGTGGTTCAAGGGCCGCGAGATGGCCCTCGCCATGGGTTCGGAGATGGCTCTTGCCCGTCTCGGTGTGGCTACATGCATGATTTTCTCACCCTACTTTGCCCGTCTCGGCGGCCAGGTCAGCGTCACCCGTTCGGTAGCGTTCGGCGTGGTGCTTATGTGCATTGCCCTCATCATGACCATTGTCTATTTCGTCATGGACAAGAAGCTCGATGCGCAGACCGGCGAGGCTGAGGAGAAGGACGATCCCTTCAAGGTTTCCGACATCGGCAAGATTCTCTCCGACTCGGGCTTCTGGATTGTGGCCCTGCTCTGCGTGCTCTACTATTCGGCCATCTTCCCATTCCAGAAGTATGCCGTCAACATGTTGCAGTGCAACCTCACGCTGACACCTCCTGCTGATGATTCCTTCTGGGCAGGCAGTTCGGTTACCATCATTCAGTACGCCATCATGCTCGTAGTTGCTGCCGCCGGATTTGCCAGTAACTTCCAGAAGAAGAGCAGCCTGAAGTACACATTGCTTGGCCTCTCTGTAGCATCCTTGATCGTATATTGTTACATGGGATTCATGCGCCAGTCGGCCGAGAGCATCTTTGCGGTATTCCCCTTGCTGGCCGTGCTAATCACGCCTATCCTGGGCAGCTACCTTGATCATCACGGCAAGGCCGCATCCATGCTGGTTCTGGGCTCCCTGCTGCTCATCGCCTGCCACCTTACATTCGCTTTCGTGCTGCCCGCCTTCAAGGACAATGCTGCCGGAGGCATCATCATCGCCTACGCTACCATTCTGGTTCTGGGCGCATCTTTCTCGCTTGTGCCGGCATCCCTTTGGCCCAGCGTGCCCAAACTGGTTGATGCGAAGGTAATTGGCTCGGCCTATGCACTCATCTTCTGGATTCAGAATATCGGTCTTTGGCTCTTCCCCCTGCTTATCGGCAAGGTGCTCGACAAGACGAATCCAGGCGTTACTGACCCCACTCAATTCAACTATACAGCCCCCCTGGTCATGCTTGCCAGCCTTGGCGTCGCCGCACTCATCCTGGGGCTTGTCTTGAAGGTTGTGGATAAGAAAAAAGGGCTGGGACTTGAGAAGCCAAACATCGTAGAATAAGGTAAGGCACTGTAGCAGCAATGCATTCTCAGATGCCCTCACGTTTGATATAATTACATGTAGAGCCAAATGATTTCCATCGAACACTTGAGCGTGGAGTTTAGCGCCCGCCCCCTGTTTGCAGACATCAGCTACGTCATCAATGACCGCGACCGCATTGCACTTGTCGGAAAGAACGGGGCGGGAAAGAGTACCATGCTGAAGATTATCGCTGGTCTGCAGCAACCCACATCGGGCACGGTCGCTGTGCCCAAGGGAACCACCATAGGCTATCTGCCACAGGTGATGGTGCTGTCTGACAGCCGGACGGTGCGTCAGGAGGCGGAACTCGCTTTTGGGCAATTGCACGAACTGGAGGGACGGCTGGCTCGCATGAACCAGGAACTAGCTGACCGCACCGACTACGAGAGTGAGGATTACATGCAACTGGTGGAAACGTTCACGCACGAGAGCGAACGCTTCCAGATGATGGGAGGCATGAATTATCAGGCCGAGCTGGAGCGCACGCTGATTGGCCTGGGCTTTGAACGCTCAGACTTCGAGCGCCCCACAAGCGAGTTCAGCGGTGGCTGGCGCATGCGTATCGAACTGGCAAAGTTGCTCCTGCAGCGGCCCGATGTACTGCTCCTGGACGAACCTACTAACCACCTTGACATACAGAGCATCCAGTGGCTCGAGACATTCCTGGCTACAAAGGCTAACGCTGTTGTGTTGGTGAGCCACGACAGAGCTTTTATAAATAATGTGACCACTCGCACGCTGGAAATCTCTTGCGGCCGACTTTACGACTATAAGGTAAAGTACGACGAGTACGTCAGCCTGCGAGCAGAACGGCGTGAGCAGCAGCTTCGTGCCTACGAGAACCAGCAGAAGGAGATTGCCGACATTAAGGCATTTATAGACCGTTTCCGCTATCAGGCCACGAAGGCTATTCAGGTGCAGAGCCGCATAAAGCAGCTGGAACGCATTATCCCCATTGAGGTAGACGAGGTGGACAATAGCGCCCTGCGACTGAAGTTCTCATGTAGTCAGCGTAGCGGCGATTATCCCGTCATTTGCGACGAGGTTGGTAAGCGCTATGGCGACCATCAGGTCTTTTCGCGCGTAAATATGACCATAAAGCGAGGCGAGAAAGTTGCCTTCGTAGGCCGCAACGGCGGTGGTAAGACAACACTGGTGAAGTGCATTATGGGCGAGATTCCCTTCGACGGTTCGCTGCGGGTTGGTCATAACGTGCAGATTGGTTACTTCGCACAGAATCAGGCTCAGTTGCTGGATGGGGAACTGACGGTCTTCGACACCGTTGACCGTGTGGCTCGCGGAGATATTCGCACCCGCCTTCGCGACATCCTGGGCGCCTTTATGTTCGGCGGTGAGGCTGGCGACAAGAAGGTGAAGTTCCTTTCTGGCGGAGAGCGCACCCGCTTGGCAATGATTAAGCTGCTGCTTGAGCCCGTGAACCTGCTTATCTTGGATGAACCGACGAACCACCTGGATATGCGCAGCAAGGATGTGCTGAAGGATGCCATCCGCGATTTCGACGGTACGGTGATTGTGGTCAGCCATGACCGCGAGTTCCTGGACGGGCTTGTAAGCAAGGTTTATGAGTTCGACCACGGCCGCGTGAAGGAGCATATCGGCGGCATTTACGACTGGCTGCGAAACTTGGAGAAACTTCACGCTGCCGAAAGCCTGTCGGGCGCCGCTGAAAGCATGGCTTCATCGGGCAAGAGCATCGGTGGCGAGGAGCGTCACCCTTCTGAGGGTTCAGAGTCCTATGCCGCGCAGAAAGCTGCGGCACGCCAGCAGAAGAAGTTGGAGAAGAACCTGCGTGAGGCTGAAGAGAAAGTTGCTGAGCTGGAGTCGGCCATAAAAATCCTGGAGGCGCAGATGTGTACTCCCGAGGGAGGCACAGATTTGCCGCTCTTCGAGAAGCACGGACGCCTGAAGGCCGCTCTGCAAAAGGCTGAAGAAGAGTGGGAGAGGGCATACGAGGAAATGGAACGCCAATAAGCCGAAATATAATCAGGCGCAGAGGAACTGTAGAATAATTAAGCGACGATAAACCAGTCAGGCGCAGATAAATTGTAATATAATTAAGCGAAAATAAACTGTAATATAATAATATGAAGACCAAGAGTATTATGTCTGTAATGACATTGGCAGCGATGATGGCTGCCTGCACACCCGAAAACAAGACGCAGCTGGCGTCTGGAATCAATCTGTCCAATCTGGACACCACCTATTTGCCTGGCAGTGACTTCTATATGTTCGCAACGGGCGGATGGCAGAAGGCTAATCCCCTGACGCCCGAATACAGCCGCTATGGCAGCTTCGACGTGCTGCAGGAAAACAACAACAAGCAGTTGCGCTCGCTCATCGACAGCGTATCGGCTATGCAGAACGAGCCGGGCAGCGTGGCGCAGAAGATTGCTGCGATGTATAACTGCGTGATGGACAGCGTTAAGCTGAACCAGGAGGGCGTAAATCCGATTAAGGACGACATTGCGCGCATACAGAACACCGCATCGAAGGCCGAATTGCAGGCCGTGTGCAATGATATGGAGAGCTACGGCATTCCCGGATGGTTCGGCTTTTATATCGATGCCGACATCAAGGACAGCAAGAACAACCTGCTCTCCATTCACCAGGGTGGACTGACGCTGGGGCAGAAGGATTATTATCTGGAGGAGGACGATGCTACGCGCAACATTCGGCAGGAGTACAAGAAGCTCATTGTTGACCTCTTCGCTCACTGCGGTTTGCCCGCCACGCCTGCTACGGCCGAGCGCATCCTGGCGCTGGAGACCCGCCTGGCGCGGCAGAGCAAAAGCCGCGTGGAACTGCGCGACGACGAGAAAAACTACCACAAGATGTCGTACGACAACCTGAAGTCTGATTTTTCGGGCATTGACTGGGATGCTTACTTCAAGTCGCAGGGCGTGGAGGGCGTGAAGGAGCTCAACATCGGCCAGCTGGAGCCTCTGCACGAGGTCGAGAAGATTCTGGCCGAGGCATCGCTCGACGACCTGAAGCTGGTTGCCCTTTGGCGCCTTATCAACAGCGCCAGCTCCAGCCTGGATGACGCGATGAGCCTGCGCGCATTCCAGTTCTATGGCACCGTGATGAGCGGCCGCCAGGAGCAGCGTCCCCGGTGGAAGCGTGCCGTCAGTGCCGTCGAGGGCAGTTTGGGCGAGGCGCTGGGCCAGCTCTATGTAGCGAAGTATTTCCCCGCCGCTGCCAAGGAGCGCATGGAGAAGCTGGTGGCGAACCTGCAGGTGGCGCTGGGCGAGCGCATCGACGTGCAGGAGTGGATGAGCGACTCTACGAAGAAGGTGGCCCGCGAGAAGCTGGATGCCTTCTACGTGAAGGTGGGCTATCCCAACAAGTGGAAGGACTACAGCAGCCTTGCCGTGGGCGACAGCTTCTGGGAGAACGTGAAGGCCTGCTCGCGATGGGAGCGCGAGGATATGATTGCGCGAAAGCTGAACAAGCCTGTTGACCGCGACGAGTGGTATATGACGCCGCAGACAGTAAACGCCTACTACAACCCCACGACGAACGAAATCTGCTTCCCCGCCGGCATCCTGCAGCCGCCTTTCTTCGATATGAGTGCCGACGATGCCTTCAACTACGGCGCCATTGGCGTGGTTATCGGACACGAGATGACGCACGGATTTGACGACCAGGGCTCTAAGTTCGACAAGAACGGCAACCTGGTGCAATGGTGGACGGAGGACGACACCAAGCGCTTTACGGAGCGCATTCAGGTGATGCGCGAATTCCACGACAGCATCGTCGTGCTGCCCGCCGAGAACCTGCACGCCAATGGCTCGCTCACGCTGGGCGAGAATATGGCCGACCACGGCGGGCTGATGGTTGCCTTCCAGGCTTTCCGGAATGCAACGGCGCAAAGTCCGCTGCCCGACATCGACGGCTTTACGCCCGAGCAGCGCTTCTTCCTGGCTTATGCCAACGTTTGGGGGCAGAATATCCGCGACGAGGAGATTCGCAAGCGGGTGAAGAGCGACCCGCATGAGCTGGGGATGTGGCGCGTAAACGGTCAGCTGCCGCACATCGACGCGTGGTACGAGGCATTTGGCGTCACCGAGAGCGACCCGATGTTCGTGCCGAAGGAAAAGCGCGTGACTATCTGGTAAGGCTGCCTCGTTCAACCCCTTTCCGGCGGGCAGGGCAGGGCGGAAACAGTTTTCCCCTGCCTGCCGGAATTCTTCAATTTTCCGACAACAGTTTTCACTCCCTGCCGGCATTCAACGAGAGCCAGCAACAGTTTTCACCTGGCTGCCTCCAGAAACTATTTCAAAACTTCAATCGTACAATAATTTATGCCACTCAGACTTCCCGACCGGTTGCCGGCCATTGATTTCCTGAAGGACGAGAACATCTTCGTGCTGGGCAACGAGAGAGCCAACCGGCAAGATATCCGTCCGCTCAGGATTGTGATATTGAACCTGATGCCGCTGAAGATTACCACGGAGACGGACCTTATCCGACTGCTCTCGAACACGCCGCTGCAGCTCGACGTTCATTTCATGAAGGTAAAGGCGCACACCAGCAAGAATACGCCCATCGAACACCTGCAGGCCTTCTACCGCGACTTCGAACTCATGCGCGCGGAGAAATTTGACGGCATGATCATCACCGGTGCCCCGGTGGAGCACCTCGATTACACGGAGGTGAATTATTGGGACGAAATCTCGGATATTTTCGAGTGGGCGCGCACTCACGTCACCAGCACCCTCTACATTTGCTGGGCCGCCCAGGCGGGGCTCTATTTCCACTACGGCGTGCCCAAATACCCGCTGCGGGAGAAGATGTTCGGCATATTTCCGCAGCGCCCGCTACTGCCCAGGCTGCCGATCTTCCGCGGCTTCGACGACGTATTCTATATGCCCCACAGCCGCCATACGGAGATTCGCCGCGAGGATATCCTTCGCGTTCCCGAGCTCTCGCTGATTGCCGAGAGCGAGGTGAGCGGCGTCTCCATGGTGATGGCGCGCGGCGGCAGGGAGATATACATCACCGGCCACTCGGAATACGCCCCGCTGACGCTCGACACGGAGTACCGGCGCGACCTGGCCAAGGGCCTGCCGATTCACATGCCCGAGCATTATTACGAGGACGACGACCCGAGCCGTCCGCCGCTGGTCACCTGGCGCGCCCACGGCAATCTGCTCTTCACCAACTGGCTGAATTATTACGTCTACCAGGAAACTCCCTACAATATCGATGACATTCACTGAACGCACGCCAATCGAGCTCCTTGCTCCAGCGCGAAATCTCGAATGCGGCATCGCGGCCATAGACCACGGTGCCGATGCCGTCTATATTGGTGCGGCGCGCTTCGGCGCGCGTGCAGCGGCCGGAAACCCGGTGCGAGACATTGCCGAACTCTGTCGCTATGCCCACCGCTTCGGCGCCAAGGTCTATGTCACCGTAAACACCATCCTCTACGATGCGGAGCTCCGAGATACTGAGGAAATGATATGGGAACTCAACGGGGCCGGCGCCGACGCGCTGATTGTGCAGGACGCAGCCCTGCTGGAGATGAATCTGCCGCCCATCGCCCTGCACGCCAGTACGCAGATGGACAATCGCTCGGCCGCGAAGCTACGCTGGCTCCATTCGCTCGGTTTCCGCCAGGCCGTAGTGGCCCGCGAGCTGACTTTACAGGAAATCGCCCGCCTGCACCAGGTCGCACCGCAGATCGCCCTGGAGGCCTTCTGCCACGGCGCCCTGTGCGTCAGCTACAGCGGCCGCTGCTATGCATCGCAGTACTGCTTCGAGCGGTCGGCCAATAGGGGAGAGTGCGCACAGTTCTGCCGCCTGCCATTCACCCTCTCCGATGGGCAGGGACGCACCCTCGTCAGGGAGCGGCACCTGCTCTCGCTCCGCGACATGAACCGCGGCCGCTTTCTGGAGCAGATGATGGACGCCGGCGTGCGCAGCTTCAAGATTGAGGGCCGCCTGAAGGATGTGCACTACGTAAAGAACGTAACGGCCTGGTACCGCCAGCTGCTGGACGACATTCTCCGTCGGCGCACGGAATTCCGCCGTAGCTCCTACGGCCGCGAGGAGTTCACCTTCCGGCCCGACCCCGACCGCACCTTTTCGCGCGGATTCACCGATTACTTCCTGACGGGACGGCAGCCCGGCATGAGCCAGCCCGACTCCCCCAAGAGCAGGGGCCCCATGGTCGGTGTGGTCCAGGAGGTGCGGCGCGACATCATCATCGTCGCTGGCACGGCATCGTTTAACAACGGCGACGGCCTCTGCTACCTCGACGGCGATGGTCGGCTGCAAGGATTCCGCGTGAATCGCGCCGAGGGCAACCACATCCGCCCGGCGCGCATGCCCCTCCTGGCGCGGGGAACCAAACTCTGGCGCAGCAGCGACCATGAGTGGAATCAGCTTATGGAAGGACGCACATCCTCGCGCCGCATCCCCGTTGTCTTTACCATCGACGAGGAGCCGCAGGGCTACCGCCTCAGCATCCTTCGGCAGGACGGCGCCAGCGCCACCCGCCACTTCCCCTGCCATCATCAGCCGGCGCTGACGGACCAAATCCAGGTGCTGCGCGACGTCCTCGGCCGCCTGGGCGGCACCGTATATGTGCTCGACGATGTCGCCATCAACCTCTCCCAGCCCCGCTTCATCCCCAGGAGCCTGCTCGCCGAATGGCGCAGGCTGCTCGTTGAAGAGCTCGATGCCCAACCAATTCTGCAGCCCCGCGCGGAGCATGAAGTCAATGCCCAGCCTATTCAGAAGCCCTGCTCGGAGCAAGAGCTCGATGCTCAGTCGATTCAGCTGCCCTGCGCTTTGCAAGCTGCCGATGCCGCGGAGATTTCACAAAGCTTCATCCCCGAGCATCTGACGTACGCCGCCAATGTCGCCAACCGCCTGGCTCGCCAATTCTACCAGGCGCAGGGCGCAAGCCGCATCGACCTGGCCATGGAGCTCGACCGGCAATCGTTCCTCCGCGAGGACGGCCGACTGATGACCTGCCGCTTCTGCCTCAAGTACGAGCGTGGATGGTGCCCGCGCCAGCATCCGCAGTTCCCCGTGCCGCCCGAGCCCTACTACCTCCAGCTGTCCGACGGTCGCCGCTTCCGCCTCAGCTTCGACTGCCGCCGCTGCGAAATGTCCGTGTTCGCCCCCGAGGAGGAGTAATCTTGCCGCTCATCCGCCAGCATTTTGCCATGAAATACTGCTGAATCATCCCGCCTCTCAGCAATTTCCCCCATTTCCTTCCGGCAACGAGTCCATGTTTTCTGCATGACGAAATTTCCGCCTTGAAAAGGTTTTTTGGCGTTTTAGTGAGGATGGCGTTTCTGGGCGTTATTGAGCCCAATTTCTGCTGGATAAAATTTCCGGCGGAAATGAGGCGCTTTTCCTCACTTCCGCCGGATTCCATTTACTTTTCTTTCAAATTTGTTGGATTCAAGAGGCTTCCGGGCGATTATTTCTCAAATAGGTTGTTGTCCTTGTCGAAGCAGGCCACCGCCCTCACGCGCGCCTCGGGATGCAGGTGGAGCGGCTCGGTGCTCTTGTACCCCTGCATGCGGCAGCCCGTCATCGACACGCTGGCGGGCCCCGTCACCGTCATGTAGTCCCAGCTGGCCTCAAAGTTCGTCAGGGCCCCGTTGCCGCCCGAAAATGCTTCGACGTTCGAGAGCGCCGTGTGGCCCACGCCCTCAATCAGGATGGGATGAACCTCCTCGATGCGGCTGCCCGTGTTGGCGATTATCGATCCCTGCGCGATTTGCCAGTTGCGGTTTTTCCACTGGCTTCCTATCTTGTGAATGCCTACGGCGACACAATCGAAGTTGAAATTCGTGAGCTGCCCGTAGGTTTCGCTCCCGAGCCGGATGCCGCCGTACACCCCGAAGGTAAACAGGTCGATGCACTGCGCATTGTCCGTGTGGTCAATCCAGTAGGTGTACGTCCGCCTGGCAACGACGGCATCTATCACGCTGCGGCTGAACGGCCGGCGGAACTCGCGCATATTGGCCGGATTTACGTGGCAGTGCAGTATCCGCGGCACGTCGTAGCAGCGGTCGATGGCTATGAACTCGCCGCTCAGGGGATAACCGTAGCAGTGCTCGAACAATATCTGTTCGCAAATGCGTGGCGCCTGCGCGCGGAAGTCCATCGCCATATATTCGCCGTAAAATGTCAGGCAGGAGAGGGTGACGCCCTGCGCGTTCACCTCCGCGGCGAGGCTTATCGTCGGCGGGTAGGCTATGATGCGCGCGGGGTCAGTGTGCGTCTGTTCCGGGTAGAAAAATTGCAATCCGCGCAGCTGTGTGGCCGATTCCACGCGGATGAAGGGTCGCTCGCGGTCGGTGATGACGAAGAGCGAGCCCGTCGGCTTGCTGCGGTCTGTGGTGGCCGTTCCGCGCCCGGTAGGCCCGTGCGCGCCAACGAGCGACACGTTTCTCCTCAGCAACAGTCCGCCCTCCATCGGGTAGCCTCCCTCCGCGGGTTCAACGTAGAGCACGCCGCCGTGCGGACTCATCGCGTCAATCGCCCGCTGCAGCGCCTGGCGGTTCTCCGACGGCGTGTTGCCGGGCATCACCCCCACGGCTTGTACCGACGTCCACCCCTGCGCATTCACCAAAATCGTCAGCAGCAACATAGCTGCGAAAAGAAATAACCTACGTTTCATTGTGTGGCAGAAAAATCTCTTATATTCAGTATTATTTAATTCTATTTATAATTTCGTCCCCGGAAAATCTCTCTATACATTATTTATTTTTATCGTCCTCCGAAGAAGGCGTTTCGCAGAAAAAATCAGGCCCGAGTAGCAATCTACCCAGGCCTGTCGTTGTTCTGTGAGGAGGTGCCTGGCGGATTCGAACCGCCGTAGACGGTTTTGCAGACCGTTGACTAA
>CAMJQA010000008.1 GCA_946407895.1 uncultured Prevotellaceae bacterium
GATGGATTGAGATAATGGATACCACGCTGCGCGACGGCGAGCAGACGAGCGGAGTGAGCTTCATGCCTCATGAGAAGCTGGTCATTGCGCGCGCCCTGTTGCAGCACGTCAATGTAGATCGCATTGAGGTGGCCAGTGCCCGCGTCTCCGACGGAGAGCTGGAGGCCGTGAAGAGCATCACCCGATGGGCCCGCCAGGCCGGACGTCTGGACAGTGTCGAGGTCCTGGGCTTCGTGGACGGCACGGCCAGCGTGGATTGGATTCTGGAGGCCGGGGGCTGCAGGCTCAACCTGCTCTGCAAGGGAAGCCTGAAGCATTGCACTGGCCAGCTTAAGAAGTCGCCCCATGAACACATCGCCGACATTCGCCGCGTGGTGGACTATGCGCGGGAGAGGGGAGTAGGCGTAAACCTCTACCTCGAGGACTGGAGCCGCGGCATGAAGGACAGTCCCGAGTATCTTTTCCAGATGGTAGATGCCCTGCAGGACGCAGGCATAGACCGCTTCATGCTGCCCGACACGCTGGGCATCCTCAACCCCCTGGACCTTATCAGCTACATGCGGCGCATGCGGAAACGCTATCCCCAGCTCCGCTTCGACTTCCATGCCCATAACGACTACGACCTGGCCATCAGCAATGTGCTGGCTGCCGTACTGGGCGGTTGCCAGGGCATACACACAAGCGTGAACGGACTGGGCGAGCGGGCAGGTAATGCTCCGCTGGCCAGCGTGCAGGCCATACTGAAGGACCAGTTCGAGGCCTGCACCCACATCGATGAGAGCCGCCTGAACGAGGTGTCGCGTCTGGTGGAGAGCTACAGCGGTATAGCCATTCCGCCCAACCAGCCCATCACGGGCGACAGCGTCTTCACCCAGGTGGCCGGCGTGCATGCCGACGGCGACAACAAGGCCGGGCTCTACCAGAACGACCTGTTGCCCGAGCGCTTCGGCCGCAAGCGGGAATATGCCCTGGGCAAGAACAGCGGCAAGGCAAATATCCTGCGCAACCTGGAGGAACTGGGACTGGAGCTGACGCCCGAGCAGACTCGCCGCGTGACGGAGCGCATCATCGAGCTGGGCGACAAGAAGGAACTGGTCACCCAGGAGGACCTGCCCTTCATCGTAAGCGACGTATTGAAGCATGCTGCCCCCGAGGAGCACGTCCGCCTGCTCTCCTATGTGGTCACCACAGCCTACGGCCTGAAGCCAATGGCCAGCATACGCCTGCAGATTGACGAGCAGACCTACGACGAGAGTGCGCACGGCGACGGCCAGTTTGATGCCTTCGTCCGCGCCATCCGACATATCTATCGCGAGAGGCTGGGCCGCCAGTTCCCCTGGCTTACCAACTACTCGGTAACGATTCCCCCCGGCGGGCGCACCGATGCCTTCGTGCAGACCGTGATTACCTGGAACTGGGAGAACCGCACCATCCGTACTCGCGGCCTGGATGCCGACCAGACGGAAGCAGCCATCAAGGCTACCATTAAGATGTTGAACATAATTGAAAATGATTATAAAAAGGTATGAAACTGAAGATTGCAGTATTGGCCGGTGACGGAATCGGACCAGAGATTATGGAGCAGGGCGTGGCTGTCCTGTCGGCCGTAGCCGAGAAGTTCGGTCACGAAGTGAGTTACAAGGAAGCACTTTGCGGTGCACATGCCATCGACGAGGTGGGCGACCCCTTCCCCGAGGAGACGTACCAGGCCTGTAAGGAGGCCGATGCCGTGCTCTTTGCCAGCGTGGGCGACCCC
This sequence comes from uncultured Prevotellaceae bacterium, assembly GCA_946407895.1. Classification (GTDB taxonomy): domain Bacteria; phylum Bacteroidota; class Bacteroidia; order Bacteroidales; family Bacteroidaceae; genus Physcousia. The sequence continues at coordinate 1,757 of CAMJQA010000008.1, forward strand.
AAGTTCGACAACGACCCCACGGCCAAGGTACGCCCCGAGCAGGGCCTGCTGGCCATGCGCAAGCGGCTGGGCCTCTATGCCAACATCCGCCCGGTGGAGACGTTCGACTGCCTCATCCACAAGTCTCCGCTGAAGGACGAACTGGTGCGCGGCGCCGACTTCATCTGCATCCGCGAGCTGACCGGCGGCATGTACTTCGGCCAGAAACAGGAGGGAACCGATGAGGCCTGGGACACCAACTACTACAGCCGCCCCGAGGTGGAGCGCATCCTGCGCGTGGCCTACCAGTATGCCCGGCAGCGTCGCCGTCACGTTACCGTCGTTGACAAGGCCAACGTGCTGGCTTCCAGCCGTCTGTGGCGCAAGGTGGCCCAGGAGGTTATGCTGGAGTATCCCGATGTGCAGACCGACTTCATGTACGTCGATAATGCGGCTATGCGCATGATTCAGGACCCCCGTTTCTTCGATGTTATGGTTACGGAGAACACCTTCGGCGACATCCTCACCGACGAAGGCTCGTGCATCACGGGCTCCATGGGCCTGCTGCCCAGCGCCTCCACGGGCGAGAGCACGCCCGTCTTCGAACCTATCCACGGCAGCTGGCCGCAGGGCAAGGGCCTCAATATCGCCAATCCGCTGGCTCAGATACTCAGCGTGGCCATGCTCTTCGAATACTTTGGCCTGCAGGCCGAGGGCCGTCTCATCCGCGATGCAGTAAGTGCCTCCCTGGCCGCCAATGTGCGCACGCCTGAGATTCAGGTAGAGGGTGCCCCCCGCTATGGCACCCGCGAGGTTGGACAATGGATTGTTGATTACATCCGCAAGGCTTGAAAGAGTTCGACATTTCAAGGGTTCTTGCGTCCCTTCGGCGGCAAGCGTCTTGTTTGCCCGCCGGGCGCATGAGGCCCGAGTAAGAGAAAACCTTACATGAAGAAACACATACTTCTTTTGCTGCTGTTGCAGCTTGCAATTGTCTGCCGTGCTGACCGCGATACCACGCCCGGCTGGCTCACCGGCCTGCTCAACCAGGGGCTTGAGCGTGTAGCGGGCCACAACGGGGAGGACTCCGCCGCCGACAGCCTGCGCTATGCCCGTAACGAGACGCGCTTTGCCAGCGTGCCCCGCTTTGGCGGCTACCTTGTTGGGCAGTACCAGTACTTCAGCCAGTCGGGGGCCAGTGGCGGACCCGGCTTCTCGGCCCGCTATATCCGCACCTATGTATCGGGTACGTTGCTGCGCGACTTTTCCTACTACGTACAGATGGAGCTCAAGGGGAAGCCCGGCCTGCGCGACTATACCATCAGTTGGCAGCGGTGGCCCGAGTTGCGCGTCACCCTTGGGCAGACCGACCGCTTCTTTACCTTCGAGAGTCCTATGAGCTTGTGGAAGGTGGGCGGATGGGACTACAGCCAGATGGTAAACAACCTGAACGGGGCGGGCGACTACTGCGGCGAGCCCAATCAAAATGCGCGCGACCAGGGACTCATCCTGCAGGGCGACGTGCTGCCCCTGGGACCAAAGCGCCTGCGCCGCCTGCGCTATACCGCGGCCATATACAACGGTAACGGCATCAACCAGGGCGACAATAACCGCCGCAAGGACCTGGTGGGCAACCTGCAGGTACAGCTTGCCCAGGACCTCTGGCTGGGTGTCTTCGGTTGGAAGGGCACTTATACCGCCGACGGCATTACCGTGGGCCGCAACCGGTGGAGCGCAGGCCTCAACTACGAGCATGAGGGCTGGACGGCCCGAGCCGAGTATGCCCACAATACGGGCCATCGCATACAGGACTACCAGAGCGCCACCGGCCTGTGGACGGGCACCGGACGGGCCGATGCCTGGGTCGTTACGGCGGGCGTCCCCCTGACGGCCTGGCTCAAGGGCTACCTCATCTATGATGCTTATCGCTCGCAGGCCACCTTCTCCACCATGCGGGCCACCTATAATGCGGCACTCAGCATTCAGCTCCACCGCAACCTGCTCTTCAAACTACACTATGCCTTCATCGACGACCGTCCCTCGCCGTCCGACCGCTACTACAGCGAACTGGCTGCGCAGGCCTACATCAGGTTCTGAGGGAAGGGTGGAGAATTGCGCCCGGCTCCCTGCTTACCCCGCCCCGGCCTGCGGCCACCCCGCCCCTCATAAGGGTGGGGAGTTGGGCTGACGCCCTTGGGAACTTTGAACTTCGAACTATAAACTTTAAACCTTTGTATGGAATTTCGTGAAATGAGGCGCAAGCGCCAGCAGCTCTCCCCCGAGGAAAGCATCGACATACTGCGTGGGGCCACGTCGGGCACCCTGGCCCTGCTGGGCGACGGCGGCTATCCCTATGCCGTTCCCCTGAGCTACGTGTGGGCCGAGGGGCGGCTTTATTTCCACAGCGCCCTCTCGGGGCATAAGGTGGATGCCGCGAGGGCCTGCGACAAGGCCAGTTTCTGCGTCATCCAGCAAGACCGGGTCCAGCCCAAGGACTACACCACACACTACCGCAGCGTGATAGCCTTCGGGCGCATCCGTATCGTAGAGGACGAGGCAGAGCGCCTGGCGGCCGCCCGGCTGCTGGGCAACCGATACAATCCCGGCGACGAGGAGGGGCTGCAGCGCGAACTGGAGAAAGGCCTGGCCCGCATGCTCGTACTGCGCTTCGACATAGAGCACCTTTCGGGCAAGGAGGCCATAGAGCTCGTGGCTCACGGCCGGCGGTAAGGCCTCCCTCTGCCTGGCGGCCTTCCGACCCCCGGCAGGCCGCCCCAAAAACAACGCCGTTGTTTTGCCGTTTCTACACCGATGTTTTGGCGAAACAACGGCGTTGTTTTTGCTTTCCTACGCCGTGGCCGCTTTTTATGCCTTCCTTCTCCGGATGAAATAAATACTTCATAAAAGGCTTTGCCGTTTCGTGGAAAAGGTGTAACTTTGCTCCCGAAAGCTTGAAATAACTATAAAAAGAGAGTGAAATATGCACAGGATCATCATCATCATCCTGCTCTCCCTTGTTGCCCTGACGGGGAAGGCACAAGTGAAGTCGGGGCTCGACCTCTGCCTGAGGGACGAGGCAACGGGCGAATGGCTTATAGGGCTGTTTGACGACTACGCCATCTACGGCTGCGACTATTGGGAATATGCCGAGGCTGGGAAGGGGCGCTTGGTGCTGACTAAGGACGGGCAGCGCATGGAAGTGAGGCTGAAAAAGAATGCCGTAACCATCGACGGCAGGAAGTACAAGACGTCCGTGCTGGCCTCGAAGGCCCTGCCCGATTACCCCACCAGGGACGAGGCAGCATGGCCCGGCGGCATACATGCCGTGGAGGACAGCCTCACCCTGCGTGTCTGTGTCCGCACAAGGAAGGACGATGTTGAGTTAGGCGTCTTTATTCAACGGCTCATTGACGAGAAGTTCGTCCGCGAATTTGCGAAGCCCGATGGCCGGGGCCGCCTTGAGGTGAAGATGCCCGTGAGCGGCCCGACCCTGTTGATGATGCGTAATGAGTTCGAGCATCCGCTGGAACACTCCTATTTCTGGAAGCTGGCTGTGGAGAACGGAGATACGCTGTTGCTTTACATCGACGACGTAAACGACCGCTCTTATGTGATGGGAGGCAAGTATGCCCGGTTCAACAACGAACTTTTAGGCGGCGACTTCCACCCCCGCTTCGTGCAGACCGGCGAATTGACCATCGACAGCACGATAACCGAGCAGCGCCGATATATGGCTGAGTGCCAGACGAGGCTGGACTCGCTTGATGCCGCCCGTCCGAACCTTTCACGCCGCTTCCGGTCTTATTACAAGGATGATATACGGAATCAGTTTGCCTATCCTATGCTACTCAAGTGCATTTGGCCCTCTGCAGGTGAGAGCCAGAGGGATGTGCTCGGCAAGGCCGAGGCCGAGCTGAATCCGATGCAATGGACCAAATCGGAAGTTCCCCTGATGTGTCGAGACGAATTTATATTTAATGCCGGCTATTATATCATGGCTCAGGTGGATGCGAAAATCCCTAAGCTAAAGGACCCGTCCGATTTTATATACCAGCTACACCAGGATGGCAAGGTGCAGCTGACGGAGGAAGAATTGCAGAAGGTTAGGAACTTTCAGAATTTGCGCGGCAAGAAGAGCGGCGACGACGTATTGAACAAAGCGTTCCAATCCGACATCATCCCCATCCTGGGCAAGCCCCTCATTACGCAATATTGGGAATGGGAACGGAGCGAGAAGAGCACGCCTATAATGATGGACGTCATTAATTCGCTCGACATGGACGAGGCATCACGGGAGGTTCTCAAGGCACAATACTTCATGAAAGCCATCGACGGCAAGAGTCATGTGGCCTCGCCGCGTGTAATGGAGCTGGCGCATCGGGAGGTTCGGCATCCCATTCTCATCCGGGCCATAGATGACGCCAACCAGCGCATTGCCGACTTCCTGGCCGAAAACCAGCGCCGGAAGGCGGAGACGGCCCCAAAAGCAGGCTCAATTGCCTCGCTACGCGTATCGGAGGAGGAGCTGAAGGACATCGCAGACGGCAAAGCCCTCTTTGACCGCATCGTGGCACCATTCCGCGGATACGTCGTTTATGTGGACGTCTGGGGCACGTGGTGCGGTCCATGCCGTGGCGAAATGGAGCATGTTCCCGACCTGAAGAAACAGCTTGAGGGCAAGCCCGTAGTCTATCTCTATTTCTGCAACAAAAGCCCCGATGAGGCTTGGCGCACCTTCATCAGCCAGAAGCATCTTGATACCGACAACGCCATACACTATAATCTGCCCGATGCACAGGAAAGTGCCATAGAGAGTTATCTGGAGGTCAACGGCTTTCCCACCTATCGGCTTGTGGATACTGCGGGCCGCCTCGTGCCGGGCGGCGCACCCCGACCCAGCAACATCAGCGGCGCGGTCTCGGCTGTTGAGCAGTTGCTGAATCCCTGAAACGAAAGTCCGGGCCAGGAAGGAGCGCCTGGCTGACGCCACATTCCCGGCCCGGACGGTAAATCATTCTTTTGCCTTCTCCACCAGGCGCCGGCCCAGTTCGTAGGCGTTCTGCAGGTCGATGTCGTAGTGAGCCAGGCGATGCTTGCGCTTCTCTTCCTCGCTGAAGAGGTTGAAGTCGTAGCGCGAGTAGTCGTTGAACTGGTAGGTATTGCATACATAGAGCGTCTCGGCATAGCCGTAGATGTCCTGCATTACCTTAGGGTAATTGTTGCCCCCTGAGGCTGAGGCCGCGTATCTGTATGGCGCAGTCGAAGGTGCCGGGCGTTTCCCACCCGAAGTTCATTTCCTCAATCTGCAGGTCCTCGGGGCGGGTATGGGCAAAGAGGCCGCGGCCACGCAGGTGGTCGAGCGCCTGGCGCAGGCACGTCAGCACATCTACGCGGGCGTGGTGCCACAGTCCGTCGGTAAAGGGGCTGTCCTGCTCCTGCCAGGTCTCGGTGCCCGGTATCTGGTAGATGTACATGCGCGTTCCTTCGTCCCAGCTGACGATGGGCTCGGAGAACAGGCGGTCGTAGCGCCAGTCGAAGCCGAAGACGCCCAGCCAGAGGGTGGACTTGTAGTCCTGGGATTGCGGATTGCGGTTGCGCAGCAGGAAGTAGAAGGGACTTTGTGCGGTATGTATGTCGGGGCTGACCTGCCCCGACATCAGGTTTCGGCACCATAGCAGCCTTACCTCGAACTGCATCTCCAACTGCGAGAGGCGGCTTAGGCGCAGGCTGTCGAACGTGGTCTCGATGAGCAGGTTGGGCCACTCCTGGCCCTGCTTCCGGGGAGAGGCATATTCCTCGCCGGCCTGTATGCCCAGGGTTATGACGCCCTCGGCATCGCGTGCGAAGAGTAGGGAGGGCGTCTGGTAGGTCTGCCCGAAGCGCCCGGGGGTGGGTGTTGCCCCGCGCTGGAGCGGCTGGCGGAAGTTCCATTGGCAGAGGTGCCAGCGGGGCGCGCCCTGCCCGTCGGCAAGGCGCAGGGTATCCAGCTTCACCCCCCGTGCCTGCTGGGCCCTTGGTGCCAAGAGCTCCACTCCCCTGCTCAGGGTAGGGTCGGCCAGAAACTCCGTCCAGTCGGAGGTGGGCTGGGCCGCGAGTTGGGAGGCTATACCTATTATATATATATAAGGTCTAAGGTTCAAAAGGTTCAAACGTTCAAGGTTTAATGTCTCAGGAATGCTTGCAGCCACGCTTGCAAAGTCTCGAAGTCGAGGTTCAGGTAGTTGTCTATTACGTGATGCGACAGCTTGGCCACAGCCTGGCGCGGGTTACCGGTGGTCAGCCCAACGGTCATCATGCCCGAGGCCATGCCGGCCCGCAGGCCGTTCAGCGCATCCTCGAAGACGACGGCCTCGGCGGTGGGCACGCCCAGTCGGGCCGCAGCGCGCAGGTAAGGGTCGGGGTCGGGCTTGGAACGCTCGAAGTCCTCGGCCGTAAGCACGGCATCCATGAGCTGCATGAGTTCCGGAATGGCCCGCCAGGCATTCTGCATCTTGGACTGGTCGGAGCTGGTTACGACGGCCATCTTTACGCTATGCCGCCTGAGGTCATGCAGGAATTCCATTACGCCGGGCACAAGGGGGAAGGTCATGCCCTGCTCCATCCGTACGCGCTGGGTCTCGATGTCGTGCAGGGCTTCGGGGGGAAGGTGCCGGAGGTACTTCTCGTACATGCTCTGGAGGGTGCCGCCCTTGATGTCGAAGGCAAAGTTCTTGTGCTCGGGTACATAGCGGCGACCCATCTGGGCCCAGAACAGGGTGTACTGTTCCTCGGTATCGACCAGGGTGCCGTCGAAGTCGAAGAGCACGGCGCTAAGCTTTATTTGTTCAGAGTTCATAGTTAGGAGTTAAGGGGTTTCAGTCCCATCTCGGCCGCCTTCTGCAGCATATACTGGCGTGCAGCCTCGTGCTCGTTGGGGATGACGCTGTCCCAGATGGCGTCCTTTACGGCCTGCTTCAATATGCCTATCTGGCGGCAGGGGGGCAGGCCCAGCGTCTCCATGATTTCCTCGCCCGTAACGGGATTGGTCCAGGTGCGGTAGTTGTCGCGTGCCTGCAGGTCGGACAGCTTCTCGCGTACCATGCGGAAGTTCTCCAGGAACTGGCGCTTGCGCTGCTGGTTCTTGCTGGTTATGTCGGCCTCGCAGAGCATCATCAGGTCATCGATATCCTCCCCGGCCTCGAAGAGCAGGCGCCGAACGGCGGAGTCGGTAACCTCGTCGTCGGCTATCACAATGGGCCGCATGTGCAGGTCCACCAGCTTTTCTACGTAGGCCATACGTTCGTCCAGCGGCAGTTTCATGCGTCGAAACAGCGGGGCCACCATCTTGCGCCCCACGTAGTTATGGTTATGGAAGGTCCAGCCGGCCTGGTTCTCCCATCGCTTCGTGCGCGGCTTGCCAATGTCGTGGAGCAGGGCAGCCCACCGGAGCCACAGGCGCTTTTCGTCGTCTATCTCCATGCCGGCCTGGGTTCGGGCCACATTGTCCAGTACTTCCAGGGTGTGGTAGAAGTTGTCCTTGTGGCCTCTGCCCTGGCGTACCTCCACTCCCTCCAGGGCCGCAATCTCGGGCAGTATCAGGTTGAGCAGGCCGCAACGCTGCATCTCGATGAAGCCAATGCTTGGGATGGGGCTGAGCATAATCTTGTTTAGCTCGTCGCTGATGCGCTCGCGGGAGATTATCTTTATGCGTTCGGCGTTACGGGCAAGTGCCTCCTGCGTAGCGTCCTCAATCTGGAACCTGAGTTGCGTGGCAAAGCGTATGCAGCGCATCATCCGCAGTGGGTCGTCGCTGAAGGTGACGTCGGGGTCGAGGGGCGTGGCAATGATGCCGTCCTCGAGGTCCAGAAGGCCGTTGAAGCGGTCGATGAGTTCGCCGTAGCGCGACTGGTTCAGGCATACGGCCAGGGCATTGATAGTGAAGTCGCGGCGGTCCAGGTCGTCCTCCAGCGTGCCGTCCTCGACGATGGGTTTGCGGCTGTCGTGGCTATAGCTCTCGCGCCGGGCCCCTACGAACTCCACCTCGGTGCCGTCGTATTTCAGTTGCGCCGTACCGAAGTTGCGGAACACGCTCAGGTGAGCCCGCCCTCCAAGCCGTTTCTTCATGGCCTCGGCCACACAGATTCCGGAGCCAACAACAACGCAGTCGATATCCTTCGAGGGGCGTTCGAGGTACAGATCGCGTACGTATCCGCCCACGACAAAGCACTCAACGCCCAGCTCGTCAGCCGTTTTGCCTATCTCGTGGAATACCGGCGCAGCCAGCAGTTCTTTCATCTCTTCCTGCGTAATGCTTCTCATCTCACAACTCTAAACTAAGGACTGTGCACTATACACCATGGGCTATTTCTTCATGTCTTCCTGCAACTTGCGCTCGTAGAACTTTACTTTCATATTCAGCCTTTCCCATTCCGGGCCCTCGGCGTGCTTCAGACTGTCGGCAGCGGCGGCCATCTCTATGCTGTCGAGCAGGAGTATGGCCTGGCGGCGTGCCTCCAGGGCCGTAGGGTGCTGGCGGCGCATGGACAGAATGCTGTCCCTGGCCTCGGCGAAATGCTGATGTTTCAGGGCGAAACGTGCATCGCCCAACATACGCATGGCTTTCTGTTCTTCTTTGTTCCCCGAGCAAGCCATCAGGCTCAGCAGAAGCAGGGGAAGCAGAATCTTACTCTTCATCATATCTCTTAGTGGAATTAATAATTGTCTTCGATAGGGTAGCCGGGCTTAGAATCCGAACAGGGGGAGTATGAAGTTCCTGATGTCGTTGCTGAAAGCCAGGAGCATGAGCGCGCACAGAATGAACAGGCCCACGCGCTCGGCCCACTCCATGAAGCGGTCGCTGGGCTGGTGTCCCGTTACAGCCTCGTAGAGCAGAATGGCTATGTGACCGCCGTCCAGGCCGGGTATGGGCAGGATGTTCATGACAGCCAGGATGATGCTGATGAGGGCCGTGAGCATCCAGAACTGATACCAGTCCCAAGTTGCCGGGAAAATATTGCCGATGGTAATGAACGAGCCTACTGACTTTGCTCCGTCGGCGCTGGCTACATATTTCATGTCGTTGACGTATCCGCTCAGTGTCTTCCATCCCATCTTAAGTCCGGCTGGTATGCAGGTCAGCAGGTTGTAGTTAAGATGCTCCACCTTGTACTGCGATACAGGCGACTGCTTGACAATGCCCAGCATGTAGTTCTCGTCAAGCTCCAGGCTGACCGTATCCCTGCGGCTTCCGTCGGCTGCGGCAAAGACCACGTTCAGGTGGCGCATGCGCAGGCTGTCGGCATGTGAGCAGTTGGGCATGCTCAGCACATCGGCACGCCGCACCATCAGGCTGTCGAAATCGGTCCAAGTCTCGATGGCGGAACCTTCAATGGCCAGCAGGCGGTCGCCCTTCTGTGCTCCGGCGCGGCCCATAGCTCCATCCGGGACAACCGAGTCGATGACGGCTGGTGCATACATGCTTAGGAAAGGCGGGTTCTCCTGTATGATGGACAGCATGTTCAACTTTTCGGGCAACTGAATGTCTACCTCCTGCCCGTTGCGCAGCACGGTTACTGTACGGGCGTTGGAGAGCGAACGATAAACGTTGCCTGCCGCCCATTCGCTGATGGCATGACCGTCGGTTGCCACGGGAATGTCGCCGTTGCGGAAACCCAACTGCTGGGCATGCTCGTTGAACTGGAATCCCTTCTCGATACTTGTCATGGGCAAAGAGTCGCGCCCCCAGGTGAACATCACAGCACTATAGATGAACCAGGCCGTGAGCAGGTTCATCAGTACGCCGCCAAACATGATGAAGAAGCGTTTCCACACCTTCTGCGAACGGAACTCATCGGCCTTGGCCGGCTGCTTCATCTGCTCGGTGTCCATGCTCTCGTCTATCATTCCGGCAATCTTTACGTAACCGCCCAGGGGTACCCAGCCTATGCCGTACTCCGTTTCGTTCTTCGAGAAGTAGGGGAACAGGCGGGTAAACCACTTGTCGCGCGTGCTGAACAGGTGGAAATAGGGGTTAAAGAACATATAGAACTTCTCCACCTTGACGCGGAAAAGCTTTGAGAATCCAAAGTGTCCTCCCTCGTGCAATACGACCAGGAGGCTAAGGCAGCATAGCAGCTGCAGGGCTTTTATTAGTACAATACTCATTATGTTAAGAGGTTCAATGGTTCATATTTTAAATGTTCAAATGCTTTGGCTTTGCCCGACTCCTTTCCCTGCTCGGTTCAAGTAAGCTTGACTGGCGCCCGTCGCTCAGGGAGTTCAGAGGTGAAGCAACTGGGTGGCTACGCGGCGGGCCTGGGCATCACATTCCAGATAGTCCTCGAGGCTGGGCGCCTGGATGTGCTCAACCTGCTGCAAGGTCTGCTCGATGACCTCGGCCATCTGGAGGAAGGCGCACTGCCCGCGGCGGAAGGCCAGGTTGACTATTTCGTTGGCTGCATTCACCACACAGGCTGCATTGCCGCCCATTCGGATAGCCTCGTAGGCCATCTGCAGGCAGCGGAACTTATCCAGGTCGGGGCGTTCGAAGGTGAGGTCCTTCATCTGCCACCAGTCAATACGGGGGAAGTCGCTGGGCAACCGTTCGGGGAAGGAGAGAGCCAGCTGGATAGGCACGCGCATGTCGGGCATGCCCAGTTGAGCCTTGACGGCTCCGTCCTGGAACTCCACGGCGCTGTGAATGATGCTTTGCGGGTGTACCACCACCTGAATCTGCTGGGGAGTTACGTCAAAGAGCCAGCGGGCTTCGATTACCTCGAACCCCTTGTTCATCATGCTGGCGCTGTCGATGGTTATCTTGGCTCCCATATCCCAATTGGGATGCTTCAGGGCCATTGCAGGCGTAACGGTGCGCAATTGTTCATGGCTGAAGGTGCGGAAGGGACCTCCGCTGGCCGTCAGGATGATTTTCTCAATGGAGCTGCATTCGCCCATCAGGCTTTGGAAGATTGCGCTGTGCTCGCTGTCAACGGGCAGTATGGGCACGCCGTTCTCCATGCAAAGGCGGGTAACCAGTTCGCCTGCTACGACAAGTGTTTCCTTGTTGGCCAGGGCAATGGGCTTGTGAGCCTGGATGGCACTTATGGTCGGGCGCAGGCCGGAGAAGCCCACCAGGGCCGTAAGCACGATGTCAACAGGCTCCATCTGCACGACCTGGCACAAAGCATCGGCTCCTGCATAGACCTGAATAGGCTCGTTGGCAAGCGCCTCGGAGACGTAGTCGTAACGGCTTTCGTCGGCAATAACTACGCAGGCTGGCTGGAACTTGCGGGCCTGAGCGATGAGCAGGTCGGCCTGGGTGTTGGCAGTCAGTACGTATGCCTCAAAGAGGTCGGCATGCTCCTCTATGACCTGAAGCGTTTGAGTGCCAATGCTGCCGGTAGAACCCAGGATGCAAATCCTTTTCCTCTGCTTCCCGCTCTTTTTGCTGTTCTTTGTTTTATTCGTCATTCTTTTCTTGCTATTGTGCTATTATAATTCCAGCAGACCTTCGGGCAGACTCATTGAGAGCACCCTGCCCTGGTGGTCAATACTGCAGATGAACTCTTCGGCAGCCGGAATCAGGTGTTCGCCTACATGAAGCAGTATGTTGGCCGTGCTGTCGTCAACGTAGTCTATGGTCCCCAGCTCGCCATTCTCCTTGGTAACTACCTTGAAGCCCGTAAAGTACTTCCAGGTGTAGGGCTCGTCCTCGCTGCGGTCAGGAGTCAGGGCATGAGGGAAGTAAACATCGGCACCGCACAGCTCGCGGGCGGCATTGGCCGTATCGTAATCCTGAAACTTAATCAGGGCTGTGGTGTCGGAGCGAAAGCGATATTCCTCCATGAAGAAAGGCACCAGGATGCCGTCAATCCGCAGTATCAGATACTCTGCTTCCGCCCGGTCCCAGACGTCGTCTGTGAAGGTGAGGGACACTTCTCCCCGAATTCCATGGATATGACTTATCCTTCCAATCTTATATACCTTGTCTTCTGCTATCATTCTATTCTGCTTATTCTTGCTCCCAGGGCATTGAGCCGGCCTTCTATGTTCTGGTATCCTCGGTCGATCTGCCCGATGTTGTCTATCTGACTCTTTCCCGTGGCACTCATTGCGGCTATCAGCAGGGCAATACCGGCGCGGATGTCGGGGCTTGTCATTCGCCCGCCGTGCAATTGTCGCTGGTGGTCGTGTCCGACGACTACTGCGCGGTGCGGGTCGCATAAGATGATTTGCGCGCCCATGTCAATGAGCTTGTCCACGAAGAATAGCCTGCTCTCGAACATCTTCTGGTGTATGAGCACAGAGCCTTTGGCTTGCGTGCTTACCACCAGGAGGACGCTTAGCAAGTCGGGTGTAAGACCCGGCCAGGGCGCATCGGCTATGGTCATGAAAGAGCCGTCGAGGAAAGTCTCTATCTCATAATGCTCCTGGCGGGGCACTACGATATCGTCTCCGTCGCGCTCAACCTGGATGCCCAGGCGGCGGAAGGTGGCCGGGATGATGCCCAGCTGGTCGTAGCTGACGTCTTTTATGCGTATGCCGTTGCCCACCATTGCGGCCATACCGATGAAGGAGCCGACCTCGATCATGTCGGGCAGGATGGTATGCTCCGTGCCATGAAGCGAGGCAACGCCTTCGATGGTGAGCAGGTTGCTGCCTATGCCCTGAATGCGTGCGCCCATCCGGTTGAGCATGCGGCAGAGTTGCTGTACGTATGGTTCGCAGGCTGCGTTGTAGATCGTAGTGGTGCCCTTGGCCAGGACGGCGGCCATAACGATGTTTGCCGTGCCTGTTACCGAGGCTTCATCAAGGAGCATGTAGGTGCCTTTCAGCCTTTCTGCCTTGATGGTGAACAGCCCATTCTGGGCGTCATAGGCAAATTGTCCGCCCAGGGCCTGGATGCCCATGAAGTGCGTGTCGAGCCTTCGGCGCCCTATCTGGTCACCGCCCGGGCGTGCCACAACGGCTTTGCCGAAGCGTGCCAACAGGGGACCCACCAGCATTACGCTTCCGCGCAGGCTGCTGCAGCGTTGCATGAATGCTTCGCTGTTCAGGAAACTGGTGTTCAGGCTATTGGCCTGGAAGGTGTAGCTGCCCGCCCCTTGCCTGGCTACGCTTACCCCTATATCCTCCAGCAAGCGTATTTGATTGTTTACATCGGCTATGTCGGGGATGTTGTGTATGCAGACTGGCTCGTTAGTGAGTAGGGTGGCACAGAGCACTTGCAAGGCCTCGTTCTTGGCGCCTTGTGGGACGATAGTCCCTGATAGGGGGTGTCCGCCTTCGATGATAAATGAAGCCATTCCTCGTTTCCTTCTTCAGATTATTTCTTTTTCTTGCGCTTGCTGTTTCCTGTGAGCTGCTGAACGGAAGGCACTCCGACGGGTGCAAAGCGGAAGTTGTCCAGGTCGAGGCTGAGCTCGCCTCGGGTGTAGCGCTCAATGTCCTGAGCCACCAATTCTTCATCCATAGAGTCGCGGTTCCATACGAACAGGTTCTGCTTCATTTGGTTGGCCGTCATCTGTACCAAGGCTTCGCGCTCTGGTCCTTCGGGCAGGGATTGGGCATATTTCAGCGCGCTTTCCACCAGCGAGCCATAGTGCTTGCGCATAATTTTCTTCATCGGATAGTGCAGGGGGGCGGGATGCGCCAGCACCTCCTCCTCGGTAACTATTTCCACAGGGTAGTCAATGTCGAGCCTGTAGCGCGAGATGCGGGCCAGGTGGTTCCACAGCTTGTGCTGATAGTCAGGCTGTCCGGCCTGCTCAGGCTGTATTCTCGACATTACGGTAACTATAGCGTTGGCGCACACCTGGCGCTGCTGCCGGTCGGGCAGGGTGATTGCCAGTTCCACCATGTCTTGTACGCCGCGCCCGTATTCGGGCATAATCAGTTTCTCTTTTTGAGTGTTATATTGCATATTTAAATAAGGTTTTTAGACTTTGTTGCGATAAATTCCTTGAGGTAGAAGGGTTCAAAGTAAGCTACGTCCTGAAACTCCTGGCGAGCCATAGCCTGTTCGGCCAGCGGCAGCATGTATTTGGCCAGTGGGTTGATGTCGTTGATGAACAGGGCGTTGGGATGGCTGATGACTTCCCTGCACTTTGCCGCGCCGTTGCCGAAGAAGCATACGGGCCCCTGTTCGAGCCAGGGCAGGTAGGTGTCGGCATTCACTATATCGGGCTGCACGGCCCGCTTTTCCCTCAGGGCTCGGTCGTACACGGCTGCATACACCTCCATTCGCCGGGCGTCTATCATGGGCACGAGCAGGGCGTCCTGGGGAATCTCTTCGTGATAGAGCAGGACGGGCACGCACAGCACCTTCAGCGTAGGCAGGGCTATGAGGGGGACTTGCCGCCCGTAGCACACGCCCTTTGCCATCGATACGCCTATGCGCAGGCCTGTGTAGCTGCCCGGCCCCTGGCTCACGGCCACTCCGTCGAGCGGGATGGCATGGCTCTCGGCAAACGACAGGGCTTCGTCGACGAACACGCCGCACGAAACGGCATGGCTCGGGCCCTCCATGTCTTCCTTGTGAAATAGGAGCGCACCGTCCTCGCTGAGGGCTACAGAGCACACTCTTGTACTGGTCTCAATATGTAGTAAACAGGGCATCTTGCAGATTTAACTCGTAATTTTGCTGCAAAAATACAATTTTTTGCCATTATTTCCGTACTTTTGCAATGAAATTGTTGGAATCCATCCTACTTTTTCATGCCAGGGTGCGGCTAAATCGGTTTTTGCTCAGCACTTTTGGCATTCATGTTAAATTGTTTAATTATGATTCTATCAATGACCGGATACGGCAAGGCCTCGGCCGAATTCCAAGGAAAGAAGATTACAGCAGAGGTAAAGTCGCTCAACAGCAAGGCCCTTGACATGAGTGCAAAGATAGCTCTTGTGTACAGGGAGAAGGAGCTGGAGTTGCGCAATATGATAGTACAGGCCCTGGAGCGCGGCAAGGTTGAGTTCAACCTGTGGGTCGAGCAGGCCGAGGTTGCTAATGCTACGCCCATAAACGGCCCCCTGGTGGAAGCCTACCACCAGCAGATAAAGTCGCTTTGTGCCAAGTATGACATTCCCGAGCCGGCCGACTGGTGGGGCACGCTGACCCGCATGCCCGACGTCCTGACCCGAGCCGAGGTGCAGGAGGTTGGCGACGAGGAATGGGCTGTGGTGCGCTCGGTTGTGGAGGAGGCCGTTGGGCAGCTGATTGAGTTCCGCCGCCAGGAGGGCGAGGCCCTGGAACGCAAGTTCACGGAGAAGCTCGACAACATAGCCGCCCTGCTGCAGAGCATCGAGCCCTTCGAGAAGAGCCGCACCGAGAAGATTCGCCAGCGCATCATGGAGGGGCTGCAGGCCATTCCCGAGGTGGAGTACGACAAGAACCGCCTGGAGCAGGAGATGATATACTACATCGAGAAGCTGGACATCAACGAGGAGAAGCAGCGGCTGGCCAACCACCTGCAGTACTTCCGCCAGACGATGCGCGACGGGCACGGGCAGGGCAAGAAGCTGGGCTTTATCGCCCAGGAGATGGGGCGCGAGATAAACACCACCGGCAGCAAGAGCAACCAGGCCGAGATGCAGAACATTGTCGTGCGCATGAAGGACGAGCTGGAGCAGATTAAGGAACAAGTATTAAATGTAATGTAGGGAATGGAAGGAGGTCTGTTCATCTTCTCGGCTCCCAGCGGGAGCGGAAAGAGCACAATCGTACAGTGGCTGATGACGCACCCCGAGCTGCGCCTGGCCTTCAGCATAAGCGCCACGAGCCGTCCTCCGCGCGGCACGGAACAGGACGGGGTGGAGTACTTCTTCCTCTCGCCCGGGGAATTCCGCCAGAAGATTGAGGCTGGCGACTTCCTGGAGTACGAGGAGGTCTACCCCGACCGCTTCTACGGCACCCTGAAGGAGCAGGTGGAGCGTCAGCTTGCGGCCGGGCAGAACGTAGTCTTCGATGTCGATGTCAAGGGCGGGTGCCGCATAAAGGAGTTCTACGGCCCCAGGGCCCTGAGCATCTTCATCCAGCCGCCTTCGATTGATGAGCTGAGGCGGCGCCTGACGTCCCGCGCTACCGACTCGCCCGAACAGATTGAGCAGCGCCTGGCGAAGGCGGAGTACGAACTGACCTTTGCCCCGCAGTTCGACACGGTCCTGGTGAACGACGACCTGGATGTGGCCGAGGCAGAGGCCCTCCGGCTGGTCAGAGACTTCCTTGGCCTACCCGATACTGAACCGGAAACCACCTAAACCCCGCAGAACAAATTGAGTACCGACAAGCAGAAACTGACCGGCATCTACGGCGGAACGTTCAACCCCATCCACAACGGGCACGTACAGCTGGGCCGGGCCTTGGTAGAGGCCGGGCTGGTGGAGGAGTTGTGGTTCCTGGTGTCGCCGCAGAACCCGTTCAAGGTGAACCAGGAGCTCCTGCCCGACGAGGAGCGTCTGCGCCTGGCCAGGCTGGCTGTCCGTGGCGACCGACGGCTGCGGGTCAGCGACTTTGAGTTCCGCCTGCCGCGCCCCTCGTATATGGTTCACACACTGGAGGCCATGCGCAGGCACTATCCGCGCCGCGAGTTCGTGCTGGTCATCGGTGCCGACAACTGGGAGCGCTTCCCCCAATGGTACCGGAGCGAGGAGATCCTGCGCCATCACCGGCTGATTATCTACCCCCGTCCGGGCTACAGGCTGGAGGGCTTGCCCCCTAATGCGACGGTGGCCCAAACGCCCCTGCTCGACATCAGCAGCACGGAAATCCGCAAACAGATTAGTACGAACCCCGACTACAAGGGGGAGGGTCTCCCCCCAGCAGTTTGGAATGAAATAAAGAAGAACCATGAGCAAAAAGATTAGAGTAGGAATGGGATTTGACGTTCACCGCCTTGTAGAGGGGCGCGAACTATGGTTGGGCGGCGTGCGCCTCGACCACACAATGGGCCTCCTGGGCCATAGCGATGCCGATGTGCTCATACACGCCATCTGCGATGCCTTGCTTGGCGCGGCCAATATGCGCGACATCGGCTATCACTTCCCCGACACCGACCCCCGATACAGCGGCATTGACAGCAAGATTCTGCTGCGCGAGACCGTCCGCCTCATCCGCGAGGCCGGCTATGAGGTGGGTAATATCGACGCAACGGTCTGTGCCGAGCGTCCTAAGCTGAACCCGCACATTCCTGAAATGCAGCGGTGCATGGCCGGCGTGATGGGCATTCCGGCCGAGGACATCAGCATAAAGGCCACCACCACCGAACGGCTCGGATTCACCGGGCGAGGGGAGGGCATCAGCGCCTATGCCACCGTGCTGATCGAGGGCTAAGGGCGCTCGCGGCATCGGGCCAGTCTTCCCCGCTGAAAAAACAACGCCGTTGTTTTGGCAAAACATCGGTGTGGAATCGGCAAAACAACGCCGTTGTTTTTGCCTTCGCGTGCCGTACTCTATTTCTGCCTGTTGCGGAATCCTGGCGTTTGTGTCGCCCTCCGTGCCCCATTGCCTGGCGTGCACAAAAAAGCTCTAAGCTGGTGAATGCTTAGGGCTTCTTGTTGGTTCGCCTTCTATGTCTTTTGCCTTCTCCTCTGTCTTCAGGCATTTCCGGCCTCCTTCACCTGGGCAATCAGCTCCTGTGGAGTGAGCAGAGTCTGCTCGCCTGTGAGCATGTTCTTCAGGGTGAGGCGGCCCTGGGCCATCTCGTTCTCGCCTGCCAGGGCCACGAAGGGTATCTGCTTCTGGTTGGCATACTGCATCTGCTTCTTCATCTTCGCCGCGTCGGGGTATAGTTCGCAGCGCAGGCCGGCCTGGCGTGCCTCGGAGAGAATGGGCAGGCAATAGTCTGTCTCCTCCTCGCCGAAGTTGATGAATAGCAGCTGGGTGGCTGTGGTGACCTGGGCGGGATAGAGGTCGAGCTGCCCCAGAACGTCGTATATGCGGTCGGCGCCGAAGCTGATGCCCACGCCGCTCAGGCCGGGCAGGCCGAAGATGCCCGTCAGGTTGTCGTAGCGTCCGCCGCCTGTAATGCTGCCGATTTCGACGTCGAGGGCTTTCACCTCGAAGATGCAGCCCGTATAATAGTTCAGTCCGCGGGCCAGGGTGAGGTCCAGCTCCAGGGAGTTGTGCAGGCTGTCCAGGTGACGGATGACGTACTCCACCTCGTCGAGCCCCCTTTGCCCGGCCTCGCTCCCGGCCAGGGCCTGGCGCATCGTGGTCAGCTTCTCCTGGTTCGAGCCGCTCAGGGCGATGACGGGCTGCAGCTTGCCTATGGCCTGCTCGCTCAGCCCGTCCTGGCGCAGTTCGTCGTTCACGCCCTCGAGGCCTATCTTGTCCAGCTTGTCGATGGCTACGGTAATATCCACAATACGCTCGGCTTCGCCAATCAGCTCGGCTATGCCCTGCAGAAGCTTGCGGTTGTTGATCTTGATGCATACGCGGATGCCGAAGCGGCGGAACACGGTATCGACAATCTGCATCAGCTCCACCTCGGCCAAAAGCGAGTCGGTGCCTACCACGTCTGCGTCGCATTGGTAGAACTCGCGATAGCGTCCTTTCTGCGGACGGTCGGCGCGCCAAACGGGCTGTATCTGGTAGCGGCGGAAGGGGAGGGTCAGTTCCTCGCGATGCTGTACGACGTAGCGTGCAAAGGGAACGGTCAGGTCGTAGCGCAGCCCCTTCTCACAAAGGCGTGCGGCCAGGTGGCCGCTAGCGCCCTGGGAGAGCTCCTCGTCCGTGATGCCGCGCAGGAAGTCGCCGCTGTTGAGTACCTTGAAGAGCAGTTTGTCGCCCTCCTCGCCGTACTTGCCCATCAGGGTGCCGAGGTTCTCCATGGCGGGCGTCTCAATCTGCTGGAAGCCGTAGAGCTCATATACCTGGCGTATGGTGTTGAAGATATAGTTGCGGCGGGCCGTCTCCTGCGGCCCGAAGTCGCGTGTCCCCTTGGGGATGCTGGGTTTCTGTGCCATCTTTCTTACCTTTTATTATTATTTTGGCCGCGAAGGTACAAAGAAGTGGGCGATAAGCAAAATAAATCAGAATTTAATTTCGCTTATTGGGGCGAGAGTATCTTTAGTACCTCGGTTTTCCCGTCTCCCGGCATGCCGGAGGAAGTCGCCTGGCCGTTTCTGCCGGGCCCCTCAGGCTTCGTGCGGCAGATGTCCGGCTCGGACGCCCCGCCGCTACTTCACCAGCCAGCGGGTGAGGGTGGTGGCGGGAGTCTGGACGACGAGCTTGAACTTGCGGGCTTCGGGCCAGGGGGTGAGGTCTATCTGGAAGCTACCCTGCCGGGCGGGCACCTCTCCGGCCTGCTTCCACAGGTCGTGTCCGCCGGTCGCGAAGTCGTTTGTAGGCGAAATCCATACCTTGGCGGGTCCGCTGTTGCCCTGGGCGTCCCAGGTGAGGCGCAGCTGTTTGTCGTACGTCTGGGCCTGTAGGTTGTAGATGTCCGTAGGGCCGATGAAGGGAATGCCGTCGCGTTCGAATTCCACGTCGCGCGACACCTGGAAGTCCATCCAGCGGCAAATGGTGGGATTGATATCTACGTGCGAGAGGGTGGGGCGATGGAACTGGCGGTTTACGCGCTTCTGGTTCGTAATCATCCAGATGGTGCGCTCATCCCGCGTCTGCCCGCCGTGCCCCTTTCCGGTAACGGTCCGTCCGTGGTCGGTGGTTATGATGACGAGCCATTCCTCGTCGTTCTCCTTCTCGCGGCGGCAGATGGCCTGCCATACAGGCGCCAGCTGCTGGTCAACCGTCCTGACGGCTTCGTCGGAGACCGTGCCGTGTCCGTGGGCGTGAAAGGCATCGTCGGTGTACCAGAGGTAGATCCAGTTGAGGTCGGGCGCCTTCTCGCCGATGCACTTGGCGGCTTCCTGGCAGACGCGTCCGTCAATCTTCTGTATGTGCAGGTCGCCCGGCTCGTCGGGATAGTTCTGCTTGTCGTGGTCGTAGCCGTCGAAGGCGTAGTCAACCTTCAGGTTGCGTGTCTCTTTCCGCCCCTCGCCCAGCAGGATGGTGCGGTTGTCGGTCCAGCTGGAGTAGATGGCTGTCGTAACGGGGCGCTGCTGGTCCTTGGCTATGCGGAACAGGGTGGGGTAGTTGTAGTTGGCCTCGATGTTCCCGTTTCCGCGCACGTTGTGCTTGTTCATCCAGGTGCCTGTGAGGATGTTCGTATAGCCGATGGCCGAGATGGTAGCCGTTTCGCTGTAGGCGCCCACCTCTCCGCCGCAATAGGCGCGGCCGTAGTGTCCGTGCCTGGCTATGTCCATCAGGGTGGGAGGCTGCAGGCGCTCTATCGTCTGGGCCGGGATGCCGTCGATAATGACAAAGACGGCCTTGCGCGTCTTGGCGCCGAGGCTCATTATTGAGCTCAGCAGGACTGCCAGTAAAATGCTTCTTTTCATCTTTTCTATGGGTTAAGGATTTTGTATCAAGGCGGGCCGGAATATTGCCAGACCCGGGTCCCGCAATTACTACACCCGGGTTCCGCAATTGTAAGACCCGGGTCTGGCAAAAAATGACGCTCGGGGAAGTTACTTCACGAAGAACAGCTTTTCGCCTATCTCCCAACCCTCGGGCTGGTAGTCGATGCCCAGGTAGGCGGCAAGGGAGGCAGCTACCTGCTTGTTGTAGAAGGGGCCGTTGTTCTCCATCTCGCCCAGGGCGGGGATGTCCTTGCCTATGGCCATCAGCCACGTCTCGTTGGCCCGCTTGATGCTGGGGCCGTGGTCGCACCACTCAGCACCAAGGCCGCGTCCGTGGTCGCAGGTGATGATGATGGTCGTATTGTCGCGGTAGAACGGGTCGCTCTGCACCTGCTCCCAGATGAGGCGGAAGTAGTCGTCTATGTTGTGGATGGCGCTCAGGTAGTAGTCGTAGCGCCCGTTGTGAGCGTGCAGGTCGGTATCGCCGAACTGGATGAAGACGAACTTGGGGTGCAGGGTGCGCATCTGCTCGCTGGCGTACTGGTAGGCCCAGAGGTCGAGCTGGGCGTTGCCCTGGAAGTCGAAGAGCTTGCGCTTCATCTCATCGAGCATCAGTTCCTTCTCGGTAGGCTTGGGCGAGTTGCTGAACATGTCGCGTCCGGCTATTACGGGCAGGTTGTTGCGCGCCTGGCCCACTATCTGTCGCTGGGTGCCCCAACGTGCAAAGACGCGCACGCTACCCTTGTACTTCTTGCTCTCGTTGGCTACCTCCAGGATGTTGATGTTCGGGTTGTCGCCTGCGCCGTTACCCCGTATGCGTTCGTCGTCGGGATGACCGGTCAGCGTCTCGGAGTAGCCGGGATAGGAGATGCTGTATTTGTTGGCCACCTGCATGATGCTTCCCTTCGTGCGGTTGCCTATCATCAGGCCGTTTTCCCTGATGAAGCTCCAGGTAAAGGGCATTAGCGTAGAGCGGCGCTGCTCCACATTATCTATGTTGCAGAAGGCTTTGATGGAACTTGTGTTGCGGGTGAAATCCTTGTTGGCAGCCAGTTCGGCATCCGTTCCGGTGTAGAGTTCCTGCCAGCGCAGTCCGTCTATCATTATCAGGATAACGCGGCGGTCCTTGTCGGACTTGGCCATAGCACAGCCGCAGAGAAGCAGCAGCAGGAATGTAGCAAAATACTTTTTCATAAGGTTTGTATAGGTTAAAGGTTTAAAGTTCAAAGTTCAAGAGGTTCAAAAGGTTCAAGGGGTTCAAGAGGTTCAAGGTTCAAGAGGTTCAAAAGGTTAAAGGTTTAAAGTTCTTCGACAAGCGAAGCGTAGGCCAAAGGCCGTTCGATTACTTCGACAAACCAAGCGGCAGAGCCGAGCGCAGAGCATCCTTTCATAGGCTTTCACTTCAACAGCTGAATCGTGGCGTGCAGGGGACAATGGTCCGAAGCCTGCTCGGTTCCTACCCTCGATGAGGCTTCGCCTACGCGATGGGCCTGAGAACGATAGACGGCTACGTAGTCGATGCAGACGTTGGGCGCATCGGAGGGGAACGTCGGTTCCTTTGTATTGCTGAGCACGCGGAAGTGGCGGGTCAGCTCGTCGTAGAAGGGCGAGCCGGGTTCGTCGTTCAGGTCGCCCATCAGGAAGAAGGGCTTTCCCCAGCGGCTGGCTTCCTGCGCGATGATGGAGACGGAGGCCAGACGGTCTTCGTCGGTGAGCGAAAGGTGGGTGCAGGCCACTACATAGTCGCGGAACTCAGCTACGAGCAGCATGCGGCTCTCCTCGCGTCCGGGCAGCGGTATGCGGCGGATGCTCAGGGGCTTCTTCTTGCTGAGTATGCCGATGCCATACTTGCCGCCCTGGAAGTCTATGGCCGGGGCGTAGGTGTCCTTCATGCCCACCACCTTTCCTATCTCGCGCAGGCCGTAGCGTCCGTCGGTTCGCTTCGTTACGCTGTCCACTTCCTGTACGGCCACCACCTGGGCTCCGGCCTCCTTCAGTATGCGTCCGATGCGCTCAAAGTCGAGGCGCCCGTCCATGCCCTGGCCGTGCTGGATGTTGTAGGTAGAGAGGTTTATCGTCTTAGGCTTCTTTGCCATAGCTGCCGGGCACGATAGCAGGGCGCAGAGCAGCAGAATGAAATACTTTCTCATTTGTGTTTAAATGCTTGTTTATTCTCCGCGAAGTTACAACTTTCCTGTCAATTCACAAAAGAAACTCCCCTTTTTGTGCGAAAAGGGGAGAAATATTCACTTAACCAGGATCTTTTTGCCGTTCTTTATATAGATGCCGTGCCGGGGATGCCCCACATTCTGGCCCAGCAGGTTGTAGGTGCCTTCGTCCGTTGAATGCCTGGTCTCGGGGGCCTGAAGGGCAGTCAGTCCGGTTGCCGTCTCGAAGAGGCCGGCCACCTCCTGTGCCGTGAATGCATCGCGATAGAGGCGCAGGGTGGCTATCTGTCCGCGGAAAGCGGCCTCAGCAGCGCCGTCTGCTCCCCGCAGGTCGCATCCCACGAAGCATCTCCTGAAGGACGAATCGGGAGCCTTCAGCTCGCCCGGGCAGTTGGCTTGGGCCGCCAGAACGCCGTCCACGTAGAGGCAGGCCTTGCCGCCCTCGCGGTTCCAGGTGCCTACCAGGTGAGTCCATTTGTCCTTGACCACCAGGTCGGCACACTTCAGGTTGACGTACTTGCCGCCTATGTGCGGTTGGAAGAGCCACTTGCCGTCGCTGCCCACCACCATGCCGAAGCCGCCGGTCTGCTGGTAGCCCAGGATGCTGCACCAGCTGGCGGGACGTTCCTCTCCGCTCCAGGAGGGGCGGACGTAGCACTCCAGGCTGAAACCGTCCGTAATCTGGTTCCATATCTTGTCCTGCATGTCGAAGTAGTGATACCTGTCGGGCACGGCACCCCACTCGCTGCGTGTGCCGTCATAGACGTACCGGCCCACCTCTTCGTCGAAGACTGCTGCCGGGAATCCGGCCTTGCTGATGCGGTTCACCATAGGGGAAATGTCGGTTGCGGCTCCGCTCTTGGCAAAAGTGATGTCGAGCAGGTCGGCCTGTGGGCGTACTTCCTGCGCGGCATAGGAGAACTCCATGTCCATGCGCTTTCCGCCCGCTCCGATGCGGAAGCTCTTTATCTCCCGGCTCTTCAGCTTGACGGCAATTACGTCGCAGCAGAGCGTCGTCTTATAGTCGAAGTCGGCATGCTTCTGTCCGTAGAGCAGGTTGGAGGCTCCTACAGGCCCCAGGCCCTGGGTGATGTAGTAGTTTACGCCGTGATCCTTCACCTGCAGGTTGGCGTGCGAGTCGCCGCAGAACAGGCCGGCCAGCATGCCCTGGGCCTCTGTGAAGTCCCATTCTACGCCCTGCTCGGCACCCTTCTTGCGCTCGGCAAAGTCCTGCAGCACATGCTGGAGTATCTCGCAGGTGGGGCGGACTATGTTCTCAACGCTGGTCCATCTGCCTATCCAGTGGGGCATATAGTGGGAGAACAGCAGCAGGTTCATGTCGGGCCTGGTCTCTCCCAGCAGGCCGATGAGCCATTCCATCTGCTCTTTGCCATAGGTGTAGTACTCGCCTATGGTCTCGGTGCCCTGGCTGTTCAGTATGATGATGCGTACGTGCTTCTCGGGTATGTCATAGTAGCCATAGACTTTCCCTTCCACGATATGGTAATTCTCCTTGTATCGTCCTGTCCAGGGCAGCTGGAACATGTCGTGCAGGTACTGGCTCGTCAGGTGTCGTCCCTCGCCGCCGTCCCAGTCGTGGTTGCCAGCCACGTACAGGAACAGCCCCTTGTAGCGCATCATCTGCTGCTGCGTCAAGTTCAGAATCTGGTCGCTGTAGCTGGCACTTGAGTGCGGGCTGCCCAGGTTCAGGCCTATGTCGCCCAGGTTGGCCATGAAGTCATAGTGGAATATCTTGTCCGTCTCTACCATCCATCCGATATGTCGCCAGGTATCCTTGTCCTGTGTATGCACATCGGTCAGGATGGGGAAGAGCAGCGTTTCCTCGTCCCCCCGCCATTCCTCGTATCGCTTGAAGGTCTCTTCGGCCTGTTCGAGTACGAAGGATGGAATCTCGTCCTGCGTAGTACCGGGTGTGGATATTCCTGTGGCCGTGTTGCTGTGTAGCGGCCCCTCGGCCATCTCGGCTCCCAGCATGCTGGCGGGTTTGCCTATGACGGCAGCTCCCAGCAGGCGGGCCGCGTTGCCTAAAAACTCTCTTCTGTTCTGCATGCTATCTTTGTGTCTTTTGTGCTTATTGAAGGAATCTCACCCTTCGCCCGTGTGTGGTGAAGGATGAGATTCCACTTGGTTATTGCCTGCAGCAGGATACTGCTTGGCGTTTACTTTACAAATACTTTCTTGCCATCCATGATGAAGATGCCGTGCTGGGCCTTCTGTACGCGCTGTCCCATGATATTGTAGATGCCGACGGGAACGGTCTGACCCTTGTCGGTGGCAATCTCATCGATAGCGGTAGCCGTAGCCCTGCGGTAGAGCTCGGTAGCGGCTGCGCCGGGCATGGCAACGTCATAGAGGCGGATGTATGCAATCTTACCCTGGAAGGAGGCCTCGGGCTCTGTGCCTGAAACCGTACCGTTCATGTCGGCACCGATGTAGCACTTGGTATCGTCAACCACCTGAGGAGCGCGCAGCTCGCCAGAAGCACTGACGAAACCGGTGAGGTCGCCGTCAACGTACATGGACAGTGTGCCACTCGTCTGGTTCCAGACGCCTACAAGGTGTGCCCACTTGTCCTTCACGATGTTCTCAGCACCGCGGCCATTGGCCCAAGAGCCGTTGATGGAGGCCTGGAAGAGCCACTTCTGTGAGCTTACGCCCAGCATGAGGCCGCCACTCTGAGCCATACCGAAGATGCCGCACCAGTTTGTGGGCACGTTGTCGCCCTCCCAGGTGGGGCATACGTATGCCTCAATGGAGAAGCCGTCAGAGAGCTTGTCCCAGAGGTCGCCGGTCATGTCGAAGTAGTATGCATCGAGCTGCTTGGTGCTCCATGTATGCGCGGTCTCGTCGAAGACGTTCATGTTGATGTCGGAATCCAGGAGGACGGAGGTGTCGCCGAAGCTGCTGATCTCGTTAGCCATAGCAGACTTGTCGGTAGCCGTGCCGTCGGCGTTGAACACAACATCCAGCAGGTCGGGCTCGGGAATGTCGCTGGCAACCTTCGAGGCAATCCACTCCTCCAGTTCCTGCTTCTTGGCCAGAGCCTCTTCCTGAGTGAACTTGCCGGCTTCCCATTCAGCCCACGTCTGGTCGTAGATGGCGTTTATTTCGTCGGAGAGTGTGGGGTCGTATTCGCTCAGCTCGAACAGGTCCTCCAGGCAGTCGCCCAGTTCCAGGTAGGCATTCTTGCAGTCATATACCTGCTGGAAGAGGTCGGAGAACTTCTGAATCATGGCGTAGTAATCCTCAGGACTCCTCTGGATCTTCTCGAAAGATTGGGTGCGAAGTGCCTCCAGCTCGTCTTTCAGAGCCTGGCTGAAGCTTGGATGCTGAGGATAGTCGGAGTTGATGCTCGGTTCGTACACGTTCACCAGTACGTTGGCTCTGGCAGCCATATTAGCCAGTACGCTCTGCATAGCACCGGTGGCCTCGTCCTTTGAGCCGCGGT
The DNA here is from genome assembly GCA_946407895.1 of uncultured Prevotellaceae bacterium. Classification (GTDB taxonomy): domain Bacteria; phylum Bacteroidota; class Bacteroidia; order Bacteroidales; family Bacteroidaceae; genus Physcousia. The sequence continues at coordinate 27,770 of CAMJQA010000008.1, forward strand.
AGATGAGCTTCACGTTGCCGAAGCCCAGCCAGTCGCGGGCATTGCTGCGGGTGGACAGTTTCTTGATGCCTACGGTCAGCGTGCCGTCGGTGACCTCCACAAGCACGTTGTTCTTGTAGCGCCCGGCCTGGAAGGCGAGGGCGCATCCCAGGGTGCCGTGCATGATGTAGCCAATGCGGGTACCCGATTCGGTCTCCTGCTCAACCACATAGTCGGCTACGCTGCCGGTGATGTTGCAGTTCACGCCGTCCTGGGCATCCTCCTCGAAGATGATGTCCTCGATGTCGGCCTGGAAGTAGTTCTGAATGCCGTTGGCATAGAGGAATGCGGCGTAGTTGGTGCCCGTGTATTCCTCGTTGGGACGGTATGCACCGTTCACCTGCAGCTCATACACACCGTTCTGCAGGCCTGTGAGCGTCTGGTGCATGTCCATCGTCTTTGCCCAGCTCTCGGCACCTACCATTTGCTCGGTTACCGTGATGCCGTTCCCCGGTTCGCCTTCCCATCCGTTGAAGCTGTCGCGGAAGTCGGGATTGACGAGCAGCCTGGTTATCTCGGTACCAGCTGTGGGGCTGCTGATGATGGCTTCCTGCAGCATGGCGTCAATCTTGGCCGTCTCGGCGATGATTTCTTCCTCGGTGAGGGTGCCGTTCTCCAGGATGTACTGTGCTGCGCCGTTGGCAAAGTTCTCGCCGGGCTCCTCGTCGCCGTTCAGGTAGTCGGTGAGCAGGTCGGTCTTCTCGCCGGTCATCTGGCTGTGCTCCTCCAGGTAGGCTATGGTTTCGTCCACCTTGTTCTTATATGCGGTGTATGCATCGCGGCATGAGAGCAGTGCCTGGCGCTGGGGCATCAGTGGCTTGTAGGCAGCCAGCAGGTCGGTGATGTTGTTGTATTGCGTCAGTGCATCTACGGCCTCCTTGTAGCTCTCCAGCATCTCCTTGTTGGTGAGCATGTCCTCGCAGGCACTCAGCTCGTTGGTGATAGCCTTGGTGTAGTTGACCACGCCGTCGTTGATGTAGGTTTCGAATATCTTATACACGGCTCCGCGGCTCATGTTGTTCACGGGAATCAGGTCTTCCTCGAGGTTCTGCGACCATTGCATCTGCTCCTGTCCCTCGTTCAGGGCTACGCATACCTCGCCGCTGGCCAGCTGCTCGTCGGTAACCTGCTTGCTGCCGTCGTTCAGGTAGCCGAAGGCATTCTTGTAGTAGGTATTGCGCACGGTCAGGCTGCCGTTGCTCCATCCGATGGTGAAGGTGCCGCGGCCGGTGCCCATCTCTACGTCGGCAATCTGAAGGCAGTTCTCAACGAGTGTGGCGTTGGGAGCCCATCCCACGATGCCGCTGGTGCTCTGGGGCGTCTCGCCTGCCAGGCGTCCGTCGAAGATACAGTTGCGGATGGTGTTTCCGGCACCCGTGGCACGACCGGCGATACCGGCGTGGCAGTAGTCCTGGCCGCCCGTGGCGTTGAAGATTTCAACGGAGCTGATGCAGTTCTCGATGGTACAGCCGTACATGATGGCTGCTATACCGCAGGCGTAGGAGTTGTTGGTGTGGATGCGTCCGGCCGTGTGCAGGTTGCGCACCGTACCGCTCAGGTGGCGGAAGGGGGCTGTGCGCGACTCGGCATCCTCCACGTTGAAGGTGAGGGTGTGTCCCTGTCCGTCGAAGGTGCCGGCAAAGGGGTTGGCGTCGGTACCTATCATGTGCAGCTTCTCGTCCTCCAGGATGACGTCGGCCGTCAGTCGGCCGTTAATCTGTGTCTCACCGGCAGCCACCTGTGCGCAGAACCACTTCCACTGGGTGGCGTTGAATATTTCGTAGTAGCCGTCAACCAGCTGCGGAACGGCCGTCTCGTCGAAGAATCCGCACTTTGTGCAGACTCCGTTGTTGTTGAAGTTGTGCTCCTCGCGGGTGGCGGGATTGGTGTTCTCGTTGCTGAAGGTTGGCATGTTGTTGGGGTCCAGGGCTCCGCTGCACAGGATGTTGCCGTTCTGCGGATATACCTCCTTGTGGTTGCTCCAGGGCAGGGGATAGCTGTCTTCGCCCAGCGTCTGAGTCCACTTGGTGTTGTTCTGGTTCTCGTTGAGCTGGTAGCACATGTAGCCGCTTGCCAGCTTGTCTTCCTCGAGCTGGGTGGCACCCTCGTTCATGGCGCCGAAGGGCTGCTTGTAGTAGCAGTTGTTAACCACCAGTGCGCCGTTGCCCCAACCGATGGTGAAGCAGCCGCGGCCCGAGCCGCCTATTTCAATGTCGGCTATCTGCAGGCAGTTGTCAACTATCGTACCGTTGGGTACCCATCCCACGATACCCGATGTGCTGACGGGGTCTTCGCCTGTAATCTTACCGTCGAAGACGCAGTTGCGGATGGTGTTTCCGGCACCCGTGGCACGACCGGCGATACCGGCGTGGCAGTAGTCCTGACCGCCGCGGGCGTTATTGATTTCGATGGAGCTGATACAGTTCTCGATGGTACAGCCGTACATGATGGCTGCTATACCGCAGGCATAGGCATACTCGGTGCTGATGCGTCCGGCCGTGCGCAGGTTGCGGACCGTACCGTTCAGGTGGCGGAACAGGGCTGTGCGGGCCGCAGTGGCCACTACGTTCATCGTTACGGTGTGGAACTGTCCGTCGAACGTGCCTGTGTATTTGTTGGTCTCGGTGCCGATCATGGGCAGCACGTTGTCCTCCAGCGTGATGTCGGCTGTCAGCCTGGCGTCCATGCCGGTGTTGCCATTGTTCACCATCTCGGCAAACCATGCCAGTTCTGCGGCGTTGCTCAGGTTATAGATGCCGTCCTGGGGCTCTATGAAATCTTCCTTGAAGAAACCGCATACCGAGCAGATATAGCTGTCGCCGAACTGGTGTTCGGGTATGGTAATCGTCTGGGGCTCGTTGGTGTAGGTGATGTCGCCTAATGGCTGGCCGTCGCAGCGGTAGCCCTCGCTGGCTATGGCATATACCTTCTTGCTGTCGGTGTTGAGCATGGGGTATTCGTCCACGCCCAGCGTCTGGCTCCAGGGGCCTTCGACGTTGAACTGGTTCAGGGCAGAGGTTACCTCGCCGCTCTTCAGCTGTTCGGCAGTCACTTTGATACCCTTTGTCTCGTCCTGCAGTTCGATGAATCCCTCGCTGTAGTAGCAGTTGGTCACCTTCACATTGCCCGGGTTGCGGCTGAAGGTAGCGCATCCGTCGTTCTGTACGTTCATCTGGCCCATAGCCAGGCAGTTCCTGATTTCTGTGTTGGCAGCGCCTGCCCATCCGATGATGCCGCCGCACTGGTTGGTCATCTCGCCGTTGATGCTTCCGGCGAACAGGCAGTTGATGGTCTTGGTGCCTTCGCCCGTCACGTATGCCACGATACCGCCGTGCGTGCCGTCGCCGTTCACCTGGCTGTGTATGTTGACGTAGCTTGCGCAGTTCTCTACGGTGGCTCCGTTATGCAGCACGCCCACTACGCCGCCTGCAAACTTGTCGCTGGTGGTGATGTCGCCGCGCACGGTCAGGTTCTTGATGACGGTCTCGCTGCCTGTGACGTACGAGAACAGGCCGATGACCTGTCCCTCGGTGGTGATGTTCACCGTCACGGTGTGGCCTCGTCCGTCGAAGACGCCTACGTAGTAATAGTTTGTGCCCAGGGGCTTGTAGTCCACTCCGGTGAGGTCGATGTCGGCAGTGAGGAAGGCCGATGCAGCCTCTCCGCCATTGCAGATGTTCGAGAACTCAACCATGTCTTCGGGCGACCCGATCTTGTAGGCATCGCCCTCTTTCTCCAGAGCCATCAGGCTCAATGGTGCCCACAGCAACGCCATCGCTGCCAGGCTGGTCATGAGGTAGGATTTCTTCATAGCGTATAATTTATTAAAGGTTAAATCGTCTTGCTTGTCAGTCTCTCTCTTCGGGGCATGTCCTGTTGTGTTTTTGTGGCCCTTCGGTATGCTTTAATACTGCAAAGTTATAAATAAATGATAAAACCAAAGGTATATGCCTTTGTATTTTAACATATTTTAACCACAATGGAATGCATTTGTTCTATAAGAGATTGCCGAAGCGGTGCGTCCTTTTCGGTAAACCCAAAGAAAAATCCCTACAAATTCTCTATAAAACCTCTATAAGAACGCTATCCCTATAGGCATAGAGACTTTATAGAGAAATTATAGAGAAACTATAGAGATATCATAGGGAACTGATAGAGAATCGATAGGGATAGCATAAAAGTGCTATCAGGAATCTGTAGATAGTCAGACCGACCTTGGTCTTCAGTTTAATTTGGAAAATCGTTCGCTTAATCATACCTTTGAGCTTCGCTCGAAAGTACTTCCGCTCGGAAAAACTCAAATTTATTTGGTTTTTCTCTCGCTTATTCGTACCTTTGTCCCCCAGAAAAGCCTTTATTGAGCATAAAAGAACACGTTATGAAGAAGAGAATCATCCTGCTCGCCCTGCTCGGGGCCGCACTGACAGCCCCGGCCCACGAAGCCGACAGCCTGTATGAAGCCTATGCGCCCGACGGCGTGCCCTTCCTGGTGGCGCCCCGGCCCTGGATGCCCGACAGCCTGGGCAACCACCGTGCAATCGTCAGCGTAGGCGCCCCGGCCAGCTCCGGGGCCATACGCGTGCGGCTCCGCTGGCGGCGGCCCGACCTGCGCGCCCCGCAAACCAGCTTCGTCATCGTGGGCGAGCGGAGCGGCAGGCGCTCCGCCCACTTCTGGGCCGAGGCGCGCACGGCCGAGGAGGGCATCCTGTGGTTCGAGCCCATCGCGGGCGAAACCGTCTACCAAGTCTACTACATGCCCTACAGGCTGAGGCCCGACAGCTGGGAGTGCCGCTTCGACCGCGACTACAACGACTACCTGGCCTACCCCGAGGCCGAGGCCCGGGCCTGGCGCACCGCCCTGGGGGACGTAGAGCCCGCCGAGGCCAGGCCCCTCAGGTACGAGGCGCTGAGCCGCTTCGAGGCCTTCACCCAAATGGGCAACACGGCTACCCAGCACGAGGCCGACAGCCTCAGGGAGTGCTACAGGGAGAACCCGGTAGTGTTCTGCGAGGACCGCTGCTTCCCCATCCGCCTGCGCCACCAGCTGCCCGTGCGCTGGCTCCGTCGCCGCCCCGCCGACGCGTTCAGCGGCACGGCCCTCAGGAACGAGTACTACGTGTGGCAGATAGGCCTGTGGGCCGCCCACGGAGGGCTGGAGGGCGTGAACGTCAGCTTCGGCGACCTGCGGCAGCGCGGCGGCACGGCCGTCATACCCGCCAGCGAGCAGACCTGCTTCAACTGCACCGGAACGGGGTGGGACGGACAGCCGCTCACCTTCCGGGTAGACGTCCGGCAGGGCGACGTGCAGCCCCTCTGGTGCGGCATACAGGTGCCGCCCGACGCACCGCCCGGACTCTATGAGGGCACCGCCCTGGTTACCGCCCGGGGCATGCAGCCCCGCCCCGTCGGCATCGCCCTCACCGTAGGCGACTCGCTGCTCGCCGACAAGGGCGACGCAGACCTGTGGCGACTGGCCCGCCTGCGCTGGCTCAACTCCACAATCGGCTCCGAGAAGACGCTCATCCGCCCCTTCAAGCCCATGAAGCGCAGCGGACGCCTCATCAAGGCCACCGAGAAGGCGCTGAAGCTCTCCCCCGGCGGCCTGCCCGCCTCCGTCAGGGTTAACGGCCGCGAAGTGCTGCAGCAGCCCATAGCCGTGGAGGTGGAGACCGCCGGCGGCACCGTCCGCCTGGACGGCGGCAACCTCCAGTTCCACGATGAGTCGCCCAGCGAGCTCAGCTGGACCTCGGCACAGCTCAGCGGGGGCATCGCCCTCCACACCGAGGCCCGAATGGAGTACGACGGACAGGTGCTCATGACCCTGCGCCTCTCTGCCGACCGCGAAGTGCAGGTGCGCGACATACGCTACACCACCGCTTACACGCCCTACGCCTCCCGCTATATGATGGGCATAGGCCAGCCGGGGGGCTACCGGCCCCGGCAGTGCAGCTGGGACTGGAGCGGGCAGTGGGACAGCTACTGGATGGGTAACACCCTGGCCGGCCTGCACACCGAGTTCAGGGGCCCCGACGCCTACCACGGACCCTTGCTGCGCGACTATAAGGAGCAGGCGCCCGCCGCCTGGTATAACAACGGCCGCAGCCGGGTGGAAATGCACACCGAGGACACGGCCGGGGGCGCCCGGGCCGTCGTCACAGCCAAGCTGGGGCCGCAGAAGCTCTCGCCCGAGCCCCTGGAGCTGCAGCTGGTGCTGCATATCACACCCGCAAAGCCCCTCGACACGCGCCACCAGTTTGAGCAGCGCTACTATCACTCCGACCCCATGAAGTTTGAGCAGGCCGCACGCGACGGCGCCAATATCGGCAACATCCACCACGCCAGCGCACTGAATCCAGTAATCAACTACCCCTTCATCGTGCGCGAACCACTCAAACAGCACATTCGCAACATGCACCGGCAAGGCCTGAAGGTGAAGCTCTACTACACCATACGCGAGCTGACTAACTATGTAGCGGAAATACACGCCCTGCACAGCCTGAACCACGAAATCATGGCAGCCGGACCGGGCGGCGGAGCACCCTGGCTGTGCGAGCACCTGGTGGAGGACTACTGGCCCGCCTGGTATGCCGAGTACGGGTTGGGCATGACGGACGCCGCCTGGGTCACCAGCCCCCAGTCGCGCTGGATCAACTACTACCTGGAGGGCCTGCGCTGGATGCTGCAGAACTACGAAATAGACGGCGTCTACATGGACGACATCTCGTTCGACGGATCGGTGATGAAGCGCATGCGATGCGTCATGGAAACCTACCGCCCGGGAGCCCTTATCGACCTGCACTCCAATACGGCCTACTCCAACGGGCCCATGAACCAGTACTGCGACTACATGCCCTTCGTCGACCGCCTCTGGTTCGGCGAGTCGTTCAAATACGACGAAATGTCGCCCGACCAGTGGCTCGTCAGCTTCTCCGGAATCCCCTTCGGGCCCATGGCCGAGATGCTCCAGGACGGCGGGAACCGCTTTTTGGGCGCCGTCTTCGGTGCAACGAGGCGCGCTACGCTGTGGTGGGGCGACGGCTCATCGCCCGTGCCCGTGTGGAAACTGTGGAACGAGTTCGGCATCGAGGACGCTAAGATGATAGGCTGGTGGGACGAGCTCAGCGCCGTCGCCGCCAGCGACGAGGAGGTGAAAGCCACCGCCTTCGTGCGCAAGGGCAGGGCCCTGGTGGCAGTAGGCAACTTCTCAGCCGAGGAAAAGACCGTCACGCTCACCTTCAACTGGAAGCGCCTGGGCCTCAGGGCCAATAAAATCCGCGCCCGCATGCCCGCAGTGGAGAATTTCCAGCCCGAAAAAGCCTACGATCCCTCAGCACCACTCACCATCCCCTCCAAAAAAGGCTTCCTGATATGGATTGAGTAGGGTGGGGGGGCAAGCGCAGCTGTTTTTCCCCGGCCCCAAACGTCCCTGGAGGGCAAAAAAAAATGAAGGGTTCCTAAAGCCGAAGCTTTCCAGGAACCCTTTTACATAAGTCTTTTAATCCGCCTCCTCCATAGTCTGCGCTATCTTGTCGGCATTCATGCTGCGGGCGCTGGCGTCGAAGATATCCTTGTACACGCCGCCTTGCCGATACACTTCATTGGGCGTGCCGCTCTGTACGATGCGCCCCTGCTGCAGCACGTATATCTGGTCGGCATCGATGATCTGCCCGATGTTGTGCGAGATGATGATGACGGTGCGCCCCTGCTTGATGGCATCGATGCTGGAGCGTATCTGCTCGGTTGCAATGGCGTCAAGGCTGGCGGTGGGTTCGTCGAGGAATATGATTGGGGGGTTCTTGATGAACATGCGGGCAATGGCTACGCGCTGTTGCTGTCCGCCGCTGAGCTGCAGGGCGCTGGTCTGGAATCCCTGGGGCAGCTGGAGCACCTGGTCGAGCAAAAAGGCCTTGCGAGCGGCCTCCACGACGTCCTGGTGCGTGGCGCCGGGGTTGCCGTAGAGGATGTTCTCCTCGATGGAACCCTCGAAAATGTGGTTCTTCTGCAGCACGAGGCCTATGTTTTCGCGTAGCCGGCGCGTATCCCAGGCCGAGAGGTCGTGGCCGTCGAGCGTAATGCTTCCGCAGTCGGGCTGGTAGAACTTGTCGAGCAGATTCACTATCGTGCTCTTGCCGGCGCCGCTCAGGCCCACCAGGGCGGTGATCTTGCCGGCCGGAATGGTCAGGCTGACATTGTGGAGCGCCTTCGTGCCGCCCGGATAGGTGAAATCGACGCCCTCCATCCGGAAATCGCCCTTCACGCGCTCGGGGCGGAGCGTGCCGCACGGCTCCACCTGGTCGTCGGCCTGCAGCAGGGAGAAGAATCCCTCGGCATAGATGAGGGCATCGTTAAGGTCGTCGTATATGCGGTGCAGCTGACGTATGGGCGCGCTTACATTGGAGAAAAGCATTACATGATACATGATCTTGCCTATCGACATGCCCGGATAGTCGATGAGCACAAGGTAGGCCGTCAGGATGATGATGAGCACGGTGCCTATCTGCTCGAGGAAGCTCTTCACGCCGTTGAAGAAAAAGCTCTTCCGGCGGGTGTCGAGCTGCTGGGCGGTCATCGCCAACTGGATGTTCTCCTGCCTGGCGGCCTCGATGTCCTGCCTGTTGAACGACTTGATGACAGCTATGCTCTCGATGATGTTCAATATGCCCTGGCTGACGGCCTGGTGGCTCTGGAAGATGCTCCTGCGCCCGCCCTTCATGCGGTGCGCCTGTATGTTGGTCACCCAGAAGTAGAGCGGCACAATGCACAGCGCCACTAGCCCTACGTAAACGTTGGCTGCAAACATCAGCACCAGGGCCAGCACGGCACTGGTGAAGAGCGGCAGTATCTCGATGAAGAAATTGTTCACCGTGTTGCTCAGGCTCATGATGCCGCGGTCGATGCGCGACTGCAACTTGCCCGTTTCGTTCCCCTCGGCGCTGAAGAAGGCCATGCGGAACGTGAGCAGGCGGCTGACAACCTGCAGCGAGAGGTCGCGGCTCACCAGGATGCGAAGCCGCTCGCCGAAGTAGCGCTGGCAGAACGTCACCAGCGAAGCCAGCACCTCCTTGCCCAGCAAAATAGCACTTATTGTGACCAAAATGCGTGCCGCGCGGCTCCACAGCACGTCGCCCTGCTGTATCAGCGCGTTTATGGAGTCCACCGTACGGTCGAGCACCACTGCGTTGACCTGTGCCATCAACGATCCCACGAAGGTGAGGCTCACCGTGACGGCAATGAGCCATCGGTAGGGCTTCACGTAGGGCCACAGCTGCCTGAGCAGGCTGAAAACATTCATCTTGTTGCTCATTGTTCTAGTTATTCTAGTTATTCTAGTTGTTCTAGTTGTTCTAGTTGTACTAGTTGTTCTAGTTATTCTAGTTATTCCCTGGCTCTGATTACCTTGTCAGCGAGAATTTCATGCTCAGGCCGAAGTCCTGCGTCACGGTGGGATAGCTGCTGCTCGAGAGGAGGGGCTGCGAGCGCTGCCGGTCATAATAGATGCTCAGTGTGACGTAGCGGCTCATCGTGTAGTCAATCTGTGCACTTGTCTTTATGGCCTTGCTGCCGCTGGTGGCTTCGCACAGGCTGGTCTGCAGGTCGCGCTTGATGGCGTCCTGGTTGCGCAGGCTGAAGTCGAAGCGCAGGTTCAGGTCGTGGGCAAAGCCGGAACGCGACCGGCCCGTCTGCTGCTGTTGCTGGTCGGCTCCCTGGTCGGCTTCGTCGCGCTGGCTCTTGCGGCCCTTCTTCACCTTGCTGGCTTTTGAAGCCCGGGAGCTGGCGCTGGAGCCTCCGCGTCCGAATATGCTGCCCAGCCGGAAATCGTTGATTTTGTATCCCCAGCCTACGACGATGTCCTTGCTGCCCGTTTCGTCGAGCTGTGCACTGGTCATGCTCAAGGCCATCACGCGGGTGGTCTTGTATTCCATCTTCAGCGTCATGTTGTTGTTGAACGTCATGTTCAGTCCCAGCAACGGCGAGAAGCTCTCGTTGATGGAGATGCTGCTGATGTCGTACGCCGAGTTGGGCTGGTAGAGTCCGGTGGTCGTGTTCTGGATATATCCCATGGCGCCGCCGCTGCCCATGGCCTCGATCCAGGAACTGTAAGAGTTGTACGAGCCCACGGAATACACGCTCTTGTAGGCATGGGTCAGGCTGACGCTCTTGAAGTGGTCGCGCACCCACGGCAGGTTGCTCAGGCCCTTGTAGTTGACGCTCCAGTTGGGCAGCATCTTCGACAGGGAGGGGAAGATGTCCAGCGAGTGGCTCCGCACGTCGCCGCCCGTGTAGGCGGCCAGGAAAGCGGGTATCATGACGTCGGCGCTGTAGCGGTCCACCGTGCCGTTGTCGGGATTGAAGGTGCCGTTCATGCCCGTGCCCTCGGGGTAGGTGGTATTCAGGTAGCGGGCCTCAACGCGCTGCTGCATGACGGACAGGTTGTCCTGGAAGCGGCTGAACGTGCGGCTCATGTATCCGTTGCTGGCGTTGCCCCGGCTGGCAAAGGCGGTGCGGAGGCTGATCGTAGTCATGTTGAACGACCCGGTGTGCGTAGTGGGGCTGCCTGCATACATGAACTGTATGCTCTTGTTCCTGTTGTCGGTGCGGCTCATGTTCAGGTCCACCTTGAAGTCGGTGAATGGCTCCAGGGTAACCTTCACCTGTACGTCCTCGGTTGTTGCGCTGGCCGCCGGCGTGGCCACGCTGTCGCTGCAGAGCAGCCAGTTGTGCGACTTGGCCTTGTCGATATACGAATCGTCGACAAAACCGAAGCCGAATCCCACCCCGGGGCTGAAGATGCCGCGGTCTTTCGTCTGGCCCAGCATGTCGCCAACGTTGGGCATGAAGCCGGGCAGCGACAGGTTGTACGTATTGCGGTAGCTGACGGTGACGTTACGGAGCGACATGGCCAGCCGGGCCGCCGCCTGCAGCAGGGAGTAGCCCTTCATCTCCTCGCGAGGCTTCAGGGCGATTACGTTCAGGCGAATCTGCGTGGTGTCCTTGGGCGGGCGCTTGATGACGAGTGTATTCTCGTCCACCTTGCGGAACTTGACCTTGTATTCGTGGCCCGAGGTGTCGAGCGCACTGACGCGGATGCGCGAGCTCTTCTGATTGTGGGTGACCTTCAGCAGCGAGTCGGGGTAGAGTGTAATCTCCTGGGCAAACCCCTTCTGCTTCTTGGCATCCTCCTTCTGCTGGCTCTGCCCCTTGGCGTTGGTCTGCTTGCCGTCGGGCAACTGGTTCTTCCTGGCCAGTATGGAGTCCACGGGCACGCCCTCAGCGGCAGCCTCTGCCTCGGCCTGCTTGCGCTCGGCCCGCTCCTGCTCCCTCTTTTTCTTCTTCTCCTCCTCCTCTTTCTGCTTCTCCTGCTTCTTCTTGTTTGCTGCGTTCCTGGCGTTCGTAGCCGAGAAGCGCTGGTTCGTCTCCTTCAGGAACTTGCTGTGGTTGTAGAGCTTCTCCAGGTCGAGCTTGCCGTTCAGGTTGACGGTGCGCTGGGTGTTGATGTTGTTGCCCAGGGTGCTTCCGTCCGACATGCGGGTGCCACGCCGCCATCCGTAGGTGGCGTTGTAGGTGCCGTCCAGGCTGGCCCAGTCCAGGGCTGGAATTTTGTCCAAGGGCACCTTGTAGCTCATCTGCACGTTCTGGTTGTAGTCCAGCGGGCGGCCGAAATGGCGCAGGCTCATCTTCACGGAGTCCTTCCAGGCCGTGTATTCGTCGGGGTAGAGGTGCTTGTTCACCTGCATGTAGGGCTCCTCCACCTCGGCGCGCGTGCCGCTCTGGAACGTGAAGTGCAGGGCCTTGAAGATGTCCCAGCGGAGCTGGAAGTTGCGGTTCCACAGGAAGTTCTGGCTGAAATTGGCGGGCAACGCCGTGGGGTTCTCTATGTTGTCCAGGTCGCGTTCCTGCAGCTCGTAGTATGACCGGCTCATGTCGGTGCTGAAAGTTATGCTCTGCGGGGCGTAGGAGAGGTTCTGGGCCTTCACCAAGTCGAGCCATTTGCTTTTCGACTTCAGGTTCTTGAAGGGTTCCCATGCCTTCCAGTTCGGGCTCCAGGCGTAGTTCAGTCCGCCCTTCCAATTCTTCTCGTGCTCATAGATGGTGGTCTCGCCCTCGGTGGTTTGGTTGCTGTGGCTGTAGTTGAAGGTGAAGTTGCCCGGGTCGTAGGGCATGGGATGCTTCTTGCTGACGATGTTGATCTTCACGCCGCTGAAGGACAGGTTCTTGCTCACCTCGGTGTGAGTGGTCAGCGACTTCAGCGAGTCGCGCTCCTGCTTGGTGGCCAGGGCATCCATGGCGTCCTTCAGCTCCATGTCCGTGTCGAAGGGGTTGTACTTGGGCTTTACGGTCTCCTTGCTGTAGCTGTAGTAGAGCGGGAAGTTCACACGCGCCTTCTCGGGCAGCAAGCGGCCCAGGTCTACGTTCGTGGTGATGGCATAGTTGATGTCGTCCTCGTCGGTGCGGCTCATCACGCTCTGTTCGATGCCTCCGAAGCCGGCCGTCTCCATCTGGGCGGCTACGTTGACCGAGCCGATGTCGGAAAGCTGCATGTTCAGGTTGCCCTGCGCGGCCCATCCGCCCTCGTTGGAGAACTCCTGCAGGCGCAGCTCGTTGCACCACACCTCCACGCTCTTCACCGTACGGCCATTGTTCCTGATGCCTATCATAATGGTCTTCACCTCGCCCAGCGACGGGTTGCCCATGATGGAGATGCGGTTGCTGGGCCGTTCCTTGTCGTAGTCGGAGAAGAGCTGTGCCATGCCTATCAGTCCCAGGCTCTGCTGCGCATTGCGCGCCTTCTTCAGGCTGGTAAAGATGTCCAGGTCGATGTCTATCATGTTCTCCTGCGGCCATACGGCAGCGCATCCGGCAGTGCTCTCGGTGTCGTAGAAGCCTTCGGGAGTCAGTTGCATAGGCACTTCATACTCGTAGAAGTTGCTCTTGTAGTCGGAACCCAGTCGCAGGAAGACGCTCGTCTCGCCGTCGGCTACATTCGTAATGTCCTGGGCCAGGGCATTGGCGTGGAGGAACATCTGCAGGTGCTTGTACTTGCGCATATCGTAGGAGCAGTTCTTATAGACGGCGCGGGCGTCGCCGGGACTCAGATTGCGCACTATCATGGACATTGCCTGCTCGTTGTTCTCCACCAGCTGTGTCTCGTTGGGGTCGGTTACTCGGCTTATGCCGGGCGGCAGCACGTAGTTGACGGGTTCCTTGTCGTTGTTCTCCTCGATATTGACGGTGCTGACCTCCAGGGTGCCGCTCGTAGCCGGTGCCTCGCCCACGTAGAGCTGCTGCTCGTAGGTGCGCCAGTCGCCGTGCACAAGGTCCAGGGTGGCCAGCCTGAGGATGACATCCTCCTGGAAACCAGTCATGAACATGCGCATGAAGCGGATGCTGGTGAAGTCGTTGATGTTGCCCTCCTTCTTCTCGTATTCGTCCAGGGGCACGCGGAATAGGTACCATGTACATTCCTCGGTAGAGCCGTTGCGCAGCTTCACACTGGCCGTCCGCTTGTCGGCAATGTAGTTGCGGCCCACCACCATATCCTCGGGCCGGATGCTGATGTGGTACTGATAGTACTTCTCGTATTCGTTCAGCGTATAGTCCTGGTTGATGTCCTCCACGTCGGGCGTGCTCTTCCAGGCTGTTTCGTAGCTCTCGGGGTTGGTATCGCTGTCGGCACTGTTGCCCTGCGGCATATTGATGCGCTTGTAGCGGTCCAGGATGCTGGTCTGTGCCTGGTCGTAGTCGGTGCCGCGATAGTAGTGGTAGTTGTCGTTGGCCGGGTCGGCATAGATGCTGTCGAATACCTGGGCATTCACATGACTGCGAATCTGCTGCAGGTAGTCCATATAGGTACCGAACTGCTGTTCCTCGGTGTCGGTAAGACCGTTCAGGCCGACATCCTGTCGCGCACGCGCTCCGCGTTCATTATTAAACGCGTAGGTTACGCTGGTTGTGTTTGGCACGCGTCCCCAGAGGCCCTCGGTCCAGTACTGGCTGTTGCCGTCCACCGGCATGCCGCTCTCGAAGTACTTCTTGCCGTCCTTCAGTATATCCTCGCTCACCTCGCCCAGGTTGATGTAGAAGTCGCCTCCGTGGTCGCCGGCTGCGTCTTTCTTGTAGATGAAGGGGTCCATCATCCAGAACTCTATGTACTGGATGTTCTGTGCCTCGAAGTCGGCGTTGTCCAGTTTGCGCATCATGCCGCCCCACCGGCTGCGGGGGTTGTTGAGGCGTCCGCTCTGGTCTACGTCGGTTGTCAGGTTGTATGCGCCTCGCTCGTTGGGATAGAAGGCCAGGTTCAGCACGTTCAGGCTGCTGGCGCTGGTATAGCTGTTCTGCGCCTTGCGCGGATAGAGCTCTCGCTCGAATACCTCTCGCACGTAATGATTTGAGAGCTGTTTCAAGTCGCTCTTGATGTGGCTTGGCGTCAGGGTGCTGCTGCGGCGCGTGAAGATGGGGTCAACATAGTACCAGGCCAGCAGGGCGCGGTTGTAGCCGTAGGAGAGGTCGTTCGACAGCTTGCTCTCGGCAAACATGCTGGGCGTGCTGGACATCGTCCAGTAGGTGGGTTGGGAGAGGCTTGTCTTCGAACTGCTCTGCTCGAAGTCGTCAAGGTACGAGGCGCCGCCCTGTATGCTCTTGTTCACGCCGGCCATCAGCTGGGCCACCTCGCCGTTGAAGGTTATCTGGCTGGGCTGTGTGGCCTGGATGAGGGGCAGCTTGTCTATCATGTTGGTGAGCCACTGACTCTCGCGCTTCCAGCTGACATGCCCGCCCCAGAGGGTGTTCTTCAGCGGCTCGCTGCCCATATTCACCTTTGTGGTAAGGGGCTGTTCGCTCAGGTACATCAGCGTTCCGCCGAAGGTCAGGTTCTTGTTCAGCTCATAGTCCATGTTCATTCCCACCATCGTCTTTCGCTGCATGCCGTAGTTGTCGTTGCTCTCCACGCTGGCGTGGATGTTGGTGCCGGCATCGATGAGGCTCTGGTTGATGATGGTGACGCGGCCCATACTGTAATCGACCGTATAGTCGGAGTTCTCGGTAAGCGTAACACCGCCTGCCGTAACGCGGACGGAGCCCTGGGCTATGTTCGTTACGCCCAGGTCTATCTCGGCTGCGCTGTTGCCGGTGTAGTGTCCGGTCAGCATATACTTGTCGTGCTCGGCTATCTGCTTGGCTACGGTCTTGGTGCTGTCGTAGAGTTCCTCGAAGCAGTACTTGTCGGCCAGGGCTTCGTTGCCTATCCATTTGCGCAGGTGGCGTCCGAAGGGCTCGGTCACGGGGAAGATGATGCGCCCCTTCTGTATGGTGAAGCCTTCAACGTAGTCGAACTGTCCGTTGGGGTTGGCGTTGTTGTTGGCATCCAGGCGGTCCAGGTTCAGGGCCTTCAGCAGAGTTGTATTCTTCAGGCTCTCCTCGGGCAGGTAAGTGAGATAGACGCCTGTGCTGTCGCTCAGGTACTTGACGTCGAGGCGGAACTTCTCCTTCTGCACAGTGCTGGCTCCCAGGTAATATACGTTCTTCATCATCAGTCGCCAGGTGGGCAGCGAGGGGCTTCCCGTAGTGCCCTTCAGCAGCTTTACGTAGAGGGTCTGCTTGTTGTTGCTGATGTCGCTGGCAAACTCACCTACCTGGTAGGTGTTGCCATTGTAGGTGTATTCGTAGGCAACGGCCAGCACATCGTCGGTCTGCAGGGTGTTGTTCAGGCTGACGTAGCCCAGGCTGGTGTTGACTGTATATTCGCTGGAGTTCAGCTTGCGGGCCGACTGCAGCTTCTCGTAGTCCACCGAGCCCTCGAAGTCGCCCATGCCGTCGAGCACGGTCGTGGCCTGGCTGATGTCGCGTGCCTCGGGATAGTCGTTTACGAGTATCTCGTATTCGTCGTTGGTGCGGTTGCTGGGCACGGTTGTGTTGGAGGCGCTCCACCTGGGGTTGCTGATGTAGGCCGATTCGCCCAGGTCGGCCAGGGCTATGATGTTGCGGTTGCCCGATGTGTTGCCGCTCTTGTTGGTGACCCAGATTTCTACGCGCTTGATGGTGATGCCGCTTGCTATGGTGGGCAGCGTCTGCATGCTGCGGTCGAACTGCTCGCGGAAGAAGTGGGAGAGGAAGAAGTGGCGGTTCTCCTCGTAGTTGGTGGCGCTGAACTCGAAGGTGTTCTGCTGGCTGCCTCCCTTGCTGCTTACACTGGTGCTGGCGCTCTTCTTCTGGCTCACTACCGTCTGCAGCTTCAGCTTGCCGAACTGCAGGTCGGTCCTGAGTCCGAAGAGGCTGCTGATGCCGGGCACCAGGCCTACGTTGCTGGGGAAGGATACGTTGCCTGCCTCGATGAGCTTGACGATATCGTCCTCCTTGCCGTCGTACTTCAGCTTCAGGCTCTGCGTGTCGAAGTCCATCGTGGCGTCTGTATTGTAGTTCAGGTTCAGGTTGATCTTGTCGCCCACCTTGCCGTTCAGGCTCAGGTTGATCTTCTCGTCGAAGTCGAAGCCGAACGTTTTCCTTCGGCTGGCAGCCAGGGCGGGGTTGTCCACCTTCTTCATGTTGGCGCCCATCTTCAGCTCGGCGCTTCCCTGCGTCTTCAGCTGCACGCCGCCGGGGCCGAATATCTTCTCGGCCGGGCCCAGGTCGAAGTGCATGTCTGTAAAGTCGAACTTGCTGGTTCCCTCGTTCTCGAAGGCCTCGCGGTTCTTTTGCTGGTAGTATCGGCTCATGCTTTGGCGCAGGCTCCACTTCTGGAACTCCTCGGGTGTCATCAGTATGGGTGCATCCAGGTAGCTTGTGGCTATGCCCAGGGTCATTCCTGCCTGTCCGGGCACGCCTGTTCCCATGCTTGCGGCTATGCTGTTCTGTGTGTTGTTGGCCGAGCCGGAACTGTTCTTTCCGCGCGACGAGCTGCTGCTGTTGCGGCTCGACTGGCTGCTGCGGCTGTTCTGCGAGCTGCGGCTCGACTGGGTGTTGCGGTTGGCCTGGGTGTTTCGGCTGGCTGTGCGCTGAGTGCCCTTGCTGCCCGAGGGGGCTTCTCCTCCTACGCTCGTGCCAAGGCTGTAGGTGTCATCCTTCTCGTCATAGGTTACGGTTGTCTGCAGGTTGTCGGGGTCTTTCAGGTCGGCCGTCTTCTGCTTCAGGTCTTTTGTGTCCTGCGGTGCTGTCTTCTTCACGCTGAAGCGCGCCTTTTTCTTCGGCTTCGTGGTGTCGGCCGGAGCCTCCAGGCCGCCTGGCGAAGGCATATACGAATGGGTGGCCCACAACAGGTTTACGCTGAGGGTCACCAACAGAATCGCTATGATTTTTCGCGCGTTCACGATTATATAAACGTGCGCAAGGCCATTTTTATTATACCGAACCCCAAAAAAAGTTGATTTCCGCACAAACTTTCGTGTTTTTCTCAAAGGCCATTGTGTTTTGTTTGGAAGGGCTTTGTGCTTTTCCTGAATGGGCTTTTCGCTAAATTTCAAAGGCTTTTGCGCAAATCTGTACCTCCACTCTCTTCTATCCAAACCCGGGTATTTTTCAATTTATACCCGCCTCCCGCAGAATTTAAACCCGCCTCTGGCAAAAAATGCTCTGTTTTTCGCCAAGATTTGTACATTAGCAAAATTTAATTTGGAATTATTTTGTCAATCTCCTGCTTATTTGTAACTTCGCGCCCTGAAAATCGAATATAGAGTTTAAAAAGGCCTATGATTGAGTACGTTAGGGGCAAACTGACCGACCTGACACCTACCCTGGCGGTGGTGGAATGCGGCGGAGTGGGGTATGGCGCAAATATATCGCTGAACACATACGCCGCCATTCAGGGAAAGGACGAGGTGAAGCTGTGGATTACCGAGAGCATTCGCGAGGACGCCTACCAGCTGTGGGGCTTCAGCACCCGCTCTGAGCGCGAGCTGTTCCTGCTGCTCACCAGCGTCAGCGGCATCGGAGCCGCTATGGCGCGTATGATCCTCTCTGCTATGACGCCCGCCGAGCTGTGCGGCATCATCAGCGAGGGGAACGACAAGATGCTGAAGCAGGTGAAGGGCATCGGGCCCAAGGCGGCGCAGCGCATCATCGTGGACCTGCGCGACAAGATTGCCACCCTCGACATCTCGCCCCAGTCGCCCTCCGGCTCCTCGGCATTGCCGCTGGTCAACCAGGAGGTGCAGAGCGAGGCCGTATCGGCCCTGACTATGCTCGGATTCAGCCCTGCGCCCACTCATAAGGTGGTGGTGCAGATACTGCAGCAGGAACCCGATGCACCCGTGGAGCGCGTAATCAAACTGGCACTGAAGATGCTTTAGATACCTATGATTCAACTTCTATCTACAGCCATTAAGGCCGCCCTCGAAGCTGGGCGCGACATCCTGGCCATCTACACCGACCCGGCACAGGACTTTGGCATAGAGCGGAAGGCCGATAACAGCCCGCTCACCCTGGCCGACAAAGCTTCCCACCAGCGCATCATGCAGCACCTGGAGCCCCTGGGCATTCCCGTGCTCAGCGAGGAGGGGCGACACATACCCTACGAGGAGCGATGCCAATGGGACGCCCTCTGGATAGTAGATCCCCTGGACGGCACCAAGGAGTTCATCAAGAAGAACGGCGAGTTCACCGTCAACATAGCCCTGCTGCGCGGAGGCTCGCTCCGCCTGGGTGTCATCTACGTTCCTGTGCTGGGCGACCTCTACTTCTCCTGCGAGGGAGTGGGAGCCCGCAAGCTGAACGTGCCCTGCGGCGAGGAATTTCCATCGGTTGAAAAAATACTGACAGACGCACAGCCCCTGCCGCTCCGTCGGAGAGACGAGGCCGTGGACGGATTCGTCGTTGTGGCATCGCGCAGCCACATGAACTTCGAGACGGAGACCTATATCGGGGAACTGCGCCGGCAGCACGCCGATGTTCGGCTCATCAGCAGCGGCAGCAGCATAAAGATGTGCCTGGTGGCCGAGGGAGAGGCAGATGCCTATCCCCGCTTTGCCCCCACTATGGAGTGGGATACGGCTGCAGGTCAGGCCATTGTGGAGGGTGCTGGCTTCAGCGTGCAGAACATGGAGACGGGCCGCCCCCTCGAGTACAACAAGGAAAATCTGCTGAACCCCTGGTTCCTGGTGGAGTAGGGGGCAAGGTTCAAGAGTTTAAACATTCAAATTATATAATAACGTATGAAAAGAATTTTACTTACATTCTTCGCAGCTATGGCTGCAATTGTTTCCTTCGCCGGCGACGGCACGAAGGAGAATCCTATGACGGTGGCCGACGTGCTGGCTGCCGAAATGAACGAATCTACCGTCTGGGTAAAGGCCTATATCGTGGGCAACATCAACGGCTCCAAGATGGCAGAGAACATCCAGTTTGTGGCCGAAGGCGCTTCAGCCTCCAACCTTGCCCTGGCAGATGCCCAGGACGAGAAGAACGTGGCCAACTGCATTCCCCTGCAGCTGCCTACCGGCGACATCCGCGCAGCCCTCAACCTGAAGGACAATCCCGCCAACCTGAGCAAGGAACTGCTCGTTCAGGCTAAGCTGATGAGGTATTTCGGCCAGAACGGCCTGAAGGAGCCTGCCGCCTTCGAACTCAGCGGCGAGGGCGTAGAACCCGGGCCCACTACGGGTATTGCCAATACGCCCGAGACGGCTTACGACGTAACCAAGGCTTTGGAAATAATCGCTGCAGGACAGGACTTGAACACCAAGGTCTACGTGAAGGGCGAAGTGACAGGAACCCCCAGCATCAGCGTGCAGTATGGCAATGCGGAGTATGACATTACCGATGGCACAAGCGTGCTGAAGGTTTACCGCGGCAACTACCTTGGTAATGTGAAGTTCGAAAGCGAAGACCAGCTGAAGGAGGGCGACAAGGTCATTGTCTATGGCAAGCTGCAGCTTTATCAGGAAACCCCAGAGTTTTCGGCCGGCAATTACATCTACTCCCTGAATGGCGTAACAAAGGAGGAGGAGAAGGTGGATTATTCCAAGATTGAGGCTATATCCATTGCCGACTTCCTTCAGAAGGCCGATACGAAGACGATGTACAAGCTTACGGGTAAGGTTGCCAATCTGGTAAATACAACTTATGGCAATTTTGATCTGGTTGACCAGGAAAACGACCAGGTTAAGATATACATTTATGGTGTAGTCAAGCAGGACGATACCGCCAACAACAAGATATGGGAATCCCTGGGCGTTGAAGAGGGAGACATCCTGACTATTGTAGGTACTTATACCACCTACAATGATTCTCCCCAGATAGCAAAGGCCGTATATATCAGCCACCAGAAGGGTGATGCCCCCGGTCCTGTGGAGGTTACCACCAAGACGATTGCCGAGGTGCAGGCTGGCGAGAACGGTAAGGTGAAGGTTGAGGGCACTGTGGTGGCCGTTTGCGCTCGCGGTGCTGTCATCGGCGATGCTACCGGATACATCTACGTTTACGACCAGAACTTCGCTTCCGAAGTAGGCGACCAGGTAACCATTGAGGGCACAACCAGCACCTACGGAGGCTTCAAGCAGTTCTCGGCCTCGGCTGGCTACGAGCTCACCAAGACCGGCACCACAGAGGTCAGCTATCCCGAGCCCGTACAGATGGACGGCGCAGCCCTGGATGCCTGGATTGCAGCGCCCGTCATTCAGTATGCCCAGTACACCGGCACGCTCTCCATCAGCGGCAATTATTATAATGTAAGCGTCGAGGGTGCCCAGGCCGCACAGGGCTCGCTCGTTTACCTGCCCGAAGCCCTGAAGGAAGGTCTGGCTGACGGCGATGCCATTACCGTAACCGGTTTTGCTATGTATATCAGCGGCAGCAAGTATGTGAACACCGTAGTGACCAGCATCAGCAAGGGTTCTGGCATAGAAAAGGTTCAAAAGTTCAATGGTTCAAAGGCAGAAGCCCCCGTTTACGACCTCTCCGGCCGCCGCGTGGAGAATCCCGCCAAGGGCCTCTATATTAAGGCTGGAAAGAAGATTGTTGTTAAGTGAGCGTGTAAAGCTCTCAAGCGCGTCTGAATGACAAGCAAAAGGCCGCTATCCGATTGTCGGACAGCGGCCTTTTGTTCTCTGTGCTATGCATTTTGGCACTTTGATACTTTGACTTTCATTTGTACTGGCGGGCTTTTTCGTGCTATTGTATGACGGACATGAGCAGGTCGATGCCGCTCTTCGAGAGCTTCAGCTGCCTGACGCGCCCGCCTTCGGCCTGGAGGGTACAGGTCTGTTGCTGGCTGTTCAGGCGGTAGAGCTTTGCCACATTGACGATAGTGCTGCGGTCGGCCCTGACGAAGGAGTGCCCGGGCAGGCGCTGCTCCAGCGACAGCAGGTTCTCCAGCACCAGGTCTTCTCCGCCGAAGGTCACCATGCGGGCATAGTTGCCCTCGGCCTTGAAGTAGGCTATGTCGCCAGCCGTAACGCGTATCTTGCCGTTCACCGACCTGAAGCTTATCCTCTCCCCCTCGGGCGGCGGGGCGGGGGCTTCTGCCTGTGCCCTGCCGGCCGCCTTGGCTATGGCATGGGCCAGCTGGACTTTGTCAATGGGCTTGAGCAGGTAGTCCACCGCGCCCAGCTTGATGGCGCTCAGCAGGTACTTGCGCTCTGAATAGGCCGTGGTGAAGATGATGTAGGGCAGCTGCATCGTTTCCTTCAGTTCGCGGAGCAGTTCTATGGAGTCGTGTCCCTGCAGCTGAATGTCGAGGAAGAGCAGGTCGGGGCGGTGCCGCAGGATGCTCTCTCGGGCGCTGTCGTAGCTGTCGCATGCATCAACCACCTCCAGCGTGTGGCGGTAGTCCTCCAGTTTCTTCAGCAGGGACAGGCGCGGCAGGCGCTCGTCCTCCACTACGATTGTCTTCAGTTTCTCCATCTTCTCTTTTTAGTATTGATAGTCCAGTGGCACCCACGTCTCAAAGCATGTTCCGGCGGGGTGCCCCTCCTTGTCGGTCAGGTCGGTAACGTGTTGCACAATCTTGTTCCGGTTCGTGCGGTTATACAGGTCGATTTGCTGCCCGAGTATCTTCAGCCCCTGCTTGGTTGAAGTGCCGCCGGAGCGGGCGGCCCCGGAGCGCCCTATGCCATCGTCGCTTACGGCTACGCGTATGCCCTCGGCCCCTTCGCGCCGTTGGGGGCTCAGGGTTACCTTGATATTACCCACACCGCTTTTGGCCGCTATGCCGTGCTTTACGGCGTTTTGGCAGTAGGTGTGCAGCAGCATTGTCGGCAGCTGGGCACCGGGGCTGACGCCGGGGGCCACCTCGATGCTGTATTGCAGCCCGGGGCCATAGCGCAGCCGCTCCAGTTCCAGGTAGCTGCGCACGTACTCCACCTCCTCCGCCACCGAGCGCGACGGCTTGTCGATGTCGGAGAGCGTCTGGCTGGTGAAGTTGGCGTACAGCTTCATGTAGTGGGTAGCCTCGTCGGCCGAGTTGTTCATGACGAAGTATTCTATGCTGGCCAGCACGTTGGCGTGGAAGTGGGGTATGGCTTTTAGCCGCACGGCGCTCAGCTGCAGTTCCTTCAGCATCTTCTCGCGTTCCAGGCGGGCCATGCGCCTGCGGGCCTGGCGCTGTTCTGCCCATCGGGCAATGCGCCAAATGATGAGCGACATCAGGGCGGCCGCCAGGAGCCAGGCCCACCACCGCTGCCACCAGGGGCGGGGAGCCCTTACGATGGCAGGCTGCTGATTGTCGCTGAGCAGCGCCTGGGGCCTGAACGACGTCATCTCCTCCAGCCCGGCCAGCCACAGCGTGCCGTCGGCACCCTCGGCCATTGTGCCCGCCAGGGGCTCAATCATGCTGAACCCGCTGCGGGCATCAAACCAGCAGATGTCGCTGGCGCGGGCCGAGGCGTCGAGGCGAGCCACCAGCAGCCCGTCGATTGCGGCGGCTGCCAGGAAGCCCCGTGGCGATACGTGCAGGGAGCGTATCTCGTGGCCGGCCAGGGCGGGCTGTGCCTCGCTCATCGCCCTGACCTCTCCGCCGGCGATGGCAAACAGCGTGTCGCCTACGGCAAAGCATACGCGGCCCGCGCCGTCGGTAGCCATTGCCGTGATGACCTGCGAGCCCGGCGTGCCCTTCACCTTCCGGACGATAACTCCGCCTCCTCCTCCGCCCTCCGTATTCGTCAGGCAGTACAGGCCCGGGTTGCCGCTCACCCACAGGCGGCCCCCGCCGTCGTCGGCTGCGCACCAGGGGCGCACTATCTCATCGGTAAGCGTAGTCAGCCTCCGGCCTTCGGGGTCGTATGACAGCACGCTGCCCGGCGTGCCGATGATGAGGCGCCCGCCGCTGCGGGCCACAAAGCGGTACTGGTCGTGGGGCAGGGAGAGCCAACTGAGCGAGTCGCCCCTAATGGCAGCTACGTCGCCATTGCCGGCCATATACGTGGTACCGTCCAGGGTGGCTGCGCTTGGTGCATAGAAATTGCCGTCTATGGCGCTCAGCAGTTTGCCGTCGGCATATACCCGGCCGTTGAGCGTGCCCATAACGAGGCGCCCGCCCTCGGCAGCTACGGCCCGCACAATGTCGTTGCGGTCGGTGAGCCGGTGGTTAACGAAGTTGCAGTGGAAGAAGCAGTAGGCGCCCTGGTAGGTTGCGGCCCACAGGCGGTCCCACTTGTCCACGAATATGCCTTTAATCAGGTTGAATCCGGTAGCCAGCTGGTTCATCGCCCCCTTTCCGTCGAAGAGCCAGATAGTGTGCGAGTCGGCTATGACGAGCTGTCCCTGGCGGTAAGTCCTGGCGTAGAGGCCGTAGTCGGGTGCTTCGAACTGGTGTGCGCAGCATAGCCTCAGGCTGTCGCCTTCCACCCTGTATATGCCGTCTGAGGCCAGGGCATAGAGCCGGTCGGCCTGTCGGATGAGCGCGAAGAGGTTGCCCTTCTCCGTCAGCCTCTGGCTCTTGCTTCCGGCATCCGCTCCCTCGCTGTTCATTTCCAGGCGGTAGAGGCCTTTCTCTGTAGGCACGTAGATGCCTGTGGAGTCAAGATACATCTTGCGGTCGGGCGTCATTTCGTCCAGCAGTTTCGAGGCCAGCAGGCGTTTCATGCCCTTGGCTTCCACCTGGCAGAGCACGCGGTTCTGCTCCTGGCGGTCCTCCAGCAGGACGTAGCCCGGGGGCAGGTCGGCAGCATTGAAATTGTTCAGCAGCAGTTCGCCCGCCGGATCGATGGGCACCATCTCTACTTTCCGTCCGTCGATGCGCCACTGCCTGACGAAGCCCATAGCCCGTGCCTGGCCCCCCACCTCCTGAAAGCCCACTATGTTCTCGCGCCGTCCGCGCAGGTAGGGTGTCAGCGACAGCCCGTCGTAGCGCACGAAGCCCGAGAGCGTGCCTATGTAAATATATCCGCGCGAGTCTTGCCACACCGTTTCCGTCTGCATCTGGGGCAGACCGTCCAGGGTGGTGAAGCGCCTGTAGCTCAGGCCGCTCTCCACCCCTGGCTGAGTGACGTTCTCGTCGGCATTTAAGGGCGTTGCGGCTCCGGCCGTAGCGGGGAGCAATGCCAGCCCGATAACCGTTATTAGGCGTAGTAAGTACTTCTTCATGGCTGCAAATGTACGACAATTATTTCATATCTCCCTCATCTTATGCCCGTTTGCTCTCACTTTTTTCCGTTCGTCCGTCGAAACGGCCTTTTCGTCACGCCCAGGAGGCCTTTCGTCAAAAGCGCTTCCCCGGATAGTCTTCGTCTCAGATATTCTTTATAAGTTTGCACCCAGAAGGCGATATCTTATACAATATTTTAATATTTTTCACTATGGAAATGAAAAGAATTCTACTCTCATTGCTCGCACTCGTAGCTGTCAGCACGGGTGCAAGGGCGCAGGACATGACCGCCACGCCGCTGACGCTGGAGGCTACCACAGAAGGCGACATAACCTTCTCAGTTACTTATCAATATGATCATCCTGTAGTCTTGACGCCAATCGAGTATAAAATCAACGATGGCAGCTGGACGACTTATTCGTGGCCAACGGATGAAGCTGCAATCAAAAGCGGAGGAGACTGGCCTCACACATTTGGCAATGCCATTCACGTTGAAGTCGGTGATAAAGTGGCATTCCGAGGGAATAATGCCTTTTATTATGGAAATGGAAAGGGCTTTGAGAGCCACATCGCCAGCACAGCCGATGTCTATGTCTATGGCAATTTCATGAGTCTGATTCATGCTACCGACTTTGCCACTAACTACGCTATGACAGGCGACTGGAACTTTGCCAAACTGTTCCGCAAAGAAGGGGCACAACCTTGGGATCCTCCTATGACTGTCACGACAATCAAGAGCCATCTCACAAACGATATCGTACTGCCGGCTACTTCGCTGACGAACAACTGCTATACTGGATTGTTTGCTGGCTGCAAGGGCATTACCAGGGCACCCGAGCTGCCATCTACGACCATGACCGTGGGTTGCTATGCTGAGATGTTCCGCGGAACGGGGCTTACTGCCGTTCCTGCCCTGCCCACTACGGTGTTTCAGGAATATTCCTTTGAAGGAGGTGTTGAGCATGGCAGTATCGACTGCTATATGCAGATGTTCCAGGACTGCACCAGTTTGGTTACAGTGCCTTCCAATCTTCTTCCTGCCACGAAACTGGTACACGGTGTTTATCAGAATATGTTTGAAGGCTGTACCAGCCTGACTTCGCTTCCCACATTGCCCGCTACAGACCTGACAGGCGGAGACCAGTGCTATACATCTATGTTTAAGGATTGCACCAGCTTGACATCTGTACCTGCTGATTACCTTCCTGCTGCAAAGCTGGATTTGATGTGCTACGCCTGGATGTTTGCAGGCTGCACCAGTCTGACCTCTGCCCCGGCATTGCCCGCTACGACGGTGGCAAACGACTGCTACCACCGTATGTTCGAGGGCTGTACCTCGCTCACTACGGCTCCCGACCTGCCTGCCTCAACGCTCATCGGCCAATGCTACGGCGGTATGTTCGACGGTTGCACCTCGCTGAACTATGTAAAGTGCCTCGCCACCACGTTCGATGACAAGCAGATGAACCTGGGCGATTGGATGAAGGACGTGGCTGCCACAGGTACCTTCGTCAAGGCCGAGATAGCCGACTATCCCCTGGGCATTAGCGGTATTCCCACTGGCTGGACGATACAGACGCAGAGTGGAGTCGGAGTTACTGAGACGCTGACAGCCAACGACGATGGCGCGGGCAACTACTGGACGACCTATTACAACAGTCTCGCCAGTGTGACTGCCGATGCCAATACTACGGTCTATAAGGCTAAGGTGAGCGGCGACAAGGTCGTGCTTACAGACGTGGGCAATAAGGATATTCCTGCAGGAAACGCCGTAGTACTGAAGTCAACGGCCTCCAGCGTGACAATGAGCGTAGGCTCGGCGTCTGGTACATTCTCGAACAATGACCTGATAGGCCAATCAGCCCCATTCACAACACAGGTCGCTTACCCGTCTGACAACGTCTATGCCCTGGTGAATGGTGCCAGCGGTGTCGGCTTCTACAACTATCCCAAGACATATATGTTTGGCAGTACATCTGTAGGAACCAACTTCCCTGCCCAGAAGGCTTATCTCGTCATTGCCGGCGGTGGAGGCGTCAAGGCCTTCTATCCCCTGGGCGGAGACGAAGGAACGACGGCTATCGAGATGGCGGAGACCGCCGATGAGGCCCGGGATGCCGTGCTCTACGACCTCTCCGGCCGTCGCCTCCAGGGCAATCCCCGCAGCGGCATCTACGTGAAGAACGGGAAAATGATTATTGTCAAATAATGTATAGAAGGAGGAACAGAATATGAAGAAGAATGCAATAAGCGGAGCCGCGCTCCGAAGAGATTATGTGAAGCCCGCCCTGCGCGTAGTGAAGCTTCAGGGCCGCTCGTGCCTGCTACAGGCCTCTGGCCAGATGACGATATACGACAGCAGCACCAATCCCTGGCCAACTGTGCCCGGCGGAAGTCCCGTGCTGCCCTGGTAGGAAGAGCAGTCAGTTATAGAACTCAAAGAACGAGGGATGCGTCACGCCTGTGGCGCATCCTTTTTTCTTGCCCGCCCCCTGCGGCGCATCCCTTTCTTGCCCGCCCCCTTCTGTGCGCATCCCTTTTTTGCTCGCCCCCTCAAAGATTTTTCCTTACTACGAGGAGAAAAATCCTCCGGCAGCAGGGAGTATTTTACGTTTCACGTCGAGAGACGTATGTTTCACGTCGCGAAACGTACATTTCACGTCGAGAGACGTATATTTCACGTCGTGAAACATAAAATTGCCCCGATAGCGGGAACATTTTCCCCCTGGGCGCAGAAACATTTCCACTTAGGCGTTGGAACATTTTCCCCTCCTTATCATGTACGGCGGACCTTTCGTCACCCGCTGACCCCCTTTCGTCAAAAGCCGCGTTCGGGGTAGGGCACTTTTGGCCGATTCTTCATAACTTTGCCCCCGAAGAACCATAAATTATAATAATGTATAAATACCAAAAATTATGTTGGACATGAAAAGATTACTTGTTTACTTGCTCGCTGCCGTGGCGATAGCCTCGGGAGCGAAGGCGCAGGACATGAAGTCCGTGCCGCTCACCCTGGAGGCTGTTGAGGCCGCTACAATCGTGACCATCACCAATCCGCTCGGGCTGACTATCGAGTACAGCACCGACGGCGGCAGCAGCTGGACTTCGGCCAGCGCCAACCCAATTACCATCAGCGAGATTGCCGCAGGCGGAACAGTACAGCTGCGGGGCAACAATGCGGCCTACTCAGACGGCACAATTGCCAACAGTACCATCATCTCCTTTGACAAGGACTGCTATGTTTATGGCAATGTGATGAGCCTGATCAGCAGCACTGGCTTTGCCACCGTTACGGCGCTGACGGGCAATAACACGTTCTACGACCTCTTTGACAGTAACACCCACTTGTTGAACCATGCAGCAAAGGACTTGGTGCTGCCCGCCACCACGCTGACCGAAGGATGCTATTCCAACATGTTCTATAAGTGTACGGCACTGACCAAGGCTCCTGCACTGCCATCCACAACATTGGCAGCAGCCTGCTACAAATCGATGTTCAGCGGCTGTTCAGCCCTTACGGAAGCCTGCGACTTGCCTGCCACGGCGATGGCCATGGAGTGCTATGCCAAGATGTTCTATGGCTGCAAAGTCCTGACGGTGGCTCCCGCTCTGCCTGCCACCACATTGGCCGAGAAATGCTACAGCTACATGTTCTATGGCTGTAACATCATGCCGACAGCTCCCACGCTGCCTGCGACAACGATGGCCAATAACTGCTATGAATATATGTTTGGATTCTGCCACGGGTTGACCGCTACGCCCGCCCTGCCTGCCACTACATTGGCCGAAAACTGCTATTACAGAATGTTCATTGGTTGCAACGGGCTGACCACCATCACGTCGCTGCCGGCAACCACTATGGCGCCATACTGTTACAATGAGATGTTCCGCCAGTGCCCCGCGTTGACAACAGGCCCGACGCTGCCCGCCACGACTTTGGCCAACTACTGCTACCGTTGCATGTTCCAGGCCTGCACGGCGCTGACCACACCGCCTGCCCTGCCTGCCACGACGCTGGAAAAAGGTTGCTATCTGGGCATGTTTGTCAATACCGCCCTGACTGCCGCTCCCGCCCTGCCTGCCACTACACTGGCTGAGAGCTGCTACTACCAGATGTTCCAGAACAATCCGAATCTGGTTTCATACTCCACTCTGCCTGCTGCCACAATGCCCAACCTGTGCTATTACAAGATGTTTGCCGACTGTCCGTTGTTAGCGACGGCGGGTGGCATTTTGGCCACAACGGCAGGAGAGAGCAGTTGCGAGTATATGTTTATGAATTGTATCGGCCTGGAGACAGCACCTGTGCTTGCAGCCACCACATTGGCTCCTGCCTGCTATAACTTTATGTTCTCTGGCTGCACGGCCTTGACCAAAGCGCCCGAACTGCCAGCTACCACACTGGCTTCACAATGCTACCAGCGCATGTTCGACGGATGCACAGGCCTGGTGACGGCTCCCGCCCTGCCTGCCACCGAGCTGGCCGAGCTGTGCTATAACGATATGTTCTGGGAATGCACCTCGCTCAAGAACGCGCCCGAACTGCCTGCAACCAAGCTGGCCGACTACTGCTACACGATGATGTTCCTGGGATGCAGCAGCCTTGAGACGGCGCCCGACCTGCCCGCCGCAAGGCTGACACCAGGCTGCTACGAGCACATGTTTATGAACTGCACCTCGCTCAACTACGTGAAATGCCTGGCTACCGACCTGGGCGACGACAGCAGCACCGACGGTTGGATGACCAATGTGGCGCCGGCCGGAACGTTTGTGCAGGCAGCAGGCGTCGACTGGAGCGCGAAGGGCACGACTGAGGGTACTTGGGGAGACCCGGGCTCTGAAGTGCCTTGTACCTTCGTCCACGGCATTCCAGCCAGCTGGACGGTACAGCTGAATCCCACTGCCGACGTGGCGCTCAACAGCGACGGCGCGGGCAACTACTGGGCAACCTACTATAGCGGCGCAGGCAATACGGCCGATGTCGGCACCACCGTCTATACGGCCAAGCTGAGCGGCGACAAGTCAAAGGTGGAACTGACCGAGGTGGCCGACCGGGTTATTCCCGCCGGCAATGCAGTCGTGCTGAAGTCGGCAGCCGAGTTCGCTACGATGGCCCATACCCCTGCTGCCACCGGCACGCTCTCCGGCAACGACCTGCTCGGTACGACTGTTGCCATCGTGACACCTGCTAACACCTATATGCTCGTCAAGGGCGGCAGCGGCGTAGGCTTCTACCTTTGGGAGGGCACCGACATCCCTGCCGGTCGCGGCTATCTCACCATAGCCGGCGGCGGGGGCGTCAAGGCCTTCTATCCCCTGACAGGCGAGGGCGGAGAAACGTCTATTGAGCTGGCCGGGGATGCTGCGGAAGCCGGGGATGCTGTGCTCTACGACCTCTCAGGCCGTCGCGTTCAGGGCCGTCCCGCCCCCGGCATCTACGTAAAGAACGGGAAAATGGTTATCATCAAATAATGTATAGAAGGAGGAAAAGAATATGAAGAAGAATGAAATAAGCGGAGCCGCGCTCCGAAGAGAATACATGAAGCCCGCCCTGCGCGTAGTGAAGCTTCAGGGCCGTTCGTGCCTGCTACAGGCCTCGGGGAGTATGACAATCTACGACAGCAGCACCAATCCCTGGCCAACTGTGCCCGGCGGAAGTCCCGTACTGCCCTGGTAGGGGAGAGCGGCCTTTGCATTTTGCATTTGCGAATTGTTGTTTTCTGTCTGAGCCTAGGGCTTGTTCTCGGCTCGCCGTTTGCCCCCTTGGCGTTTTGGGGATACAAAGCAGGAGCGCTCCCGTAACTGGGGACGCCCCTGCTTGTTTACTTTAACAGGCTTAAAATAGCGGCGTGCCGTTTAGAATACGTAGGCAGCACCGATGGCCAGTACGCCGCGGCTGCCGTCGGCCCACTGTAGCTTGCCCTCAAGGTTGGCCTTGAAGTGCTCGCTGAAGTAGTACTCGAAGCCACCGCCCAGGTTGAAACCGCACTTTGTGTCGGAAGTGCTTCCTAAGATGCCCAAGTCGGCCTTGGCACCAGTTACGGTGAAACCAGCCAGGGGGTAGAAGTTGAACTTCTCGCTTACGATGGGCACGATAAAGTGAACGTTGAGGTTCAGGTCCCACTGACTAACGTAATCCTTCTTGAAGAAGTAGTTGAAGCCGGCCTCGCCGCGCCATCTCTCGGCAAAGTTGTACTGGAACTTGGGGCCAATACCTACGTTGTTGTAGCCGTGGTCGAAACCGAAGTCGAGGTTGGCACCAACGGACATTTCGCCCTTCTGGGCACTGGCAGTGAAGGCCATCAGCAGACCTACTGCAAGGAAGAGGATTCTTTTCATAATTAGTGTATTTATATGTTAAACAATGCAAAGGTATGCCTTTATTTTGAAACAGCAAAGAAAATGCACTACTTTTTTGCGATAGGCGCCTCATTTTCCCTCTTTGGGGGGCTGCGAGTAAGCGAGCTGAGAACGATGCCAGCTTGACCGATAGGTAAGTTTGAAGCATGAAGGCTGAGGGCTTACCCCATTACAACATCGAGCACCATCATCAGGACGAAGCCGACGGCAAAACCGATGGTGCTGAGGTTGGAGTGCTCGCCCTCCGAAGCCTCGGGGATGAGTTCCTCCACCACTACATAAAACATAGCACCGGCGGCAAAGGCCAGCAGGTAGGGCAGAACGGGAGTCATCAGCGAGGCCAGCAGTACGACAGCGAGGCCGCCCAGGGGCTCTACCACGCCGCTCAGGCTGCCAAGCATGAAGGAACGCCAGCGGCTGTTGCCCTCGGCCCGCATGGGCATCGAGATGATGGCGCCCTCGGGCACGTTCTGGATGGCTATGCCAAACGACACCGCAATGGCCGAGGCAAGCGTGATGCCGCCAAAACCCTGTCCGGCTCCGGCAAATACCACACCCACAGCCATGCCCTCGGGCAGGTTGTGTATGGTGACGGCCAGGGCCAGCATTGCCGTGCGCGAGAGTTTGCTGCGAGGCCCCTCGGGCGAATCGGTGCCGATGTGCAAATGGGGCGTAATAACATCGAGCAGGAGCAGGAAACCAATACCCAGCAGGAACCCTACAGCTGCCGGCAGGACGGCCCATCGCCCAGAGCCGGCCTCCATGTCGATGGCAGGGATGAGCAGCGACCATACCGAGGCGGCCACCATAACGCCCGAGGCGAAGCCAAGGAGTGTCTTCTGCAGGCGCGGCGACATCTCGTCCTTCATGAAGAAGACGAAGGCCGAGCCGAGCATGGTGCCCAGCAGGGGGATGAGCAGTCCGACGAACAGAGCCATTTAGCGCGAGTGTTTTAAGCCTTGTTGAACTTCTCCTTTGGTTGCTTGCAGCGCGGGCAGCGCCAGTCATCGGGCAGTTCCTCGAAAGGCACGCCGCCGTGTTCTGCGGGGTCATAGACATAGCCGCAGACGGAGCAGACATACTTGCCGGAGGCTTCAGCCTTTGAGAAATCCACCTCAGCAAGGACGGTAGGAACGGGATTGGCAAGGTCCATCACGCGCTTGGCCTCCAGGTTCTCGTAGCCCTGTGGGGTGTGGGTGCCGCAATAGACCGTGGGGTGACCCAGGATGAACTCGCGGATGCGGTTCTGCGTCTGGCGTGCAGCGGGCAGGTCGTCATAGACAAGGGACAGCTTGTCCTCGTAGAGTGCCTCGTCAACATAGGTGATATCGCCGTGAATCATGTAGAACAGGCCGTCCGACTCGACGATGATAATGCTGTTGCCCTTGGTGTGGCCCTTGGCCTTGATGAGGTAGATGCCCTCCTGAATCTTCTGGCTCTCGGGGAAGTTGTAGTAGGGGCCGTCGGTGAAGCTGACGGGCACCAGGTTGGTGAGTCCCTGCAACTCGGCAGCGTCTGTTTCCTCCTGGTTTACATAGACCTTTGCGTTGGGGAAGCTCTTCAACTCGCCCGAGTGGTCTGCGTGGCGGTGGGTGAGCAGGATCTTGGTCACCTGCTCTGGCTTGTAGCCCAGGGCCTGGAATGCCTCCATATAGGTGCAAATGTCTTTGCCTGTGAAGGCAAGTGATTTCTCGTCGGGAACTTCCTCGGGTGTGCCGGCAGGGAGGCCGGTATCCACCAGGATTACCTCGCTGCCCGTGTCAATCAGGTAGTTTTGCAGGCTGCCGCGATAGCGGATTTCCGGGTCGAACTTGTCAGGGCCTTCTTCGCCACCGAATGCGAAGGGCTGGGTGTAGAACCCATTCTTTCTGAATTTAACGGCTTTTATTTCCATATTCTATGTGTAATCTGCTGTAGTTAAGTCTTTGGGAGTAGTAGGGGAGAGCCGCAGCCCTCCCCTTTGAAGAGAAAAATTATCGCGTCGTGGTGCAGAGCACCTGCCGATGCCATGAGAGATAGATTAGTTGGCGGGAGCCCACTTGCAGCGTACGGGGGAGATGATGGCTCCCTCCTTCTTCAGTTCGGCAAATGCCTTGTCAACCTCCTTGCGGTCGGCCTCCAGGGCTTTAGCCACCTCGCCTGCGGAGACGGGCTTGCCTGCCTCGCGCATACATTTTAAGACCTGTTCCTTCATTTTTCTTTCTATTGTTTTTTAGAATGTTATGGTTTCAGCCAATTCCATCATCTGGAAGAAGTCGGCCTTGGCATCCTTCAGGTAGTACATTACGCCGTTCTCGCCGTTTTCGCCAAGGGCGGGCTTCAGCACGGGCATCTTCTCCACCAGCGCGCGGCCCACCTCGGGACGATTGTCCTCAACGAGCGTACAGGCAATGCGCAGGGTCTGGCCCTTGAAGGCGCATATCTCAGCCTTGGGGTTCTGGGCTATCTGCCGGGTGGCATTAGTCTTGCCAAAGGCCATGATATAGATCTTATCCTCGAAATAGAGCATAGCTCCATAGGGACGTACGCGGGGCTGGTCGCCCTCTACGGTTGCCAGATAGAAGGTCTTTGCCTTCTCCAGGAAATCATAAACTTTCTTTGCTGATTCCATTGTCTTGATGCTATAAAATATAATTAATGTTAGAGTTGCTTGAGCAGCCAGTTCTGAGCACCGATGCACTCAATCATGTCTATAGCGCCCTGGCTCCAGTAGAGGTCCTCCTCCTCGTCCTTCAGGTAGTCCTTCATGATATCGTAGGTGGTAGGATCGTCCTTTACGGTCTCCATACACTTGAGCAGCAGCTCTACGCCTGGCTCTTGAATGGCAAGGTCGGCCTTCACGTATTCGATGGGGTTCTTGATGAGCTCGCGCTCCTTCATGCCCTCAAACTTTACGTCGCCGCCGAGGTCGAGAATGCGCTCGGTGAACTTCTCAACCCAACCCATCTCTTCGCTGAAGTGGTCGATGTACTTCTGACCAAGCTTTGTGAAGCCTTGAGCGTTGAAAATCATACCTTGTTGCTTGTGAACGATGGCACCTTCTGCCAGATGAGTTACGAAGAACTGAAGTGCTTCGATTGATTTGTTTTTGTCCATATTATTCTTATTTTTAATGTTAAACAAACGATTTCGGCTGCAAAGATACAACTTTTCTGCGATGAATCAGCTATCTGAGATATGCAAAAAATGGTCTGAAACGAACAAAGGTGAGCGGAATGGAACGGTCGAAGCTACTTTCGCTCGGAAATATCCAAATAAATTTGGCATTTCCCTCACTTATTGACTCTCAGTCGAAATTTCTATCGTTCGACAAAAGAAAATCATTCCTTTTTTTTCTCACTTAATCGAAATTTTCGTAACTTTGACCCCGAAACTTGCAGATTATGCTGCTTTTCAGAGGTAAAACAAATATAATATCGATAAATGCAATGAACACAAACAAACTGAATGCGATGGGAAAAATGATGCCAGGGATGGCACTCTCTGTCTCGTTACTTACTGCGCTTGCCCTGAGCCTGGCGCTGACTTCCTGCCGGCATACTGAACTGAAGGTGGAACCCTCGGGCAGCGACCTGCAGTTCAACGACCTGGCTACCGTATGGGACGAAGCCATGCCCCTGGGCAACGCCACGCTGGGCACCCTCGTCTGGCAGCGCGAGGGGCGGCTGCGCTTCTCGTTGGACCGCAGCGACCTGTGGGACCTGCGCCCCCTGGACTGCTTCCAGGGCGAGTGCTTCTCGTTTGACTGGATAAGCGACAAGATACGGCAGAAGGATTACGATCCGGTCATTACAGAACTGGAGACCAAGGGGCACAGCAATCCGGCCCCGTCCAAGATACCCGGTGCGGCGCTTGAGTTCGACACCGAGGGGTGGGGGAAGGTCACCCAGTCGCGCCTGTTCCTGAAGAATGCCCTCTGCCAGGTATCGTGGGACAGCGGCATACGGCTCCAGACCTTCGTCCAGGCCGATTGCCCCGTGGGATGGTTTGTCCTGGAGAACGTCCCAGACACCCTGCAGCCCCGCCTCATTCCGCCTGCCTACCGCCCCGAGGAGAACACGGCTGGCAATGGCGGGCTGGGCGATTCGTCGCTGGGCCTGTTGGGCTACGAGCAGGGCGAGGTCAGTCGGCAGGGCAACCTCATCACCTACCACCAGCCGGGATGGGACGGCTTCTTCTATGATGTTGCCGTGGCCTGGAAGCGGCAGGGGAACCGGATGGTAGGCGCCTGGAGCATCACCTCCTCCCTGTCTGGCGAGAAGGCTCAGGACGAGGTCAGGCAGGCCATGCAGCAGGGCATTCAGAAGGCCTACAACCGGCATATGGAATACTGGGCTCCCTACTGGCATAAGTCGGTGGTCTGCGTGCCCGATACGGTTGTGCAGCACCAGTATGACCGCGAGGTTTACAAGTTCGGTTCGGCCAGCCGCCGCGATTCCTACCCCATCTCCCTGCAGGCCGTCTGGACAGCCGACGACGGACGCCTGCCGCCTTGGAAGGGCGACTACCACCACGACCTGAACACCCAGCTCAGCTACTGGCCCGCCTACAGCGGCAACCGGCTGGACGAGGGGCTGGCCTACCTGAACACCCTATGGAAGCAGCGCCCCGTGCACAAGGAGTTCACCCGCGCCCTCTTCGGCCGGGAGGGACTCAACGCACCCGGCACCTGTTCGCTGGACGGACATGTCATTCCCGGATGGACAGCCTACACCATGTCCCAGACCACCAGTGCATGGCTGGCCCAGCACTTCTACCTGCACTGGAAATACTCGGCCGACAACGAGTTCCTGGCCCAGCGCGGCTATCCCTATTTGCGCGATGTAGCCACCTTCCTGGAGCAGCAGAGCCAGGTGGACGGGCAGGGCGTGCGCCGGCTGGAGTTCAGCAGCAGCCCCGAGATTAACGACAACCGGCTGGAATCATGGTTCCCCGACTTCACCAACTTCGACCTTTCCCTGATGCACTTCGCCTTCCGGGCTGCTGGAGAAATGGCCGATTCGCTGGGCATCAAGGACGAGGCAGCTCATTGGCACGAGACTGAGGCCCAGCTGCCCGACTATGCACTCGACGAGGAGGGCGCCCTCTGCTTTGCCCCCAGCCTGCCTTACAACCAGTCGCACCGCCACTTCTCCCACGCAATGGCCATCCATCCGCTGGGCCTAATCGACATCAGCCAAGGCCCAAGGGAGAAGCAGATCGTTGAGGCCACACTGGCTGGGCTGCACGAGTACGGGCCCGACTACTGGTGCGGCTACTCCTACTCCTGGCTGGCCAACCTGGAGGCTCGCGCCGGGCACGGAGAGAAGGCATGCGAGGCCCTGCGCACCTTTGCCCAGTGCTTCGTGCTGCGCAACTCCTTCCACGCCAACGGCGACCAGACAAAGAGCGGCAAGTCATTGTTCCAGTACCGTCCCTTCACCCTGGAGGGCAACTTCGCCTTTGCGGCCGGAGTGCAGGAGATGCTCCTGCAAAGCCATACGGGCGTTATCAACGTCCTCCCCGCCATCCCCGCGGAATGGAAGAATGTGCGCTTCGAACGGCTAAGGGCCCGGGGCGCCTTCCTCGTCTCGGCCGAGATGAGGGACGGAGCCCTCGTTTCGCTCAGCGTATATAGCGAGAAGGGGGGGCTGCTGCGCATCCGACATCCGCAGACGGGCGAAATCATCCAGCGGGATACAAAGGCCGGAGAAACCATCAGCCTGATTGAGAATTAGCCCCGCCCGGGGCGTTCAAGGTTCAAGTGCCCTTCGGGCGTTCAAAGTTCAAGGTTCAAAACCCCACCCCTTGAACTTTAAACCTTGAACCTTGAACCTTAAACCTTGAACCTTTTGAACTTTTGAACCCTTTCCCATGTACAGACTTCGCGACTTCATGCAATCCGTTATGGGCCTTCCATCCGAGGCTGTCCCCTCGGACGTGCTGTACTGCACCTCAACCGACTTGGAGCATACCTTCCTGACGAACAAGATGCAGTCCTCGCTGGCCTGCTACACCTACACCCTCGTCAGGCAGGGCTGGCTCAGCCTGGTCTATAACGGACGCAGCATGACCTTGCGCCGGGGCGACCTCTACATCTACTCGCCTGGCTTTCAGCTGACCGTCCTGGACGGCTCCGACGACTACCAGTCCGCCCTATTGATGGCCGACGAGGGGATGACCCTGGAGTCGCCTGCCATCTGGAACATGATACGCACGGCCTACTATCCCATAGCCGAGCTGGGGCAGCCCGTGGTGAGCCTCAGCCAGGCACAGGCCGACCGCCTCTGGCGGCGCATGCAGGAAATCGTGGAGTACCAGGAGTCCTCCCACCGATTCCTCGATGAGTGCCTGCGCACGCTCTATGCCCTCTTCGTGCTCGACCTCAGGAATATGATGGAGCAGGCAATAGGGCGGCACCAGACGAGCGAGCGCACCACCGAGCTCTTCATCAGCTTCATGCGACTGCTGCCCCGCCACTTTGCCGAGCACCATGACATAGGTTTCTATGCCGACAGCCTGTTCATTACCACCACCCACCTCTCGCGCATTGTGCGCCAGATTACGAACCATACGGTAGTGGACTACGTCAACCAGATGCTGCTCATGGAGGCTTCGTGGCTCTTGCAGACTACCGACCTCAGCATCGCCGCCATTGCCGAGCGCCTGCACTTTGCCAACCCCTCCAGCTTTGGCAAGTTTTTCTCGCGCCTGAAGGGCACTTCGCCAAAAGCCTACAGGAGGCAGCGGCTTATGCCCTGAGGAGAGGGACTGGTGCAGATTCCTTATTGCCTCATCAACAAGGCATGTATGACAACGGCGGGCAGCGGAGCAAAAGTTCAAAAACACGCAAAATGCAAAATGCAAAAATCCCTGCCATTTTGGCAGGGATTCCTTGCAGGTGTATCGAGGGAACGGGTCATCAGATGTGGATGGCTCCCATGCAGCTTGTAACTCCCAGTGTGGTCATGATGGCCGTCAGGATGCTGATGAGGAGCTGCAGTATAAACTTCCAGGTTTCCTTTGTCATAGCGGTTACAGGTTATAGTTATTTTTCGAACACGAATCAACACGAATATACACGAATCATTTTTTTTAGGCACGAATGCATCTGAAGATGCAACGAATCAACACGAATGTGCCTGGTGGCAAGCGGCAGAGCCGAGCGATAGGGCGCGCGCCTCCTCCAGCAGTTCGTCCGATGGCAGGAACCGGCTCTCAATCCAGCACATTGCACGCAGCAGCTTCTTCGAGTCGGCCCAGAAGAGTACAGGAAAGTCTGGGTCTAAGCCTGCCCGCTGGCAGGCCTGGGTTACATAGCCCTGCGTGTTGTTTTCGCTGGGTGGAGCCCACCGGCTGATGATTTGGCGGGGTGTCTGGGCTCCCCGGCGGATGTAGTTCTCCATCAGCCGGATGGCGGCCCTGAGACCCCACTTCATTTCAGTGAACTGGCAGAAGGACTTATCCGTCTGCTCCTTCCTGAGGCCGCGCCAGCGGTTCTGCCGGGCGTGCCTGATGTTCAGGGGGTTGTTGTTTCGGATTCCTCGAGACACTTTATTACAATTCATAATTCATAATTCAAAATTGACCTTCGGTCGACTCCTGTCACGACTCGGCCATTTTCAAGCCAGCTTGAATGGCACTCGCTGCTCCAGGAGTTCATAATTGAGCTGCGCCCTTGCTCGTTGCTCCTAGCGCCTCCAGCTTCCAAGACATTCCCCTCCCCTCCCTACAAGGGAGGGGTCGGGGGGAGGGTCTTTTTACTCCATGCCGTCGCCGTCGTCGCCGCCGCCGTTGGAGCCGCCGCCCGTATCGGTGCTGGGGTTGGTGTTCTGGGTGTTGTCGCCGGTGTTCTCGGGGTCTTCCACCTGCCCGTCGTCGCTGCTGGTTACGCGCTTCACCTCCAGGCCGTTGCGGTCGATGCAGGTAATCTGAATGGCGGTGTTCTTCAGCTCGTCCTTCAGGTCAACCGAGGGGGTGAAGATGATGCGCCGGCTCTCGATGAGGCTCGTCTTCACATCGTTCACGTTCTCCACAGCCTTCGAGCGCAGCCCGAAGCGCATGGTGCCCAGTCCGGGCAGCGCCACCGAGTGGCCCTCCGTTGCCCATGCCTTGATTACCTCGCCGGCTGCATCCCAGCAGGCCTTCATCACGCCCTGGCTCACGCCGCTGCGCAGGGCAGCCTCGCGTATCACCTTTGCCTGCGACAGGCTGGAGTACATCTCCGGTTTCATCACATAGCGGTACTTGCCCGCCGATTCCTTGTCAAACTTCAGCAGTCGTTCTACTGCCTTTACCTTAAGTGCCATAAAACTGATAAATTTTAAGAGTGTTAAAATTTTTCCACTTCCTTAAAACCTATTCCTTTGTTCCTCGTTTTTGCCGCTACACTATGGAAAACCATCTCGTCGACTAAGAAAAATTTTCTCTATAGTTATGCCGCAAATCTTGATGCTAAATGTCCTTTTTGCATCTTTGATGCAAAGGTACAACATTTTCCCGACGTATGCAAGTTTTTTTCCAAATATTTTTGCCTTTAAAGTGATTTTTGTGATTTTGCCGCGCTTATTGACAATCTTATTCACTTATTCACTATTGACTTCGTCGATAAGCTCTGCGCTCAACAAAAGCTCATGCAAGACATGGCTTTGTATTCGCTTATTCACTATTGACTGCGTCGATAAGCTCTGCGCTCAACAAAGCTCATGCAAGACATGGCTTTGTATTCGCTTATTCACTTATTCACTTTGGACATTAAGATTCTGCGGAATCTTGAAGGGAAAACTTTTATTATATATATTAATATATATAATAATATTATTATTCTTACAATTTATTACTCATCCCATTATCATCAACTCAATCCCGAGACTCAATTTCCGACCAGAGTGACGATAGTCAACAAAAAAGTTAAATGTCCAAAGTGAATAAGCGAATAAGTCAATAGTGAATAAGTTGAGCTAAGTTCCAGGACTATGCAAACTCGCCTGATTGATACGTTTCTCGCAGAATAGCCACAAAAAAGAACGGTGAACGGTGCGAAATGGATTTTTTTTTCGTATATTTGTAGGCGGAAACCAACGACAAGAAGAATCATATTATGGACATTCAAAAGATACAGCAATATAAGTCAGCGTTTGACCTGATAGCCAAGACAGTCAGGGACGATGATGACAATGATATAGAAGTATGGTACGCCCGTGAGCTCCAGGAGGTGTTGGGGTACGCGCGCTGGGAGAACTTCATTGGTGCTATAGGGCGCGCTATGGAATCGTGTAAGACGCTGGGAATCAGCGTTGATGACCATTTTCGTG
>CAMJQA010000009.1 GCA_946407895.1 uncultured Prevotellaceae bacterium
GCTGGGCCTTGGCTATGTTCTGCAGGGCCCAGTTCGTGGCGTTCTGCCACTGTCGCTGAACGGTGGCAGGCAGCACGACATCGACGTTCACCGTTACGGTCTCGGCTGCAGGCACCTCATCAGTGGGCACGTTATCATCGCTGCAGCAGGCCAGCAGCCACAGGGCCATAAGATATATGATTCCTCTCTTGAATTCCATTTTCACTCCTCCTTATTACATATCAGGGATATTATCTTGGCAATAATCTCCTCCCCAATGTGTAGTCATAGGGGGCATGCCGCCAACTGGACGGTTCACCCATTCATTGCACCAGTCGGCAAGTGCTGTGCTGAAGAACCGCTTGATGTAGGTGCGACGGGGCAACGGTACCGGGCTTCCATCGATGACCAGTGTGTGGAAGGTGTCGCCTTCGGATGCGTTGTACAGGAGACTGTAGTCCCAGCCGGCATTGCCCGAACCCAAATCAATGACGGCGAAGGCAATTCCGCGTTCTTCATAGAAGAGCTGCTGAAAGACTCCCAACAGATAGGCACTTTCTATGACGGTATGTTCAAAGTCAGGGGTATAGACGCCTGCGCCAAACTCGTCACTTATAGAAGAAATATTGATTCGCGTTGAAGCGTCCAACTCCTCCTTCAATGTCTCAAAGACACTGTCGCGATAAGCCACATAGGTGCTGTCGTAAAGGCGATAGTAGGAAATGGGATCACTGGTGAGGATCTTGCCTTCAAGTTCTTTGGCATCGCAGATTATCTTTTCCATGTAACGGCAATAGCGGCGCATGCTATAGGCAGCTGAGATGTTCAGGCCATGCAGCCGCTCACCCAGCCCGAGTTTCTCGGCAGCTGCTTTCACGTCATCGTCATTTACCTTCAACAGCAGCGCCTCGTCGGTGGAACGCAGACAGGAAAGCGCCTCGTGGTACTCGTAGGCCATGTAGGGTTCCGTGAGAACCAGCAGGCGTCGGCTACATGTATCCTCCACGAAGGGGCTTTCGGCATGCTCGACCCAGTGGAGTATCCTCTCCTCAGAGGAGGCAATGAAGCTCACATTGATCTGTTCATCATCTTTCTCGTTTCCATTGCTCTGAGAAGACAGCAGGTTGACACCCTCCATCAGATTGTCGGCATATCCGCGGTCGCCGAGCTGCCCAAGGGCAAAGACCACCATGACCTGGCAGAGGGGATTCTTCTCTGTTGCGGGCTGTGGGCCTTCATCCTTGCTGCATGCAACGCAAAGCAGGAGAAAAAGGAAGGGTATGAGTAAGTGACGCATCATATTGGTTATCTTTGCTATTTGTGAAGGAAGTAGTCATCCATCGTCTCGGAATATACCGAGCCATACGCATTGGCATTGTAGATGGAGACGTGGCTGCCGTTGGTGGTCTTGTAAAGCTGGCGGTAGAGATCGTAGATTGTGATGTCCGGCTCCGCTCCCAACTGGGTACGGAACGTCCGGGCGAAGGCATTGCTGAGGAACACGCCCAGCTGCTGGTCGAAGAGGTCGGCTTTGCTGGTCTCGAAGGCATTGGCTGCGGTGAGCACCAGCACGTCGGGCAGCCCGGTAATCGCCTCGCCCCACTTGCCGCTGTAGCAGGTCTCGATGGCCAGCATCATACGGCGATACATGTTGGCGGCATCCATCTGGGTGATGATGTCCTTGATGCGTGCTGCGCCAAAGTACGTCCTGGCATTCTCGTTACCCCACAGGGGACCCTCCTGGCTGCCGCCGTGTCCGCTCCAGAAGAAGAACACGTTGCTGCTGGAATCGGATTGGATTACATGCGGCAGACGGTCACTCTGACGGCCCAGCATGATATCGGCAATATCCTCTGGCTGGAGGTCGCTGAAGTGGTAATCGACAACAGCGCCCTTGCGGACGTCTTCATTGGCGAGCGGATTCCATGCGTCCGAGTCGGAAGACCGCTCTACAAATATCTGACCTGGGAATACATTCCTCGGGTCATTTGCCAGGTTATCCTCTACAATGAGGATGATGTGGTCGTCGTCGTATCCATCCTGGCGCAACAACTGATACATGGCAAAGGCATCAGCCTGGTGACGGTAGTTGGTCCACGAGGTGCTTGGGCTGATGACAACAGCCCAGCGGTCGGTCGTCTGGGGCAGCTCGTGGGTCACCACATCCGCGCTGAACGACTGATTAATGGTCTTCTCAGCCTGCCACATCACGGTGGTACTCACATTGGAGCCTAATCCGGCGGTGGAGAGGAAGAGTATGGGTTCAATTACAGGCAGCGGTTCTGCAAATTCATCCTCGCTCCAGTTCCAATCCCAGGTCAGCGTCCATAGCATATAATTCGTATTGAGAATCTGTGTGCGCGATGTCTCGTCGAAGAGAAGGTCGCCCGTAGCTCCGCTCATTTCCACTACGTTCCCCGCCTCCAGCTCGCGGAACGCATTGGCCATGCCGTTCAGGTTCCACAGGGTGGTCAGCCCCTCCTCCGAGCTGACAATGCTTCGCATATAGTCAGTGAGCAGCGGCTGCTCCGTCTCGCTCGGAGCGGGTTTGCCATCCACCATACATTTTGTGGGACTGGCCATGCGCTGGGCTGCTCCCAAGGCGATGATCATCAGCGCATCGTAGATCTGCGCCTCGCCATTGAGCGGATTTCGCCCATAGCGCACCTCATAGTCCTGCGGGAATCCGAGATGCATATCTCCGTATGGACTGATACCGTATCTAAAAGAAAAATAATGATCGGCATTGGCCAGAATCCCATCGAGGGAGGTATCACTGCAGATGCACTCGAAGCGTATGGGTCGAGCGTCCTCAGAAACCCAGCTGTAGCTAAATTCATCTACTTCATTAATGATGGTTTCATAGTCATTCACGTCAGAGACGGCAATCAGGACTGCAGTGGTCTCGCCTATGGCATCGTCACGCACCTTCCTGAGAAACGGCACCAGGTCCATGCCTCTCTCGTAGGCGATAGCGCCGTCGCCGGCTATGTGTATGCCCAGTTCTGTCGCATAGTAGCCAAACCAGTCGTAGAAGGAACGTCCGTAGGTATTGTCCTCATAAATCAGTATTACATTAGAGGCTTTGTTGGCATCTGCCGCAGCAAGCATAATCTCACACTGTGTGATGTCGCTTTCGGTGAGGAACCAGGCGTAGTTGTTGCGTATGTTGGCACGATGCAGGTCGGCACTGGTACAAGTGGGCATCACCACGGGCAGGCGGGTACGGGCAGCATAGTTCAGGAAGGTCTGGGCATTGTCGCTGTGGTAGGGACCGATGATGGCGTGGCAGGTGTCATCGCCCTCCTCCGGATTGGCCAGCCGATAAGCCAGGCTGTCCAGGTCAACGCTATGTTCATCGTGGTAGCGCAGGTTGAGTACCACGCGGTTGCTGCGTCGCTGCTGAGCACTCTTGATGTTAGCCGTTGCCCAGTCGATGGCATTCTGCCACGATTCCCTGACGTACTGTGGCAGCACCACGTCGATGTTGAGCGTGTCGGTACGAGTGTCCTCATTCGCTGGGATTACGGGAATATGCTCATCGTCACGGCAGCCAGACAGCCACAGGGTGAGGCATAAAAGCAGGGCGCCATACGGGAAGAAAAGTTTTTCTCTATTCATCATCGAAGCTGTTGGAACTACCTGCATCCTCATCAATGCCACTCATCATCGTCATCGTCGCCACCATCATCACCGCCGTCGTCACCACCATCATCGCCACCATCATCGTCATCACTTGAGAACCACATATCGGTTATACATGGAAAACCATCCCAATGTCCGTGTACCTCTGCCGCAGGCATGACACAGGGCTCGGAATGCAGCCAGCGCCATACCCAGTCAGCCAGTACGCGGTCAAAGGGCCTGAGGATGTATGACCGGTTAACAATTGACGGACTGGCATCCAGAAGCAGCGGTCGCAACATATCATGGGAATTATCCATAATGAAATAGTCTATGCCTGCGTTCATGGCACCTAAGCCGCAAATAGGAAAGAACATGCCATTTCTTAACATCTGCATAAATGACTGCAGGGTAAAGCTCATCTTCTGCTCCAATGTGCTCAGACCGTAGAGGGATTGTGGATAGCCCTCAGCACCCTTCGAGTAGAAGTTTGTCTTCACGATGTTGATATCCTCGCCCAACTCTTCTACCATCGTTTCATAGACGCTGTCACGGCTGGGTATCAGGTCTTCGCTGTAGAGACGGAAAACAGGAAAACTGGTTTCGTTAA
This sequence comes from uncultured Prevotellaceae bacterium, assembly GCA_946407895.1. Taxonomy (GTDB): domain Bacteria; phylum Bacteroidota; class Bacteroidia; order Bacteroidales; family Bacteroidaceae; genus Physcousia. The sequence continues at coordinate 4,214 of CAMJQA010000009.1, forward strand.
CGTGATAGTCGGATTCATGTCCTTCGCCTTCGCTATTGTAAAGGCGGATATACCATCGTATCGTTTCACAGTACATTCTGATAGGCTCTGCCATGGAAATGTTGACTGCGTGGAGGCGGTTTCCCAGTTCCAGGCTATCGTTGGCTGCATCCACGTCTTCCTCGATGAGTTTCAGTACGAGCACCTCGTCGGTCGGGCGCAGAAAATCCTTGCACGTACTGAGCCAGTTCAGCATGAACGGTTCGGTGAGCACCAGCAGACGGCGTTCGTATTCCTGTTCGTTGACGGGATTGACAGGGTTGGCCACCCAGCTTTCCAGGGCTTTTCGGGTTGAGGCGTAGTCGTAGCGCGAGATGAGGTCGGCATCCACTGAAGTGGAAGTCGTGGCCGTGGCGTTGTAATGGATGAGATACGATACACCGTTGAATACGTTGTCGGCATAGCCCCTGTCGCCAAGTTGCCCGGGAGCGAAGACGACCATTATCTGGTATTTGGCTCCGGCCGCTTCGTCGGGCAAGCACACCAATTCGTCCTCCTTGCTGCACGCGAAGAGCAACAGGAGGACGAAAGGTATGAGGAGACAACGATTCATTTCAATCAGTTAGCTGTTTCGAAACGATATACGTCTGTAGTGCCTTCGATAGGATCTAAGGGTGATACGCCCTCCATGTTGTTACGTGTGTTGGAGAGTGACTTGGCATCCTTGTATCGAACAACGAGGGCCTTGCTGCCAATGGCTGATGCCGAACCGGTTCCACTTGTGGCATAGGAGGTAACGTCAAAAGCCTGACTCCGCATGTCGAATGCTGCAGAAGTATTCTTCTGGCCCGAGCGATAGAAGTCGGAGGCATTGGAGAACTGGCTGATGTCAACATTCAGGTTTGCGCTCTGGATGTGCGCCGTGTTGAAGATCAGCGTGAGGTTCTGGTTAAAGTAGGACTTGAATTCGGCAGCCGACATGCCACTGGGCTTAATCTTGTTCCAGATGTCCTTCTTATCCCAGTTGTCAACAATCTTGGCGATATAGCTGTTGGGCATAGCCTCGCCAGGCAGCTCTGAGAAGCCTTTGCTGCCACCAAAGAGGCTGGATCCAATCTTGCTCTGGAATTCGCTGTAGCGCGACAGTACAGAGAGCAGCTGTACGACAAATGCGTTGGCCGGTTTCTTGTTACCCAGGTTATAGGGAATCCTCTGCTTCAGCAGGCCAGCCTTCGAATAGTCGGATATACAGGTGGTGGTCAGGTTGAACGATACCCAATAGCTCTGAATAACGTTCATAAAGCAGGGACGCACGCAAATCCAGTAGCTGCCCTCTCTGTCGCGGATGACATCACCCAGACGGTACCAGGGATCACCATCGAAGCCTGCATTGTCGGGAACGGCATTGGCAGGCACCAGACGTATCTGGGTCAGTTTGGGCAACTGCTTCACACTTACGTCAATAGTGGCCATACAGTCCGACTGATTCACCGGTGTGAAGGTGAGCGAACCCACATTAGCCATCGTCCATGTGTCGAACCGGGCTGTCACTAGGTCCTTGTCTGTCAAGCCGTTGTAGTATTCCAGTGCAGCGTCCATATCGTCCACAACGACTGAGCGTACAAAGGGCTGAGAGGCGTCGAGCACCACGCCGTCAAGGGGCTCGTAGGTCTTCGTCTTCCAGTTGTCAGGCAGACTGTCGCCTATCGCCGACAACTGACACAGCAGGTTATAGCATGCAATGCCAGATTCACTCTTCTTGTCAAAGGGGTCCTGGGTTTCTTCCTGCTCTTCCGGCTTAATCTTGTCATCATCGTCCGAACAAGAGACGACTGTCATACTGACGCCGACAACAAATGCGGTCATCAGCAACCATTTAAAAGTCTTTTTTGCTTTCATAATTAAATTATTAATGTATTATTAAACTATTGCAATTATTTTGTTTATCTGGGGAAATAGTCGGCCATCGTGTTGGTATAGACCGAACCGTAGTTGCGTTCGTTATAGATGCTCACATGACTGCCGTTGGTGGTCTTGGCAAGCTCTATATAGAGGTCACGCAGGGTGATTTGGTTGTTCTGGTTGACATACTTCCGGAAGGTTCGCGCGTAGGCATTGCTCAGATAGACACCCAGTTCACGGTCGTGGACGTCGGCTTTCGACGTCTCGCGGGGATTGGCAGCCGTGAGCACCAGCACGTTGGGCTGTCCGGTCAGGGCCTCGCCCCACTTGCCGCTGAAGCACGTCTCAATGGCAAACATCATGCGTCGGTACATGCCGGCCTCGTTCATCTCGCTGACAATGCTGCTGATGCGCTCTGTACCGAAGTACGTGTTGGCATCCTCATTGCCCCACAGGGGACCTTGAGCACTGCCACCATGTCCGCTCCAGAAGAAGAAGACGTCACTGTTTGCAGTGGGATGGATTACCTCCGGCAGACGGTCGCTTTGACGGCCAAGCATGATGTCGGCCACATCTTCGCGGGTCAGGGCGCTGAAGTGGTAGTCCACCTTGGCACCCTTCCTTACGTCGAGGTTCACGAGGTCGTCATGAATGATGGCATCGTCGCTGCGTTCCACAAAGATTTGCCCGGGGTAGTCCTTGTTGTTTGGAGAGTCGGCCAAGTTGTCCTCTACGATGAGCACGATGTGTTCGTCGTCATACCCGTGCTGCCGCAGGGTCTGGTACATGGCGAAGGCGTCAGCCTGGTGACGGTAGTTGCCCCACGTGGTGCTGGGACTGATGACCACGGCCCAGTGGTCTGAAACGTCTGGCAGGTCATTGCCCGCCTCAATATCTGTTTCGAACGACTGTTCGTAGCTCTTCGTCCGTTCCCAGATTGTGGTCGTCGAAGCACTGTTGCCCGTGCCACTGGTACTCAGGTAGCAGATGGGTATCACCTTCTTGTTGAAGTCATCACCGAAATAGTTATAGTCGGTCATCCATACCATATAGTTGGTATTCAGCACCTTCGTGCTTGTCACCTCGTCAAAGGTCAGGTCGCCTGTCGCACCAAAGTAGGCCGTGCTTCCGCCCGTTGTCAGGGCACGGAATGCCCTGGCCAGTCCCTCTGCGTTCCACTGGTCCACCTCCTGGCTATACGAGGCCACCACCGAGCGCATATAGTCGGTAAGTCCGGGTTCAAAGGGTCTGCTGCTATAGACAACCTGCTTGCCATAAACCAGGCACTTATCGGGACTGCACATCTGGTGAATGCCGCCAAGGGCAATCAGGCACAGGGCATCATAGAGCTGGGCCTCGCCGCTCAGGGGCAGACGGCTGTAGCGCTGACGATAGACCTGCGAGAAACCGCTGTTCATTGATGCCACGGGGCTAACCCCTATGAACGACAGCATTTCATCGCTATAGACTACCTCCTCGCTCAATGCCTTGTCCGAGCAGAAGAGGGAGAACTGCGGGTCGATGTCTTCTGGCGGGTCACTGAGGAACTCGTCTATCTGATAGCTCACCTCCAGGTAGTCGCTGGGATTCGACAAAGCCAGGCAGACCGTTACAATCTCGCCTTCGGCAGCGGTGGACACCTCGGTGAAGAAGTCATACAGGTCATCGCCTTCCTTAAAGGCGCGTGCACCCGAACCCAGTATATTCAGCCCGTTCTCCGTAGCCAGGAAGTTAAACCAGTCGAAGAAGGACTTGCCGTAGTTATCGTCGCTATAGAGCAGGACCACGTTGTTGCCCTTCATGGTCTTGATAGCCGAGAACATAATCTCGCACTGCGTAATGTCGCTCTCAGTGAGAAACCAGGCGTAGGTATTGCGGGCATTGATGCGCTGCAGCTCGGCACTCGTGCACGTGGGCATCACCACCGGCAGGCGGGTCTGCGCCGCATAGCTCAGGAAGGCAGTGGCATGGTCGCTGTAGTAAGGGCCTATGATGGCATGGCAGCTATCCTCGCCCTCATCGGGGTGAGTCAGTTTGTAGGCCAGCTCGTTCAGGTTCTCCGTGTCCTCGTCGTGGTAGCGCAGGTTCAGCTCTACACGTTTGTCATCCATCTGCTGCGCCTTGGTAATGTTGGCTATGGCCCAGTCGATGGTATTCTGCCACTGCTTCTGAATGTCAGCGGGCAGCACGATGTCAACATTGAGGGTTTTCACCTCTGCTGCCGGCGTCTCCACCGGGACCTCGTTCTTGTCATTGTCACTGCATGCAGCCAGGCCCAGGGCCAGGATGATTAATATAGACTTTATGTATTTCATAGCTCAGTTGTTATATTGTCTTGACAATAGTTCTCATCGTTGTATGACGTGGCCAGGGGCATCTCGCCCGGTGCGGCATCCATCCACCCCGTCACCCATTCGCTGACGGCGGTGTCGAAACGCCTGTCGATGACGAAGCGGCGCAGCAAGCTGGGCTGGGCATCAAGCATGAGCGTGGTATAGGAGAAGCTGGGCTGGCGCATCAGATAGTAGTCGAAGCTCATGTTTGCGGAGCCCAGGTCCACGAAGGTGAAGATAGTGCCGTCTGAACGGACCTTGTTGTGAAGCATCTGTCCGCTGTCGTAGGCTGCCTGGATGATGTTCTCCTCCAGCAGGGGGGAATAGGTGCCGTAGTTGTCAAGTGCTGACAGGGGATAGTCACTCATCTCCAGTTCCTCGCCCCGCATCTCGGTCAGTGTCTCGCGGATGCCGTCTCTGTAGGCCACTTCTTCCTCATCATACAGGCGCAGCATGTTTATGGAGGAGGGATTGACATCACGTCCACGGCCCTCTTCGTAGTCGATGCGTTGGTCCATGTACTCGCAGAACTTGCGGGCAGACCGTTCTGCCGATATGTTCAGTGCATGCAGCCGTTTGCCCAGTCCAAGCGCTTCTGCATTGTCCAGGTCTTCCTGTATGGCTTTCAGCACCAGCACCTCGTCACTGTCGCGCATCTCGGCACTGCTCTCTGCCAGCCACTGCAGCATATACGATTCCGTGAGTACCAGCAGGCGATGCCCGTAGTCCTGCCCGTTAAAGGGGTTGCGGGCCTCGGACATCCATTGCTCCAGGGCCTTGAACGTGAAGAGGGGGTCCGACATGGAGATGTAGTTCACGTCAGCCTCGGGCACCTCCAACTGGTCCTGAGCGGTTGCCAGGATGTCTATGCCGTCCATCACGCGGTCGGCATATCCCTTGTCACCCAGCTGCCCGGGTGCAAAGACCACCATTACCTGTTTTGTAGCGCCTTGCAGGGGTGGTGCCACCTCGGGGACGATGTCATCCTCATTATTACAGCTGGTCAGCACACCCGTCATCAGGAGCGCCAGACCGGCTAATAAAACATTCCATCCTTTCATGATGATTATTATTTTAGGTTAAATCAACTTATACTTAAAACCCTTCGGTAGCCGGATCGTAGATGGCCTCGAGGCCAAAGCCGGCAGGAGGCGTGCCCCTGAAGCTGTATCCGTTGGCGGTGTAGGGGTACTTGCTTGCCATACCGTTGCAGTAGTCGGTGTCATCAAACGACGTATATACATAGCTCCTCGTGTGCCAGTAGCGGCTGGAGTCGTAGCGGGCACGGGGAGCCATGCAATAATGCTCCTGGTGACGCCAGTCGCGGGCTGGAACCCATGCATAGTCACCAAGCCAGCCATAGCGGACAATGATCACCTCAGGACCGGCGCCCGGAGTGTAGTAGTCGCCGTCGTTGCCCAGGTCGCCCACCCAGTGTCCGTAGCCTTTCTTCGAGGTGCCGAAACCGTCATCCCCGTCATTGATGTGCAGGTTTCCATAATTGCTCCATTCGCATTCCTGCCCTGTGCCGTGACGTACGGGCACTGGGGGGAATATTTCATTGGGATATTTCTTGCGCAGGGCCTGCTTCATGTCGTAATATTGGGCATCGATGCAGAGTTTGACGTAGTTTTCAATGGCTATTTGGGGCACCGGATGCCACGGTCTCCAGGCTCCCTTGTTGCCCTCGTTGCCAGCCACTACCTCATACATGCCGCTTCGTCCGGCCTGTACGTTGATAAGCCATCCGTCGGTATCCGACCGGCTCTCTACCACGCACACATACTTGAGGCCCTCCCTTGCGTTTTCCCACACCTGTCCGAACAGGCAGGGCGACTGCCATCGTCCGTCCTCGTCCCAGCCGTTGCTGCCCCACTGCTCCTTGGTGAGGTAGGTGATGCGCTGCAGCTGCGGCACACAGGCGATGTCCACATCGGCATAGCCCAAGCAGGTGCCGTCGGTCGAGCGGTGGTAGGTCAGTTTGCCCAGCTTCTGCTTGCGGCCGTCCAGACGATAGTCCAGGTCGGTCAGGTCAATGACATATCCGTCGGCTGTCTCCTTCACAAAGTCCTCGTTGCTGACGAGGGCACGGAACTTCAGCGAGGCCTCCACTTCATCGTCCGCCAGCACGGAGCGTTCCGTCGTCTGCGACTCGTCCCTCACCTTGCCGATGACCGGCTCATACTGCTTTCCTTCAAAGTCAATACCCGTGGAGTCCTGAGGTTCCACGCCTGCCAGTTTCATCAGCACGCTCTCCACCGCAGCCTTCTGGTTCACCATCTCAAGAGTAACTCTTTTGCCTGGCTGCTCCTTTCCGGGATCGTCAATATCGTCATCGTCTGAGCATGATACAGCACCAAAGGCGCATCCTGTCAGCATGCCAATAGCAAGTATACTTCTAAACAGATTTCTCATTCTTACATCCATTGTCGTTCTCTATTTCTATCCTTCTATATTTATTTATGTTCTTTAACTTCCCTTGTCTCTGCTATGTTCTTTCGTGCTTAGAATCCTTCATCCGCCGGATCATAGATGGGCTTTAAGCCAAAGCCGATGGGAGGCGTGCCCCTGAAGCTGTAGCCGTTGGCGGTGTAGGGGTACTTGCTTGCCATACCGTTGCAGTAGTCGGTGTCATCAAACGACGTATATACATAGCTCCTCGTGTGCCAGTAGCGGCTGGAGTCGTAGCGGGCACGGGGAGCCATGCAATAATGCTCCTGGTGACGCCAGTCGCGGGCTGGAACCCATGCATAGTCACCAAGCCAGCCATAGCGGACAATGATCACCTCAGGACCGGCGCCCGGAGTGTTGTAGTCGCCGTCGTTGCCCAGGTCGCCCACCCAGTGTCCGTAGCCTTTCTTTGAGGTGCCGAAGCCGTCATCGCCGTCATTGATGTGCAGGTCTCCATAATTACTCCATTCGCATGTCTGCCCTGTGCCGTGACGTACGGGCACTGGGGGGAATATCTTATTGGGGTATTTCTTGCGCAGGGCCTGCTTCATGTCGTAATACTGGGCATCGATGCAGAGTTTGACGTAGTTTTCAATGGCTATTTGGGCCACTGGATGCTGCGGTCTCCAGGCACCCTTGTTCCCCTCGTTGCCAGCCACTACCTCATACATGTTGCTTCGTCCGGCCTGTACGTTGATAAGCCATCCGTCGGTGTCCGACCGGCTCTCTACCACACACACATACTTGAGACCTTCTCTTGCGTTTTCCCACACCTGTCCGAACAGGCAGGGCGACTGCCATCGTCCGTCCTCGTCCCAGCCGTTGCTGCCCCACTGTTCCTTGGTCAGGTAGGTGATACGCTGCAGCTGCGGCACGCAGGCAATGTCCACATCGGCATAGCCCATGCAGGTGCCGTCGGTCGAGCAGTGGTAGGTCAGTTTGCCCAGCTTCTGCTTGCGGCCGTCCAGACGATAGTTCAGGTCGGTCAGGTCAATGACATATCCGTCAGCTGTTTCCTTCACAAAGTCCTCGTTGCAGACGAGGGCACGGAACTTCAGCGAGGCCTCCACTTCATCGTCCACCAGCACGCAGCGTTCCGTCGTCTTCGATTCGTCCCTCACCTTGCCGATGACCGGCTCATACTGCTTTCCTTCAAAGTCAATACCCGTGGAGTCCTGAGGTTCCACGCCTGCCAGTTTCATCAGCACGCTCTCCACCGCAGCCTTCTGGTTCACCATCTCAAGAGTAACTCTTTTGCCTGGCTGCTCCTTTCCGGGATCGTCAATATCGTCATCGTCTGAGCATGATACAGCACCAAAGGCGCATCCTGCCAGCATGCCGATGGCAAGCGTGCATCTATACAGATTTCTCATTCTTATATTCATTGTCAATTCCATTGTAGCTCTGTTCTCACTTATTTATATTTATTCTCATAGTCCTGAATGGTGTTCAGCGTGGGGTAGTTAAACATGTACCCGCGTACCGGACGGACGGGGTAGTAGTTCTCGCGCCATGAGCCGTCGGGGCCGTTGGCAGCCTCATAGAGCTGATAGTTCTTGTCGAGCACCAGCAAGGTGGAGCTGGACTCTCCCTTCGTATTGCGTGTGGCAAACACGTTCAGTTCTCCCTTGCTGCGAACCACGGGATCCTCAGTTGATTTCTTGTTGACGATGTCATAGCCGCCATAGTAGCCGTTGAACTCGGCATTGAAGCCCGACACCTGTCCGGCAAACAGAGCCTTGGGGTTGAAACCGAGGAAGGCATGCAGGTTCTTCACATCGTTGCCCCGGGGGAAGTACCACAGTTGGTTGGGGTCGCCCTCGAACATGGTGTTGGGACTCCAGCCCCACATCCATTTGTTCGAAGCGATGTTCGCACGTCCCAGGTCGTGCCAGAAGCGGGCGTAGAGTATGCCGTCCTTCATGATATCCAGCGTGCGGTCCGAGCTGGAGTTGAGGGCCAGTCCCATCTTGTGATAGACGTCGCGCCGGGTCCAGAACTGGTCGCCAATCTTCACAATCGGGTATTTATAGGTATTGGGGCTGCTGCGGAAGTAGAAGACGTCGTCCTTCACCACGCGGCTCCGCTGGTCCTCGCTGATGAACTTCACGCTGGGCCGATCCGTGTTCAGCGAACCGTTGATGTAGCTCACCTGCGTGATGATGTCAGTACTCTTCATGGTCATAATCGGAGCCACGAAGCAGTCACCGCCGCCAAAGCCCACATAGGCCGGCTGATGGATGCCGTCGCCTATGAACACGCCCTCATTCATGCGTATCTTCTGTTTATAGATGGGATAGATGACGGTGACGCGCCGGTCGGTGCGTATCTTAGGTACGTATTCCGAGCATACCTCTAATACGGGCACCTGGATGTTCTCCTCGCCGCTCTTCAGGTAGAGCAGGCGGCAGAGCGTCTGGTCGTCACCCGCGTTTGAGAAGTCGAACAGGTCGGCACGGGTACAGTCGATGGTATAGAGGTCTGTGCCCAGAAGCTCATCGCTCACCTTACAGTCGGTGCGTTCCGCCATTCTCAGTGTCACATCGAGGAAGATATCGCGCAGGTTGTCGGGCACGAGGTTCCACAGCGGTTCCACCTCGAAGTGTACGACGTCAATGTCGCCACGGCGCACGGCATCCTCGGTATAGTTGATGCTGGCCAGCCACTCCGTGATGTGTTCGGGCGGTATCTGAGAGGTCTTTGTCAGCTGCTTGATGTCGTCCCTCATGAGGTTGCGCACCGCCTCACTGCCTCCGACAACCTTGATGGCACCGCTGGCCGACTTCGAGGAGCTGGTCTCCTGGTTATAGCCCTTGCCGCGGTCGTCTTTGGAGATCTGGCCCATGGTGTATTCGGCTTCCTGCACCATCTCGTCCTGTGTATATACGGTGCCTGACTTCTGCATGGTAAACGTGTAGTCAATGCGTCCGCCCAGATCGACCTGGATGATGAGGTGTGTGCCGTATTCCTCGAGCGTCTGCACGACCAGGTTCCTTTGGGCATCCCCCTTAGCCTGCATGATGGTGAAGAGGCGGGTCATGAAGTCGGAGGCAAAGGGCATGTGCCCCGTCTTTCTGAGATGTTGCAGTGCAGCCTTGTCGATGACGCGTGCATGCACGGTCTTCAGCATGATGCCGCGACCGTAGTTCTGCATCTTCGTCTCGGATTTGTTTTCGGTCAGCCCGGCAGCCTGCTCACAGTCCGACTTGCAGCCTGACACGGTATAGTCGTCCGATTTGGTCTGCTGCTTTGTCAGGTCCTCGGAATACTCGTAGAGCGACTTGCTCGCCACATATTTCATTTCCGTGCGCGAGAGGTGCGAGTCGTGTACCGTCTCGTAGTCTGCCGCGTTGCTGGCCTCCACCAGATGCTTATAGTCCAGGATGGGCTTCTTCGTACGGACGGCCATGGGGCTGTCTAATGCCTTGTATATATCATATCCGTAGCCCACGTACAGCTGCTCCTTGGCCTCGTCGCCGTTGGTGTCGCTGTCGCCTCTCGACAGCTGTTCTACCGTCAGGCTTGCCGTGACCGAGGGGTAAAGCGTCGAGGTGAAGGTGACCGTCGCATAGCGCCGCCTGTCGTTGTCGTTTTCCTGGATGGTCAGGCTGACAATGCCGTCCTCGTCCAGCGCCTTGCTGTCTATCGTAAGCCAGTCGGCATCGCTGCAGGCCACGCTCACCGCTCCGTCGCGGTCGGCTCTGTAGCCTTTCAGCTCTATGCGCAGGCTGCCGTATGTGGCATGCTGCCCGAAGGTCACTATCTCTCCTTCGCTTATCTCGGCATCGCTGCCTCCCAGCACGTTCACCGTCCAGTCTCCCGGCTGTGGTGCGTCGGGGGTGTTGTCATCCTTACAGCCTGCGGCCAGGATAAGCGTTGCGATACACAATATAAGACTCCTCGTATGCTTCATTTCAGTTCGTTCGGATTATATATATAGGTATATTCAGGCTGGCGGAGCCAGTACTGGGCACTGTCGTTCTCTGCTTTCTCCCAGCTGATGAGGGGGATGCTCAGGTTGTGAGGGGCATAGCACTGGAACTCGACGCCCCACTTGCGCACGTCGTATGCCGAGCTCTCGTAGTTTCCGTCGGGACGTATGCCACCGCTCAGCTCCACGTATGGCAGGGCCTGGCAGTCGGCATAATCCACACCCTCGTCGGGCTCCATGGCCAGGACACCGCCGTTGATGTAGAACATCTCGCCCGAGGGCTTGGCACCGCTGGGGAAGGCCACCTCGTCGGTGAAGAGGAGTCCGTTCTTCCAGCGTATGTTCCAGAAGGTGTTGTCACTCTCGCGCACACCCAGTCCGCAGGCCAGCTTGACCTTGCCCTCATAGATGGGGTATGCCACCCAGTGCCATTTGCCGTTGAGCTTTTCGTGGCACACGGTGGCGATGTAGCGTCCGCCGCTCACGATGTTGACCACCATGGGCTCCTCTTCGCTGTCTGTGCGGGTCAGCGGGGTCCAGTTTCCCGTCTGCTTGCGATACTGGCATTTTGCTGTGGGGTACTTCACGGGGAACGCTGCACTGAAGAAGTTGCGCTCGCCCAGCAGGGCTTGCATGGCTTTGGCGTCGTTCAGCACGTGGGCTTTCACCCGGCGGGCCACGTCCTCGTCCAGTGCGCTGATAAAGTCCCAAATGGGCACCACGTCCATGCTGACCATCTCTACGTTTGAGGCTTCCTCATTCGAGGGGTCGAAGTGCAGCGACTTCGTCCATGTGGAGACACCCTCGGTCGAGAAGGTGCGCGTGCCGTCATACTTGTATTCGCCCAGCAAGCCTCTCAGCGAGCTTTGGTCGCCACCGTAGGCGGTGACGCTGAGGTGGGCGTCGGTCAGCATCTTGTAATGCTCCATGTCCTTGCGCGATTCCTCGCGTTTCGAATAGAAACCGGCTACGTCCTTCGACGTGTACTGGTATTCCTGCACCTCATCCTTGAAGCGGAACATGCTGTTCTGCAGGTCGATGTGCAGGCGACCGCCCAGCGAGGCATTGACGATGACGTGTGTGCCCCAGACGTTCGTGAACGAATCCACCGAGGCAAACGCCTCGTCCGGCATTTCCGACAGGTGATAAACCGCATCGCGGAAGCTGGCGGTCAGCACCTCCTCCATCTCATACTTTGCCACGGTAATGATGCTGCGGGGCTCCAGGCTCTGGCGTCCGAGTGTCACCACCTCGTCGATGATGTAGTAGAAACCTTCGCTCATGCCGTCTTCCATTACAAACTGGCGCTTGCGTTGCTCGCCTTTGTAAAGCCCCAGGTTGATTTCCTTATGCGACGTGATGTCGAACGCTGCGATATAGTCGCGGTGGGAATACTCATACCTGGCTGCACACTGGTAGCTGGGTTCGTAGGTGCTGTAGTAGAGGCGGCTGGCACCGCCAATCTCATGCATCCAGTCGAGCCGTTCGCGGTTGATGACCTGACAGCGAATGTCCTCCCAGTTACAGTATTGGCCGCGCACGGCGTTGTAACTATATCCTACACCGAAGTTGCGCATAAAGGCATTTCGTGTCTCTATATCCTCTGCGCGTGTCCAGCGGAATGGTTCATTTTCCGATGTCGTTTCCGGTTCCAAGTCTGCCTGCTGGCACGCCCCCAGCATGCCCGCCACCAGAATGGTGGTGGCGAGCATGAGGTGTTGCGTGTGAGTCTTGATTCGCTTCATGGGCATCTGTGTGTTTTTCTTTTACTCCTTGCTTCCCAGCAGTTCTGAGGGCTGCTTGGGCCACTTGTCGCGCGGGTTGTCGCAGTATCCGAAGAAGTCCAGCACCGTGCTGCCGCTGTAGTGCTCGTAGAACCAGTCGCGGGCAAACTGCCTGTATTCGGGGTCGATGAGCATCCAGACGGGAGTGAAGGCGTATTCAATCGGTGCGGCAGCCGATTTGTCGTCGCTGTCGGGGTCGGCCGGACTCTTCATCGTCTCAATCCATTCCTTCAGCAAGCCCTGCATCACGCTGTAATTGGTCACACTGGGGCTCAGGAGCCACGAGGTGATACCGTCGCCAATGGCGGGGTCACCACCGTAGATGCTTATCCTGAGATCCGCATTACGGAAGAGGTCCATACCTTCTGAAGACAATTTTACTTCACCGCCTACGCTGCCGATGCCACTCACATCCAAGCTTAGCTTAGCCCAGAGCGAATCCTTACCCACCATGCTCATGGTGTCGATGCGGCAGAGCACGTTCATCGAACCGCCCCACGTACCACCGGTGATGACGAAGGGGCTGTAGCTCTCGTCGATGTTCTCCAGTGCAGCCTCGGCCTTGTCATAGTTTTCCTCCATGATAGCCTTGTAGTACTCCCAGATGTCGGCACTGAAGCCTGTGCTGAAGACACCACCGAAGTCGGGTCTGTATTTGTTCAGCTTCTTCATCCAGCCATTGTAGGTAATCTTGCTCTTCTTCTTCAGGGCTTCCCAGCTGCCATACTTTGCCTCTACCTGTTCGGTGATGGCCTCGTATTCATCTTCATAGCCAATCATGGCCTCAAATGATTCGTCCATCGCATAGGTGGCGATTTCTGCAGGCGAGACATTCACTTCATAGAGGGGGGCATAGCGCAGGATGCTGTAATCTACATGTCCGCTGCTCTGAGACTTATGGGCCTGATATGTCACGCCAGCCTCAAACTCGATGAACCCGAAGGAGGCGCTCATGTTCACGGTGGCAGTGAATCGCTTGCTCTGTGCCACTGTCGAGTCCACCAGGGCGGCCGTCAGTTCATACACACTGTTGCTCGTCTCTTCGTAGGCCACCTTATTCAGTTTGTTGGTATTTACCAGCTCCTGAATCTTCTCCATGTTATAGATGGAGTTGTTGCCTTTGGCCTTCATAATCGAGAAACTCTCGGGCTGCGACTTTTGGTTCTGCTTCACGGCGTCTGTGTCCAGGAAATAGTTCACCACCACGCCATGGCCGAGACCCTGCGACTGGAAGGTGACGGCGCTGGAGGGGTTTCCTGCATTGTCGCCCTTGCCATGCTGGCGGATGTTGATGATGACGGGGTCGTTGTCATCGATGCCGAAGAGCTGCAGTTTTGCCGTGCGGTCGGCACCTTCGGGATTGCTCTGGAACGTCAGTTTGAGCTTCTGCGAGCCTTTGTAGATGAGGTGGCTTTCCTCGAAATCCACCCAGGTGTTTTCGCCCTCATCGATGAGCGCGCCCCAGATACCGTCTTTGTTGACGGTCACTTCTGCGGTTTGCATATTGGCATCCACTTCAATGCCATGCTCCAGCAGCTCCTTGTCAACTTGGATGGCTGCGTCGTTCTCGTTGTCGTCGTCTGAACATGCGGCGAACGTCAGGCTGAGGCAGCCCGTCAGGCCGGCCAACAGCAAATAGCTTAATTGCTTCTTCATACGTTAAATGGTTTTGTTAGTATATTTAGTATATTGTTTAATTAAAAATTCCACGTCTCCCTCCACTTGGGCAGATGGAAGAGTTTTCCGTCAAGCCAGGTGGTATTACGGTTGTTTGAATCCCATTCGCTGGCTATGAGCGCATAAGAACCGTTTATGTCGTCGTTCACGTCGTCCGCTGTATGTTCTCCATGAACGATATAGGGGTCACATCGCTTGATGAGTGTCAGGCTATGGCCGTCAATGGTGACGGTGGCATAGTCATTTTCTCCGCGGTCGTAAACGGCTGTCGTGCGGAACATCAGCACGGGTTCGTTCCACATGTCGGGGGCAAAGGTCTCGTTTTCCATCACGACTCTATTGTAGAAATAGTTGGTCATATTCTTGGCTCGTGGGTCGGGTGCGGTCCGGTAGGGCTGCTTCTCGTTGTCGGTACCCCCAAGCTGATGAACGATGGGCTGACAGGCATAAAAGTCCTTCGCATAACGCTGGACGTAGTCGGCTTCAGCCACATGATTCAGGCAGATGCGCTCGTTGCTGAACTGATTCTCCTTATACTCTTCGGTGGTCGTGTCGGGAGTCTTCACATAGTGCTTCCAGTAGAAGAAGGGCGGCTCGTCGTTGTTCATATCGATGGGATACACAAAGCGGAAGAGCGGCTGTGCGTTGGTCACTTCACTGTCGCTGTAAGCCACAGAGCACGTGTGGGTGGCATTCCGCGAATCTTTACTCTTGGCCTCCCTCTGGAAGAAGAGGTAGCGAGGATCCACATCACAGGTTTCAACAATGTTTCTCAAAATCTGTCCAGTCGCGTTGGGCGTGGTAGATAAGTCTTTTATATTATGCCCGTTGGCAAACAGGGTGTGCAGCAGGGTAAGGGCACGTATGGTCTGATTGAACGTGCTCAGGTTGGTGACGCGGCTGCCGTCGGGCGATATGGTGAGTCCGTCGAAAGTCACAAGTTCGGCAATCGGGGCGTGCTCTTCGGTGGTCTTCAAGTTGTCATTGGGGTCTTTGTCGGTTGTTCCAGCCATATTAATGACAAACCAGCGGTGGCCATTCTCGTCTAAATAGGCATCACCCATCAGATAGTGGCCTCGTTCGGCATAATCGGTCAGGTTCCACTTCGTCCTGTCGTTGTTGGGGGCAGCGGTTTGTTCCGGTGCCTTGTCCAGATCGGACGTCAGCACCACATCGCGGTAGTAGCGATACTCTTCCTTCACGCCTTCGATGGGGTCCTTCACGTTGAACTTCTTGTTGCTGGCCAGCTCCTTGCCTGTGGCGTGGCGGATGGCCCAGCGCCTATACGTATCACCAAAGAACTCTTTGTAGTTCTCTCTCTTCTGGCCCATCTCGCGTACGTCGAACTTTACGTTCTTCATGTTCTGCTCCCATTTGTTGTATGCGGCATGGTGCATGTTCAGTTCCTCGTCCTTCGTGCCGTTGGTATAGACGGCTTCCCACAGCTCGCAGTTCCATGAGGTGGTGAACCACCATGAGTAGCCGTTGTAGAGCAGGCGCACACCATCGAATCTGAGGATATCCGTCAGCTCGTTCATATCTTTCGTATTCAGGGCCTTCTCGGCTATCTTGAACTTATCCCATCCTGTCGATACGTTCTGCCAGAAGTACTGGTTGTGGTACTTCAGGTTGGCCCCCTTGAAGTCGGTGAAGAAGGGCACTCCGTCGAAGCCCCACAGCTTGCCGTCCGTGTGGTGGTTGAAGACGTTGTCGAACCATGTCTGCGGATTGCAGATGGCGTACAGCAGCTCTGCAAAGTTCTGCATGTTCTCCTTGTCGGTCTTCAGGCTCGTGGGCAGCCAGTAGTTGTCGCCCGTGCTGGCCTTGTAGTACTTGTAGTTCTTGTCGCCCACGGTGTTCACACACACCCAGTGGCTGTCCTCCTTGCCCTCGGGACCGAAGGCGGGACGCACGCAGATCCAGTACTCGGTGATGGTGCCGCGGTCGTCGTTGTTCTTCTTCTCGTCGAACTTGACCTCCACCTGGCGGCTCACCACATCACCGAAGCGATAGTAGGCCTTGCCGCTGAACTTGCCGTTGTCGCCCTCGCCACCCTCGCGGTAGATGATGCGTTGCAGACCGGGCACGGCCTTGATATCGACATCGACGGTGGCCCAGTTGGCAGCCGTGCCGCCACGGGTGTAGGTCATCGTGCCGATCTCAGGGTCGCTCCACTTGTAGGAGGCCGTGTTCTCGTTGATGCCCGTGGCGTCCACCAGGTTGGCGAAGCGCTGTGCAGCGGTCTTCATGTCGTTGGTGTTCACGATGCGGGTGGTGGGGTTTGTGGCATCGGCAATGCCGTAGGTGGCTTCGAAGGTCTTGCCCTCGTAGTCCTCGGTCACGTCATCCACGCTCACTAACTGTCCCACTACGTTCCAGAACTTGGAGGCCTTCTGCTGGGCTTCCTGTTCCTTCTGTTCTTCACTCTTCGGTTCGTCGTCATCGTCCGAGCAGGAAGTGACGGTGATGCCCAGGCTGCATGCGAGCGCGGCCATGAGCCAGATGTTTAAAGCTTTCTTCTTCATATTGTTTGTTTAATTTTGGATTGACACATTATCATATTTCTTGTTCTTACTCCCCTTGTCGGTGAAGGTTAGGCTGCGGCTCGTGATGTTACGATGACACCAGTCGGTGGGGTACTTCTTGAAAAGATCCCTGACTCTACTCCTCGGATGAAACTCGTTGCTTTGACAGAAGTTAAGAAGCGCCTTAATTTGACTAGTTCCGTCACTAAATTGTTCGTGAGTCCAGTGCATACCTATGACGCACACATAGTACGTGTCTGCTTTAATTAAATTATAAGAGGCATCTCCCTTCTTGTCCATGACGGTTGGCGTGCCGATGAGTTGGTCTTCTTTGGTAATCTTAAATTTGTTCAGTGCCTTGAACTTGAAATGCGAGGCGTCTTTGTACTGCGACTTAATCGTGTGCAGCTCCAGGTCGTACACCTTATTGAAGAGTGTTTCCCCCTTGACCAGGTAGATGTAGGGTACCCACTTGTCCGTAATCAACGTCCATCTCAACTTGTCTGCCAGCAGGAAACCCACCGGAGCGTACGTGCCAAATAAGATGTTGGTTTCATCATCAAGTTTTTCTTTCCAAGCAAAATTTTGAAAGTTATACATGTTAACTAGTTCCAATGGATTGGGCTTTTGAAATTCTGGAATATACTCGTATGAGGCGATGAGCGTGTTGACAAGCGATGTGCGGATAAGGTTGTCCTCGGGTACCAGCTGACGGGTGAACTTCCCGTTATTCGTGGCATTCATCCTCCGGACCACGCTGTTCCACATGTCGCCGTTGCACACCACGTTCTGAAGCCAGTCGCCCAGCACCTCAGCCTTGGCCATATCATCGTTATATACGGTATCTACGCCCACACCTGACCATTTGAACTTGCCCTTGGTGTGAGTGTCCTGGTCGTTGACGGTGATGAATCGGGCCTCCTGGCCGTATTCGTGATTCGACACGCAGACGTAGAAGCGGTTCTTGTATTTCACAATGTCGCCGCACTTGTAGTAGGGCTTGCCGTCGGCATTATCCGGCAACACCTTGACGAGCCGGATTTCCTGCAGGACGGGTATCTGGCGTATGCTGACGCTGATGGTGCCCAGCGTGTTGCCTTCGCTGTGGCTGTATGCGATAGTGCCCACCTGGCCGTTGGAATAGGAGAAGCCTGCGGGCGACTCATAGTCGATGCCCAGCGTGCCCAGCGCACTCGCGGCATAGCGGTCAGCCTCTTCAGTGGTCCCTACGGCGACGTAGCGGATGCCGGGCTGCGACTCGTCTAAAACCAGGCCCACAGTGGGCTCGTAGGTGCCGTTGCGCCATGCGGTGCCGTTCAACTCGTCACGGCCGGTGTCTGTCCATGCCGCAATGAGGTCGGCCAGCTGGTCGTCCTCCAATGTCGATAGTCCTTCGTAAGTTTCTTGTCCTTCGCTCGGTTTGCTGTCATCGTCATCGTCCTTGCAGGAGGTGACAGAGATGCCGAGGCCAAACGCGAGCGCGGCCATAAGCCAGATGTTTAATACTTGTTTTTTCATATTGTTGTTTTATTGGATTGACACATTATCATATTTCTTGTTCTTACTCCCCTTGTCGGTGAAGATAAGGCTGCGGCTCGTGATGTTACGATTACGCCAGTCAGTGGGGTACCTTTTAGCACCTTCCCTGGTTAACTCCATCGGATGATACAGATAGTCACGGCAGAAGTTTAAGATCACATCTTCTTGAAAATGACCGAAGTCAGTTGTCGTGTGGGTCCAGTGCATGCCGATGACGCACACGTAGTACGTGTCTGCCTTAATCCCATTATATAAATTAGCAACGGTGGTTTCGAGAGATGGCATGCCGATGAGTTGGTCTTTATCGGTAATTTCAAATTTGTTCAGTGGCTTAAACTTGAAATGCGAGGCGTCTTTGTACTGCGACGGTATCTGGTGCAGCTCCAGGTCGTACACCTTATTGTAGGTCTTCTCCCCCTTGACCATGTAGATGTAGGGTACCCACTTGTCTGTGATCAACGTCCATCTCAACTTGTCGGCCAGCAGGAAGCCCACAGGTGCGTACCAGGCTGGATCGTCTTCATCCACACTGTTTTTCCAGATATAGGTACTTAATTCCATTCGGCCCGTTCCGGCCAAAGGATTGCCGTGTTGCAGCTCCGGCATATATGACTGTTCGGAGATGAGGCCGTTGACAAGCGATGTGCGGATCTTGTTGTCCTCGGGTACCACTTGACGGGTGTACTTCCCGTTATTCGTGGCATTCATCCTGCTGACCACGCTGTTCCACATATCGCCGTTGCACACCACGTTCTGAAGCCAGTCGCCCAGCACCTCAGCCTTGGCCATATCATCGTTATATACGGTATCTACGCCCACACCTGACCATTTGAACTTGCCCTTGGTGTGAGTGTCCTGGTCGTTGACGGTGATGAATCGGGCCTCCTGGCCGTATTCGTGATTCGACACGCAGACGTAGAAGCGGTTCTTGTATTTCACAATGTCGCCGCACTTGTAGTAGGGCTTGCCGTCGGCATTATCCGGCAACACCTTGACGAGCCGGATTTCCTGCAGGACGGGTATCTGGCGTATGCTGACGCTGATGGTGCCCAGCGTGTTGCCTTCGCTGTGGCTGTATGCGATAGTGCCCACCTGGCCGTTGGAATAGGAGAAGCCTGCGGGCGACTCATAGTCGATGCCCAGCGTGCCCAGCGCACTCGCGGCATAGCGGTCAGCCTCTTCAGTGGTCCCTACGGCGACGTAGCGGATGCCGGGCTGCGACTCGTCTAAAACCAGGCCCACAGTGGGCTCGTAGGTGCCGTTGCGCCATGCGGTGCCGTTCAACTCGTCACGGCCGGTGTCTGTCCATGCCGCAATGAGGTCGGCCAGCTGGTCGTCCTCCAATGTCGATAGTCCTTCGTAAGTTTCTTGTCCTTCGCTCGGTTTGCTGTCATCGTCATCGTCCGAGCAGGAGGTGACAGAGATGCCGAGGCCAAACGCGAGTGTGGCAGCAAGCATCCAGTGAAAAAGGTATTTTCTCATATATCTATTATAATTATTCGCCTCGGGTCTCCTCACCCTATTGGGCAAATGCCCGTTGGAAGCGGAACATTTGGGGTGGCATTGCCGACGGAGGGCAAGGGGTTGAGGGAGAGGCCTCCCCCCTCTCCCAGGAGAGGGGTCGGGGGAGAGGCTTTTAATAGTAAACAAATGGGAATACTTGCTTCTCCACACCCTTGCCTACGCGTTCGAAGCGTGCTCCGCTCTGTGAGTCGATTTTCAGCACGTATGCCTGCTCGTCGCTGGACTCCACACTGGTCCAGACGCCATCGGCGAAGTCGGGAACCTGGCCAAAGAGACTCCCGGTGACGCCTGCATCGGTGTATATCTTCTTGATGGCGGTGAGCACTTGGTTGCTGTCGCGTGTGTCCCAAACGCCCATGCCCTTCAGGAAGAGTACCCACTCACCGGGGCTGGGCAGGAACCACTGGGTGGGGGCATAACCCAAGTAGGGACTACCCATCTCGATCGCATTGAGGTAGGTCTCTCGTATATAGTTCTGGCACTGCCAGGCTGCGGGGTGCACTTTTTCGCCCTCAGCGACCAATGCCTTTGTCTGTGCGATGCCGCAGTAGGTCGTAGTCAGCTTGTTGTATTCCGAGTCAATGTCAATACGCTGGCCACAGGAACTCATGTGCGTACCCCACTTGAATTTATTCGGATCGGAAGCAGGTAACAAACCGATGGCCAGATAGTGGTAGCCTGTACCGGTCGAGTTTCTCACAGTTTTGTCGTAGCATACGATGGCCACGGCCTCGTCTCCGTCTGGGACATCTGACCTGTGCAGATAGATTTTGCCGCTGTTGCCTACGAGGCAGCCCACCTTCACACTACCGGGCAGTATGCTCCTGTCAGTAACCTCAGGCTTCCCGTTTTCGGTCTCTGCCTTCTCCTCTTCGGGATAATGTGTGTAGTAGCGATACACGGTTTCCACGCCTTTGATGGGCTGCTTCACGTCATACTTCTTGTCGCTGGCCAGTTCCTTGCCCGTGGCATGGCGGATGGCCCAGCGGATATTGCCGTCGTTATTGAAGAACGTGTTGTAGTTCTCGGTCTTCTTGCCCATCTCGCGCACGTCGAACTTCAGGCCCTTCATGTTCTTCTCCAGGTCGTTATACACGGCGTGGTGCAGATTCTTCTCTTCATTCGGTGTGCCGTTTGTATAGACAGCCTCCCACAGCTCGCAGTCCCACGAGGTGGTAAACCACCACGAGTAGCCGTTGTAGAGCAGGCGCACGCCGTCTTTGTTGATGGTTTCGCTCAGAAGGGCCATGTTGTCCAAATTCAGGGCCTTCTCTACCACACCGTTGACAATCCATCCGTTCTGTACCCTCTGCCAGAAGTACTCGTTGTGGTACTGTAGGTTGGCCTTCTTGAAGTCGGTGAAGAAGGGCAAACCGCTGAAGCCCCACAGCGTGCCGTCCTCGTGGTATTTCGTCACATTGTCATACCACAGCTTCGGGAAGTTGATGGCCCACAGCAGCTCGGCAAAGTTCTGCATGTTCTCCTTGTCGGTCTTCAGGCTCGTGGGCAGCCAGTATTCGTCGCCTGTGCTGGCCTTGTAGTACTTGTAGTTCTTGTCGCCCACGCTGTTCACGCACACCCAGTGGCTGTCCTCCTTGCCCTCGGGACCGAAGGCGGGACGCACGCAGATCCAGTATTCGGTGATGGTGCCGCGCTGGTCGTTGTTCTTCTTCGCGTCGTACTTGACCTCCACCTGGCGGCTCACCACGTCGCCAAAGCGGTAGTAGGCACGGCCCTCGAACTTGCCGTTGTCGCCCTCGCCGCCTGCGCGGTAGATAATCTTCTGCAGGCCGGGCACAGCCTTGATGTTCACATCGACGGTGGCCCAGTTAGTGGCATCGCCACCCTTGGTGTAGGTCATCGAGCCTATCTCGGGGTCGCTCCAGGTGTAGGAGGGTGTGTTCTCGTTAATGCCCTTGGCATCCACCAGGTTGGCAAAGCGCTGTGCAGCGGTCCGCATGTCGTTGGTGTTCACGATGCGGACTGTGGCATTCGTGGGGTCGGCAATGCCGTAGGTCGGCTCGAAGGTCTTGTCCTCATAGTCCACGGTAACGTCATCCACGCTGACCAGCTGTCCTACTACACTCCAGAACTTGGAGGCCTTCTGCTGGGCTTCCTGTTCCAGTTGTTCTTCACTCTTCGGTTCGTCGTCATCGTCCGAGCAGGAAGTGACGCTCAGGCTCAGGCCGCACATCAGCGCTGCTGCCAGCATCCAGTTGGATAGTTTTGTTCTCATTTGTTTAATCTTTTGATTCTCGCGATTCAAATCAGTACATAATTCGTCACAAAAATAACTCTTTTTCTGCTATATAGAAAGAAATCGTCCTTTTTTTCGTGCTTATTTGTACAAAATCAGTCATTAAGGTGGGTGAAATGCAGCAAGCGTGCTCGCGACGTGCAGATAATTCGCGCCTGTGCGGAGAAACGGGGTGATTCGTGGAGTCAAAAAAAACTCACCCCAGCCCGGCCTCTGTCGCTTCGCCTTTTGTGCAATGGATAAACAGGCAAACCGCCCGTGGCACTCCACCAAATTGCTCGTGGCACTCCACCTCCGCTCGACTGGATTTGCCCTTGGCAAAAGAAAATTTCCTTTCTTTCCTTTATTTCTGCGGGACTTAAAAACTCAAGGGCGTATGAGTAATTCAGCTTTCGGGAGTTGACAAAGAAAAAAACCACAAAAACAAGTGAACTACAGAAACTTGAATTATTTAAAACATTAATTCTTCGACGAGCGAAGCGCATAGCGAGTCTCGTTAATGTGCCATTAATTACCATTAATTATTATTGAAAAAATTAACGAATAATTATGCGGGCAATTAATGGCAATTATACGTTTAAAAGAAAAGAATTTAGGGGTCGCTTCGCTCAAAATTCAAACAAAAATTATTAATAAAATTGTTCAACTTTTAGGGAGTTGATAAAGACAAAAACCCCGCTTACGCTAAAAAACAATATAAAGCAGAAGAAGGATACAGTTTCTCGAGTATAGTAAAGGCGTTAGCCAGTTTTTACTGTTTTTCTTTTCAGGCGCTCAAGTCGTAAGACTGTTATTGGGGCATCAGAGAAGGGAAGTTCACTTACCTTATATGAGGCACGAACTTATAACAAATGGGTGAAGCCCATGAGCGCATGAAAAGGGTTTTTATTGTTTTTGTCTAATTGAACTCATGGGCATGTGAGATGAATTTATGTCCCGCAGAACCGATGGGACCCATCGGTTCTGCGGGACTTAACAAGCCGCATTGAATATAAGGATTTGCAACTCGATATACCTCAATAACGGTCCAGCAGGTCGTCGTCGGTAGCTCCTTGACCGTATGTGAAGGCCGTGAAAGCGTAGGCACCTATGTAATCGCCTTTTTTCTTTTTTGTGACGAATGTGGCGGTGTCATCTTCCAGCAAGATCGTATGGAACTCCGTGGCGTTCTTTTCGGTACTTGTCATTTGCCACATCGGCATAAAGCGGAGGCCTGCCTTTTCCAGGGTGCCGTACCACTTCTTGTAGCCTTCAGCAATATTTCCGAAGTTCGCTGAATTGCCGTCCCATGTGTATCCGAACTCCTTCAGCACCAGGATCCATTGCCCTACGCTCGGGATGAACCAACGGCTGAAGTTCGTATTGTTCTCGCGGAGTGCCGTCGTGAAGTTGTACGTGTTAAAGTGTCCTCCGATGTGACTGCCCGACGTGCACTTAGCATTTTCGTAGCATTCTGTTGCCTTCAGTCCGTTGCGGTAATGGTAGAAGTCATCGTAGTCCTCGCAGGCGTGGAAGCAGACGGCATCAGGCGCGAGTTCTGTGCTGAATGGCATGCCGTTCACGTGGTTTATGGAGATTGCCAGGCCATTATAGTGTGGCATGTCGGGATCCTGACGGTTGTTCTCCACGAATTTGTCACCCACATAGACCACCACGGCCACAGCTTCTGTCTTACCCTTTTTGACCTGGTCTGCATCCTTGTAGAACTTGCCGTCCTTACCGACGAGATAGCCAATCAGGGGCTTGTCGCTGGTGGCCTCAGATATTTCCGGATCCCCATTCAGGTCGGTGGTCGGCACCACGTTGTCATAGTAGCGATAGACCGGCGTTACGCCTTTGATGGCCTGCTTCACGTCATACTTCTTGTCGCTGGCCAGCTCCTTGCCTGTGGCATGGCGGATGGCCCAGCGATACTTCTTCTCACCGTTGAAGTAGGCGCTGTAGTTCTCGGTCTTCTGGCCCATCTCGCGCACGTCGAACTTCACCGTCTGCATGTTTGCTTCCCATTCGAAGTATTCGGCATGGTGCATGTTCAGTTCTTCGTCCGTCTTGCCGCTGGTATAGACGGCTTCCCACAGCTCGCAGTTCCACGAGGTGGTGAACCACCACGAGTAGCCCTTGTGCATCAGGCGGACACCGTTGGTTTGAAGGATATCTGCCAACGCACCGAGGTTCATGCCCAGGGTCTTCTCGGCAACTCCTGCCTCTTTCCAGCCCTTCTGCACGCCCTGCCAGAAGTACTGGTTGTGGTACTTCAGGTTGGCCCCCTTGAAGTCGGTGAAGAAGGGCACGCCGGTGTAGCCCCACAGCTTGCCGTCCGTGTGGTGGTTGAACACGTTGTCGAACCACGTCTGCGGATAGCAGATGGCATACAGCAGCTCCGCGAAGTTCTGCATGTTCTCCTTGTCGGTGCCCATGCTGGTGGGCAGCCAGTAGTCGGTGCCGTTGCTGCCGTGATAGTACTTGTAGTTCTTGTCGCTGACGGTATTCACGCACACCCAGTGGCTGTCCTCCTTGCCTTCGGGTCCGAAGGCGGGACGCACGCAGATCCAGTACTCGGTGACGGTGCCGCGCTGGTCGTTGTTCTTCTTTGCATCGTACTTGATTGTCACCTCGCGACTCACCACGTCGCCAAAGCGGTAGTAGGCCTTGCCGCTGAACTTGCCGTTGTCGCCTGCACCGCCCTCGCGGTAGATGATCTTCTGCAGGCCGGGCACAGCCTTGATATCGACATCCACGGTGGCCCACTCGGCAGCCGTGCCGCCCTTGGTATAGGTCATCGAGCCTATATCGGGGTCGCTCCACTTGTAGGAGGGCGTGTTCTCGTCGATGCCCGTGGCATCCACCAGGTTGGCGAAGCGCTGTGCAGCGGTCTTCATGTCGTTGGTGTTCACGATGCGGGTGGTGGGGTTTGTGGCATCGGCAATGCCGTAGGTGGCTTCGAAGGTCTTGCCCTCGTAGTCCTCGGTCACGTCATCCACGCTCACTAACTGTCCCACTACGTTCCAGAACTTGGAGGCCTTCTGCTGGGCTTCCTGTTCCTTCTGTTCTTCACTCTTCGGTTCGTCGTCATCGTCCGAGCAGGAAGTGACGCTCACGCTCAAGCCGCACATCAGCGCGGCTGCGAGCAGATAATTAAATAGATTCTTGTACATTATAGGTTCTTTTCATATATATTATACTATTCGCCTCGGGTCTCCCCTCTCCCAGGATAGGGGCTGGAAGAGGGGCTGTTCCTTATCAATCATCCCATCCGCTAAACCATGTGTAGATATTTGGTTCGTACGGCTGTCCGTCCAGATAGCAGCCATTGTTGAGATAGTTGTACTTCTCCATGAGATAGTTGTGGAAGCTCTGCAAATAATTAATGTTTGCAGCCCTTCTTATTGGTTCTTCCCAGAAAGCTTCAGGGTGGTAAATGATTGTGTACCTCTTGCCATTATATGTGCCTTGGAAGGTGGTGGAGTTGTCGTCAAGCTCCAGATATCTCACGGCCACGATGGGTTCGTGATAGGCCGACTTGTAGCCTCTCTCCTGGAAGAGTTTCCAGTCAAAGTCGTCGGTGTAGCGGTCTGAAGCCTTGAAGTCGCCTTCGCGCTGGCCTGTCTTTTGGTTTACACAGATGCTCCACTGGTCTGCCTTCACGGGCTTTGCCTCAGTGATGTAGTTGGAGGCGGTGAAGAGGTGGGTGGCATCCAGCATGTCTTTGGTGCTGTCGTTGTACTTCTTGAAGAAATGGCCATATCGATATTGCAGATAAGCTGGAAGTTTGGTGCGGACGTCACCCACGTGCGAACCGTCATCCACGAAGCGGAAATAGGGCTGTGTGCCCGTCTTGCGGCCATCGGAGGGCTTATAGAAGATGCTGAGGGGTTGTATAGTGCCTCTTCCACTCACGCCATTGAGGGTAAGGGTGGTGTCGCGCAGCATTTCAAGGCTGTTGAGATCAAAATTAAAGTACTCTTTGAACTTATCCTTGATCTGACCGTACGGCTGGGGGTTGCCCCAATCTCTGTACGCGGATGTGCATGCCATGTTGGTCAGCTGTGCCGATATGAGGACTGCCTTGCTCTCGGGCACGAGGTCGTCATTGGTAAGGAACTTTCCGGTCCTGCTGCCGATGTTCTCCGTCGCCGTAGTGAGGCCGTCCATGCTGATAAAGTAGGCTTTTCGCTCGGCGCTTTTGGCTATTTCCGGATCGTCAAGCCAGCTTTCGACGCACATCCATCGTGTGCCGTTATCGTCCTGAATGAAGACACCCGGGTAGAAGAAACCATGTACGGGCGGAGTGGCGACATCCGTTGCTTCTGTACGTTCGGGAGCCTGGGTCAGGTCGGTGGTCTTCACCACGTCTCTGTAGTAACGATATACCTCCGTTACGCCTTCGATGGGCTTCTTCACATCGAACTTCTTGTTGCTGGCCAGTTCCTTGCCTGTGGCGTGGCGGATGACCCAGCGTTTATGCTGGTCGTAGAAGTAGTCGTTGTAGTTGGTAAGCTTGTTGCCCATCGTGCGCACGTCGAAATTCACACTCTGCATGTTCTGCTCCCACGTCTTGTACTCGGCATGGTGCATGTTCAGCTCTTCGTCCTTCGTGCCGTTGGTATAGATGGCCTCCCACAGTTCGCAGTTCCACGAGGTGGTGAACCACCACGAGTAGCCGTTATAGAGCAGGCGCACACCACTATGGGTGAGTAATTGGTCAAGCGACCACATGCTGGGAATGTTCAGCGCAGTTTTTGGTATGCCGGCGTCTATCCATCCTTGCCGTACTTTCTTCCAGAAGTACTGGTTGTGCAGGTACAGGTTGGCCTTCTTGAAGTCGGCGAAGAAGGGCACGCCGCTGAAGCCCCACAGCTTGCCGTCCGTGTGCTTTTCATTGACGTTGTCATACCATTTCTGCGGGCGGCAGATGGCATAGAGCATCTCGGCGAAGTTCTGCATGTTCTCCTTGTCGGTCTTCAGGGCGGTGGGCAGCCAGTAGTGGAAGTCGTTGCTGCCGTGATAGTACTTGTAGTTCTTGTCGCTGACGGTGTTCACGCACACCCAGTGGCTGTCCTCCTTGCCCTCGGGACCGAAGGCGGGACGCACGCAGATCCAGTACTCGGTGATGGTGCCGCGGTCGTCGTTGTTCTTCTTCTCGTCGTACTTGACCTTCACCTCGCGGCTCACCACGTCTCCGAAGCGGTAGTATGCCTTGCCCTCGAACTTGCCGTTGTCGCCCTCGCCGCCTGCACGGTAGATAATCTTCTGCAGGCCGGGCACAGCCTTGATATCGACATCCACGGTGGCCCACTCGGCAGCCGTGCCGCCCTTGGTATAGGTCATCGAGCCTATATCGGGGTCGCTCCACTTGTAGGAGGGCGTGTTCTCGTCGATGCCCGTGGCATCCACCAGGTTGGCGAAGCGCTGTGCAGCGGTCTTCATGTCGTTGGTGTTCACGATGCGGGTGGTGGGGTTTGTAGCATCGGCAATGCCGTAGGTGGCTTCGAAGGTCTTGTCCTCGTAGTCCTCGGTCACGTCATCCACGCTGACCAGTTGTCCCACCACGCTCCAGAACTTGGAGGCCTTCTGCTGGACTTCCTGTTCCGTCGGTTCTTCTTTCTTCGGTTCGACGTCATCGTCCTTGCAGGAGGTGACGGTGATGCTCAGGCCGCATACCATTGCAGCCATCAGCATCCAGTTAAATAATCTCTTGTTCATATTACATTTATTCATTTTATTTACCAATTCATTTATATTGTGGAATGTTAAGGCAGGTTTTTCATTCCAAATTCATATAATGTATCATCCAAATATATGTTATTATTGATGTAAGTCGTGTAAGTATTACAGAGGCCCATCAGTTCCGTAATGGGATCCTCATCGGTGAACTGGTCCGACACCTCTTTCATGAGTCTGACAGGCGTTATGAGGGTGTTGTCCTCAAATGTCTGGGCAGCTCGGCCCTCATCCCTGGCGCGCTTCACCGCAAAGGCATAGATAGGCTCGCGGTACATGTTTGCCGGTGCGTTGCCGGCCATGGCTGTGAGCCCCGGCTTGTAGATAAATCGCGTGAGCGGGGTGATGGGTTCCGGCTGTGTGCGCGGCCCAATGTTGGTATAGACCTTCTGATGGGTACTCAGGTTGTACCATGAGTTACGCACCCACGGGTCTTCGTTGTACTGGTTGATGATGTTCTGGTCTGCAAGGTCGCTAAGCAGCATCTTTCGCTCGGGTGTCTTCGAATAGCGCGTCCAGAAATACCACTTAAATTCACGTCCTCTACTAGCTTGGTCGTGGGTGTAGTCGCCCACCGACCTGATGATATGCAACTGTCCGTTCTCGCGATAGAAGGTGTTCATAAAGTCGTTAATCTCTTGTGACGGTTCACTATCTCCCCGGTGCGTCACCGTACTGTCGCGTGCGGCATACATCTCAAAGAGATCTATTCCTGCATAGACCTTTATGTTCGTTTCTATCTTGCCCCAGGTAGCGGCTAACGGATTGCTGATTATACTGTTGTGATACAATATGCCCAAATCGTACATCACCTGCAAGGCCATATTCTTCGTGGAAGGTATGTTCTCGAGGTTGGAGCCAACGGCCTTTTCGTCAAAGGATATGAAGTAGGCGTAGTTATCCAAATAATCATAATACGACTTGTAGCCGGAGGGCTGCACGCAGAACCACTTGTTGCCCTGCGGATCGGTCACGACATCGCCCATGTTGTAGTAGCCACGATTTTGGAAAGTCATGCCTTTAGTATCCGCCGTGATTTCAGGTTCGGATTTCATGTTATTCTCTGGGTTCATGTCGCGATAGTAGCGATAGACTTCGGTCACACCATCGATGGGCAGCTTCACGTCGTACTTCTTGTTGCTGGCCAGTTCCTTGCCCGTGGCGTGGCGGATGACCCAGCGAATATTGTCGTCCTGGAAGAAGTCTTTGTAGTTCTCGAGTTTCTTGCCCATCTCGCGCACGTCGAAATGACGTTCCTTCATGTTCTGCTCCGGATTGTTGTACTCGGCATGGTGCATGTTCAGTTCCTCATCCTTCGTGCCGCTGGTGTAGACGGCCTCCCACAGTTCGCAGTTCCATGAGGTGGTGAACCACCACGAGTAGCCGTTGTGGAGCAGGCGCACGCCGTCGAACTGTCTGTTTACGATTCTGCTCAGTGCTTCGATGTTGTCCAGGTTCAGGGCCTTCTCGGCTATCTTGAACTTATCCCATCCTGTCGATACGTTCTGCCAGAAGTACTGGTTGTGGTACTTCAGGTTGGCCCCCTTGAAGTCGGTGAAGAAGGGCACTCCGTCGAAGCCCCACAGTTTGCCGTCCGTGTGGTGGTTGAAGACGTTGTCGAACCACGTCTGCGGATTGCAGATGGCATAGAGCATCTCGGCAAAGTTCTGCATGTTCTCTTTGTCGGTCTTCAGGGCGGTGGGCAGCCAGTATCTGTAGCCGTTGCTAGCTTTGTAGTACTTATAATTCTTGTCGCTGACGGTATTCACGCACACCCAGTGGCTGTCCTCCTTGCCCTCGGGACCGAAGGCGGGACGCACGCAGATCCAGTACTCGGTGATAGTCTTGCGCGGGTCGTCGTTCTTATCCATGTGGTACTTGATCTCCACCTGGCGGCTCACCACGTCGCCAAAGCGGTAGTAGGCCTTGCCCTCGAACTTGCCGTTGTCGCCTGCGCCGCCCTCGCGGTAGATGATGCGCTGCAGACCGGGCACAGCCTTGATGTTCACATCGACGGTGGCCCAGTTAGTGGCATCGCCGCCCTTGGTATAGGTCATCGAGCCTATATCGGGGTCGCTCCAGGTGTAGGAGGGGGTGTTCTCGTCGATGCCCTTGGCATCCACCAGGTTGGCGAAGCGCTGTGCGGCAGTCTTCATGTCGTTGGTGTTCACGATGCGCGTGGTGGCATTCGTGGCGTCGGGCATGCCGATGGTAGGCTCGAAGGTCTTGTCCTCGTACTCATCGGTGACGTCATCGACGCTGACTAACTGTCCCACCACGCTCCAGAACTTGGAGGCCTTCTGCTGGGCTTCCTGTTCCGTCGGTTCTTCTTTATTCGGTTCGACGTTATCGTCCTTGCAGGAGGTGACGCTCATGCTCAGGCCGCACACCAGGACGACTGCCACCAGGTACTTAAAACTCTTTTTCATTGTTTATGTGTTTATCTATTTTCTTTTACGCGCACACTACCTTATTCTACATTCAGGGTTAATTGTCCATGCCAAAATGGTAAAACTCATTGTTGAGATAGATAGTTTTGTCTATATAAGAAGTATACGTACCACCTATGTTGGACGCCTCTGAGTTCACTATGTCTTCACCGAAGGATGTTTCACTCACGTCCTTCATGAGTCCGACGGGGGTGATCTTCGTGCCGTCATTGAATGCCGTGGCCAGGGTGCCCGTGTCCGTTAAGCGCTTCACTGCGAATGCGTAGAGTGGCTCACGGTACATGTTTGCGGGGGCGGTGCCGTTCGAGGCTGAATACCCCTGCTTGTAGATGAAGCGTGTAAGGGGCGTGAGGGGTTCCGGCTGTGTGCGCGGGCCTATATTCGTATATACTTTTTGCTTCGTGCTTTCTATGTACCATGTGTTGTGTACCCACGGGTCTTCGTTGTACTGGTTGATGATGTCCTGGTTGGCCAGGTCGCTAAGCAGCATCGTACGCGCCGGCGTTTTCGAATAGTTTGTCCAGAAGTAATAGCCCCATTCACGTCCTCCATCCGGCTGGTCGTGGGTGTAGTCACCAATGAGCCTAAGAACCTTCAACTGGTCATTTTCGCGATAGAGGGCACTCAGGAAGTCATCTATCTCCTGATCTGGCTCTTTATAAGCCTTGTGATGAACCGTACTGTCACGTTGGGCAACCAGGTCATGAACGTCAATCCCGGCAAAGTCTTTGATGTTCGAACGAATAAGATTCCACGATCCCCCTTTGCCGCCTGTTGTGTTGTGACACAATATGTCCAGGTCGAATAGCATCTGAATGGCCAGGTTCTTGGAAGACGGGATGTGCTCAAGATTCTTGCCAACAGCTCCCTCATCGAAGCTGACGAAGTAGGCGTCGTTATTCATGAAATCATAGTCCACCCCGTAGCCGGAAGGCTGAATACAGAACCATCTGTTGCCCTGCTCGTCTTTCACCACATCACCATAGTTGAAGTATCCGCGCTCTGTGTAGCAGAAATCGGTAGTCTCTGGCTGTCCTCCCAAGTCTGTCATCGGCACCACGTGGTGATAGTAGCGGTACTCTTCCTTCACGCCTTGGATGGGCAGCTTCACGTCGAACTTCTTGTTGTCGGACAGCTCCTTGCCTGTGGCGTGGCGTATGGCCCAACGGATCTTGCCGTCCCGGAAGAAGCCGTCGTAGTCGTAGGTCGCCTTGCCCATCTCGCGCACGTCGAACGGATGGTCCTTCATGCTCTGCTCCCATTTGTTGTACTCGGCATAGTGCATGTTCAGTTCCTCATCCTCTTTGCCGCTGGCATAGAGGGCTTCCCACAGCTCGCAGTTCCACGAGGTGGTAAACCACCACGAGTAGCCGTTGTAGAGCAGGCGCACACCGTTGTTGACCACACTCCTCAGCGCGTCGAGGTTGTCCAGGTTCAGGGCATTCTTGGCGACGTCTGTGTTCTTCCATCCCTTCTGCACGCCCTTCCAGAAGTTCTCGTTGTGCAGATCCAGGTTGGCCCTCTTGAAGTCGGTGAAGATGGGCACGCCGGTGAAGCCCCACAGCTTGCCGTCCGTATGCTTGTTTTTGGCATTTGTGTACCAGGTCTGCGGATTGCAGATGGCATAGAGCAGCTCGGCAAAGTTCTGCATGTTCTCCTTGTCGGTCTTCAGGGCCGCGGGCAGCCAATAATAGAGGTCTTGGCTGCTCTTGTAGAACTTGTAGTTCTTGTCGCTGACGGTGTTCACGCACACCCAGTGGCTGTCCTCCTTGCCCTCGGGACCGAAGGCGGGACGCACGCAGATCCAGTACTCGGTGATGGTGCCGCGGTCGTCGTTGTTCTTCTTCTCGTCATACTTGATTGTCACCTGGCGGCTCACCACGTCACCGAAGCGGTAGTAGGCCTTGCCCTCAAACTTGCCGTTGTCGCCTGCGCCGCCCTCGCGGTAGATGATGCGTTGCAGGCCAGGCACGGCCTTGATGTTCACATCAACGGTGGCCCAGTTAGTGGCATCGCCACCCTTGGTATAGGTCATCGAGCCTATCTCGGGGTCGCTCCAGGTGTAGGAGGCCGTGTTCTCGTTGATGCCCTTGGCATCCACCAGGTTGGCGAAGCGCTGTGCAGCGGTCTTCATGTCGTTGGTGTTCACGATGCGCGTGGTGGCATTCGTGGGGTCGGCAATGCCGTAGGTGGCTTCGAAGGTCTTGCCCTCGTAGTCCTCCGTGGCGTCATCCACGCTCACTAACTGTCCCACCACGCTCCAGAACTTGGAGGCCTTCTGCTGGGCTTCCTGTTCCTTCTCTTCTTCACTCTGTGGTTCGTTATCGTCCGAGCAGGAAGTGACGGTGATGCCCAGGCTCAGTACCATTGCGGTCGCCAGCATCCAGTTAAATACATTCTTTTTCATTCTTATCTATCTTATCTATTCTATTTATCTATCTTTCTCTATTCTCTTTCTCTTCTTCGCTCGTCTTGAACCTTTTGCGCTCGGCTCTGCCGCTTGCTACCGAAGGGACGCAAGAAGGGACGCAAGTAATCGGACGGCCTTTGGCCTACGCTTCGCTTGTCGAAGAACCTTTGAACTTTTGCGCTCGGCTCTGCCGCTTGGCTCGTCCAAGAACTTTGAACCTTTTAATACTCAGGTTTCGGCCACCCCGCGAATTGGTAGTACTTGTTGTCAAGCCAGAAGGCAGGTCTCTCATAGCTGAAAACATACCTGTTTTGTCCCCAAAACGCCTGGTATCGCGTCTGATAGAACTTACTGTTGTCCTGCATGTGGACGATTTTCAGTTTCGTGCCATCTGTCGCGATGAGGTTAGGCTTGTTGCCGATGCCCTTATCAACTATATATTTCACGCGCAGGAAGAGTACCGGTTCGTTGAAAATGCTGGTCTTCGTGGTGGCGAAGTCAGTGTACTTCCAGAGGTAGTCTTCTCCACGTGCCGTTGTCTCTGCCTTTGTGCGTGGTCCTCCGGGAACGATGCCGCCAGGCGTTTCCTGCGGCAGGCGCACCCACTTGTCTGCGGCGGCGTACTTGTCGATCTTCTGCTGGGAGGTCACGTCGCTGAGATACATCTTATCCGTAGCACTTGCCCACGGCGACTGCCACAGGGTCATGCCCACCGAGCGCTCGTTCTCGGTGGGGCCGGCCATGCGCGTCGTGTCATACACCTCGTAATGCTTATACACGCGGTACTGCCAGTTTTGTATGCTCCCACTGATTCCCTGACATGACATACGTTTGGTTCCGGCCTGGGTCACGTCGGTGATGACGCGTGCAATGGCCTGGCTTCTCGATTCCGGATTATTGTAGGCCAGGTTGAAGAAGGCGTTGACGGACTTGCTTTGGTACTTTATTTTTGTATTATAGTTCGTGAATTCCCACACACTGTCCCTCACCATATAAATCTTACGTAAATCGACACCGGTATAGTTTAAGATGTGTTCTCCGATTTTTCCCAGCTTACTTACGGTGAGTTGTATTCCCGAATTTTCCTCAGAGCCGGACAATAAGGCGTATAGCTCGGACAATTTCATTGCGACGTCCATCATATTGTCTTCCGTGATGAGATCCAAGGCCACATTATCGAAGCTGACGAATGTGGCGAGTTGTTCCGGCGCGTTGGGGTAGAGATCCGATTTGGGCGAGCCCGCGATGCAGAACCACCGGTCGCCTCCATCGTCCTCCAGCACGTCGCCCAGCATGTAATGTCCGGCATCCTCCGTTGAGTTCTCGATAGTTTCATTGGGGCCGGCTGTGGCTTCCGGGGCTTGCGTCAGGTCCGTCACGCGATAGACATCGCGATAGTAGCGATATTCCTCCTTCACGCCTTCGATAGGCAGTTTCACATCGAACTTCTTGTTGCTGGCCAGTTCCTTACCTGTGGCGTGGCGGATGGCCCATCGCGTCTTGCTGTCCCGGAAGAAGCCGTCGTAGTTCTCGGTCTTCCTGCCCATCTCGCGCACGTCGAACTTCACGTTCTTCATGTCCTTCTCCAGATTGTTGTACTCGGCATGGTGCATGTTCAGTTCCTCATCCTTCGTGCCGTTGGTATAGACGGCCTCCCAGAGCTCGCAGTTCCACGAGGTGGTGAACCACCATGAGTAGCCGTTGTAGAGCAGGCGCACACCATCGTATCCGACAATATTCTTCAGGACATCCATGTCTTCCATATTCAAGGCTTTCTGAACCACCATATTGTCTTTCCATCCTTGCTGTACACTCTGCCAGAATCTGTCGTTGTGGAGGTGCAGGTTGGCTTTCTTGAAGTCGGTGAAGAAGGGCACGCCGCTGAAGCCCCACAACTTGCCGTCCGTGTGCTTGGCTTCGACGTTGCCGTACCATGTAGTCGGATTGCAGATGGCGTAGAGCAGCTCGGCAAAGTTCTGCATGTTCTCCTTGTCGGTCTTCAGGGCGGTGGGCAGCCAGTAGTTGTCGCCCGTGCTGGCCTTGTAGTACTTGTAGTTCTTGTCGCCCACGGTGTTCACACACACCCAGTGGCTGTCCTCCTTGCCCTCGGGACCGAAGGCGGGACGCACGCAGATCCAATACTCGGTGACGATGCCGCGGTCGTCGTTGTTCTTCTTCTGGTCATACTTCACCTCCACCTGGCGGCTCACCACGTCACCGAAGCGGTAGTAGGCCTTGCCCTCGAACTTGCCGTTGTCGCCCTCGCCGCCCTCGCGGTATATAATCTTCTGCAGTCCGGGCACAGCCTTGATATCGACATCAACAGTGGCCCACTCGGCAGCCGTGCCGCCCTTGTTGTAGGTCATCGAGCCGATCTCAGGGTCGCTCCACTTGTAGGAGGCCGTGTTCTCGTTGATTCCCTTAGCATCCACCAGGTTGGCGAAGCGCTGTGCTGCGGTCTTCATGTCGTTGGTGTTCACGATGCGGGTGGTGGCGTTTGTGGGGTCGGCAATGCCGTAGGTAGGTTCGAAGGTCTTGCCCTCGTAGTCCTCCGTAGCGTCATCCACGCTGACCAGCTGTCCCACTACGCTCCAGAACTTGGAGGCCTTCTGCTGGGCTTCCTGTTCCTTCTCAGCCTCGGTCTTCGGTTTGTCATTCGGTTCGTCATCGTCCGAGCAGGAAGTGACGGTGATGCCAAGACCCAGCAGAAGGGTTGCTGCGAACATCCAGTTAAATACGTTCTTTTTCACAATGTTATATCCGGTTTTGTTATGATTTGTTTCTGTAATTATAAATCAAGCGGATTTGGCCAGCCTGGGAATAGTCCGGTGTGGAGTGAGTTGTCATACCATATCGCCTGTGTATTGTGTACGAAATCATACACTTTAATTGCCCATTGGCCCTGAAGGTTTAGTTCATATAACGATTTGTCGTCCATCAGTTGCACGATTTTCAGTTTGCGTCCGTCTGTCGAGATGAGGTTGGGCGTCTTGCTGCCGTTATCCTCTATATACATCACGCGCATGAAGAGTACCGGCTCGTTGAAAATGCTGGTCTTCGTGGTGGCGAAGTCAGTGTACTTCCAGAAGTAGTCTTCCGGACGTGCCGACGCCTCTGCCTTTGTGCGCGGTCCTCCGGGAACGATGCCGCCAGGCGTTTCCTGCGGCAGGCGCACCCACTTGTCCGCTGCGGCATACTTGTTGATCATCTGCTGGGAGGTTACGTCGTCGAGATACATCTTTTCATTCGTACTTGCCCAAGGCGACTGCCAAAGGGTCATTTGCACCGAGCGTTCGTTGGCGGTAGGGCCGGCCATATTGTCAGGGTCATAGACCTCATAGTGCTCATACACGCGGAATTTCCAGCTATCTATCTTCGCCGTTTCGCCTTGACAATTCGTACGCTGGTTGCCAGCCTGGGTTACATCAGCGATGACGCGAGCGATGGCCTGACGGCCTGTCGTGCCGTCATCGTAAGCCAGATTGAAGAAGGCACTTGTGGACCTGCTGTCGAACCAATTCTTTGTTCTAAAATCCTGAAAGTGCCATACGCTGTCCCTTACCATAAAGATTTTACGTAAATCGACACCGGTATATTTTAGGATTTGTTCTCCACATTTTCCCAAATCAGAGTTGGTGAGTTTTGCTCCTGTGACCGAACCCGTACCAGTCAAATTCGCGTAAGCGAAGGCCATTCGTACGGCTGTCTCCATCAGATCGTCCTCCTTGATGATGTTGGTGGCCACGTTGTTCCGAATCTTGATGTTGTCGAAGCTGACGAACATCGCCCTGTGGTCATTTGCCTTCGGGTAAAATTCCGAGTGGGGCGAACCCAGGATGCAGAACCAGCGGCTGCCTTCCTCGTCCTCCAGCACGTCGCCTATCATGTAGGTGCCGCCGCCCATCGACACATTATCTGCCTTGGTGGGAGTGGAGGCTGTGGCTTCCGGTGCTCCCGTCAGGTCCGTCACGCGAAAGACGTCGCGATAGTAGCGATACACTTCCTCCACGCCTTCGATACGCTTCTTCACGTCGAACTTCTTGTCGCTGGCCAGCTCCTTGCCCGTGGCATGGCGGATGGCCCAGCGCGTCTTGCCGTCACTGAAGAAACCGTCGTAGTTCTCGGTCTTCCTGCCCATCTCGCGCACATCGAACTTGATGCCCTTCATGTTCTTCTCCGGATTGTTGTACTCGGCATGGTGCATGTTCAGTTCCTCATCCTTCGTGCCGCTGGTATAGACTGCCTCCCAAAGCTCGCAGTTCCACGAGGTGGTGAACCACCACGAGTAGCCGTTGTAGAGCAGGCGCACGCCGCTATTGACAACATCCTTCAGCGCGTCGAGACCGTCCAGGTTGAGGGCTTTCTTGGCAATTTCGGTCTTGCTCCATCCCAGCTGTACACCCTGCCAGAAGTTCTGGTTGTGCAGGTGCAGGTTGGCCTTCTTGAAGTCGGTGAAGAAGGGCACGCCGCTGAAGCCCCACAGTTTGCCGTCCGTGTGCTTGGCTTCGACATTGCCGTACCATTTCGACGGATCGCTGATGGCATACAGCAGCTCGGCCAGGTTCTGCATGTTCTCCTTGTCGGTCTTCAGGGTGGTGGGCAGCCAGTAGTTGTCGCCTGTGCTGGCCTTGTAGTACTTGTAGTTTTTGTCGCTGACCGTATTCAGGCAAACCCAGTGGCTGTCCTCCTTGCCCTCGGGTCCGAAGGCGGGACGCACGCAGATCCAATACTCGGTGATGGTACCGCGGTC
Source organism: uncultured Prevotellaceae bacterium (assembly GCA_946407895.1). Taxonomy (GTDB): domain Bacteria; phylum Bacteroidota; class Bacteroidia; order Bacteroidales; family Bacteroidaceae; genus Physcousia. Next base: position 41,447 of record CAMJQA010000009.1, read on the forward strand.
GTCGTTGTTCTTCTTCGCGTCGTACTTCACCTCCACCTGGCGGCTCACCACGTCGCCAAAGCGGTAGTAGGCACGTCCCTCGAACTTGCCGTTGTCGCCCTCGCCGCCCTCGCGGTAGATGATCTTCTGCAGGCCGGGCACAGCCTTGATATCGACATCCACGGTGGCCCACTCGGCAGCCGTACCGCCACGGGTGTAGGTCATCGAGCCGATTTCAGGGTCGCTCCACTTATAGGAGGCCGTGTTCTCGTCAATGCCCTTGGCATCCACCAGGTTGGCAAAACGCTGGGCAGCGGTCCGCATGTCGTTGGTGTTCACGATGCGGGTGGTGGCGTTCGTGGGGTCGGCTATGCCGTATGTGGCCTCGAAGGTCTTGTCCTCGTACTCATCGGTAACGTCATCCACGCTCACCAGTTGTCCCACTACATTCCAGAACTTGGAGGCCTTCTGCTGGGCTTCCTGTTCCTTCTCTTCTTCACTCTGTGGTTCGTCATCGTCCGAGCAGGAAGTGACGGTGATGCCCAGGCTCAGTACCATTGCGGTGGCCAGCATCCAGCAACAAACTTTTTCTTTCATTGATAGTTGGTTTTACAAAAAAATTATTGCGTGTACGCGAATAATATAATGGGTGCAAAGATATACAATCATCTACAATACGCCAAACTTTTCTTTGTTTTTTTATGCTAATTCACCAAAAATAATGTAGAAAAGACTAAAAGAGGGGGAGGTGAAGCATCCCACGTGCATGATAATTTTATTTCTATTCTCTCTCCGTTTCCATCTCCGTTTCTATCTCCGTTTCTATCTTCGTTTCTCTCTCCGCTCCACCTCCGTTTCCATCTCCGTTTCCATCTCCGCTTCTATCTCCGTTTCTCTCATAGATTTATTATTTGTCATACTTTTGCCTCGGACATCTCATACTCTACCCAAGGTGTAGCCAAGGTGTAGCCAAGGTGTACCCAAGGTGTACCCAAGGTGTACCCAAGGTTAAAAGGCCGTCATCAGCTTGGGAAGACGCCGAGTAGTGCCTGTATAGGGTATGGGTAGAGCGAAGGAAGAAGTCTGCAGGGGAATGGGAAGTGCCTATACCATAAACAAAAACAAAGAAAACCCTTTTCATGCGCTCATGGGCTTCACCCATGTGTTATAAGTTCGTGCCTCACATAAGGAAAGTGAACTTCCCTTCTCTGATGCCCCAATAACAGTCTTACGACTTGAGCGCCTGAAAAGAAAAACAGTAAAAACTGGCTAACGCCTTTACTATACTCGAGAAACTGTATCCTTCTTCTGCTTTATATTGTTTTTTAGCGTAAGCGGGGTTTTTCTTTCTATGATTTCAAGGCATGAAATGCCCAGTTTGATGACGGGGATAAATGATGAGAACTTGTTCTCAATCAGGTATCAACGGCAGCAAACGATAATCCTGTCAAGGATTGAAATCATAGAAAGTGTTTTTACTGTTTTTGTTTTCATCAACTCCCTAAAAGTTGAATAATTTTATTAATAATTTTTGTTTGAATTTTGAGCGAAGCGACCTATACTGCGTCCCTTTGGTAGCAAGAGGCAAGCCAATTACTTTTTTGAACACGAATAACACGAATTTCACAAATATTTTTTGTTGGGCAAGGTCTCAAGCGAATAGTCGCAAGCGACTGACGAATCGCACGCGCTCGGCTTTCTTGCGTCCCTTTGGTAGCAAGCGCCACCCTACGGGATGTCAAGCGGCCGCTTGCTACCAACGGGACGCAAGAATGTGGGTCATGTGACATATTCGAGAGATTCGTTTCATCTTCAGATGCATTCATATTGCACGTGCTTAACAAAAATGATTCGTCCGATTCGTTAGTTGACTATTGTCTTCTTCTGTCACGACTCGGAAGGCCTAAAGCCCTATGATATAGTGCAAAGGAGGAGGTTTAGCCGTTTTTTCTGGGCCAGGTGCACGCTATTTGCTTATTTTTTTGTAACTTTGCACCCGCAAATGTGAAATGTATATAAAAAGCAATATAAGACTATGGCAAAGAAAGCATTATTGATGATCCTCGACGGATGGGGCATCGGAAACCGTGGAAAGGGAGATGTCATCTATCAGACACCCACTCCCTATATGGACTACCTGAACGAGACTTACCCCCACTCGCAGCTGCTGGCTAGCGGAGAGAACGTGGGCCTGCCCGACGGGCAGATGGGCAACAGCGAGGTGGGACACCTGAACATAGGTGCCGGACGTATTGTGTATCAGGACCTGGTGAAGATTAACCGTGCATGCCAGGACGGCAGCATAATGAAGAACCCCGAGGTGGTGTCGGCCTACGAATACGCCAAGGCTAACTGCAAGAGCGTACACCTGATGGGCCTGACCAGCAACGGAGGCGTGCACAGCAGCCTGGAGCACCTGTTCACCCTGGTGGACATTGCCGGAAGGTACGGCATAAAGAACACCTTCGTGCACTGCTTCATGGACGGACGCGACACCGACCCGCACAGCGGCAAGGGCTTCATTGAGCAGCTCACCGAGAAGTGCGGCCAGGTGCCCGGTGCTGCCATTGCCAGCATTGTGGGCCGATTCTACGCCATGGACCGCGACAAGCGATGGGAACGCGTGAAGACGGCCTACGACCTGCTTGTCTGCGGCGAAGGAAAGCAGGCCACCGACATGGCCGAGGCCATGCAGGAGAGTTACGACGAGGGCGTGACGGACGAGTTCATAAAGCCCATCAACAACAGCGCGGTGGACGGCACCATCAAGGAGGGCGACGTGGTTATCTTCTTCAACTACCGAAACGACCGTGCCAAGGAGCTGACCATCGTGCTGACGCAGCAGGACATGCCCGAGCAGGGAATGCACACGATACCCGGCCTGCAGTACTACTGCATGACGCCCTACGACGCTTCGTTCCAGGGCGTACACATTCTCTTCCCCAAGGAGAATGTGAACAATACGCTGGGCGAATACCTGAGCCAGAAAGGACTGAAGCAACTGCATACGGCCGAGACGGAGAAGTACGCCCATGTAACGTTCTTCTTCAACGGAGGGCGCGAACTGCCTTATGAGGGCGAAGACCGCATACTGGTGGCCAGCCCCAAGGTGGCTACGTACGACCTGAAGCCCGAGATGAGCGCCTTCGAGGTGAAGGACAAGCTGGTGGCCGCCATCAGGGAGGACAAGTATGACTTCATCGTAGTGAACTTTGCAAACGGCGATATGGTTGGCCATACCGGCGTGTATGAAGCCATAGAGAAAGCCGTGGTAGCCGTGGACCAGTGCGTGAAGGAGGTAGTAGAAACAGCCAAGGAGGCAGGCGACTACGAGGTTATCATCATTGCCGACCATGGAAATGCCGACAACGCACTGAACCCCGACGGTACGCCAAACACGGCCCACTCGCTGAACCCCGTACCCTTCATCTACGTGACCGAGAACACCGAGGCCAGGGTAGAGAACGGCGTACTGGCCGACGTGGCTCCCAGCATCCTGCATGTCATGGGGCTGCCCCAGCCCGAGGAGATGACCGGCAAGTGCCTGATTAAGTAAGGTTCAAATGCCCTTCGGGCGTTCAAAGTTCAAGGTTCAAGCAGATGAATGTAAGGATAGAGCCGTCCTGGGGCCAACGCCTGCAGGGGGAGTTCGGGCAACCCTACTTTGCCCAACTCGTGCAGTTTGTGCGGCAGGAATATGCCGCAGGGGTGTGCTATCCGCCCGGGCCGCTCATCTTCAATGCCTTCAACCAGACACCGTTTGAGCAGGTGCGTGTAGTCATCCTGGGACAGGACCCCTATCACGGTCCAGGACAGGCGCACGGCCTCTGCTTCTCGGTGAACGAGGGGGTGGAGTTTCCACCCTCGCTGCGCAACATATTCCAGGAGATACAGACCGAGACGGGTGCGCCCATTCCGCAAAGCGGGAACCTGACCCGCTGGGCAAGGCAGGGCGTGTTCCTGCTGAACACATGCCTGAGCGTGAGGGCCCACCAGGCCTTCAGCCATTCGGGCCACGGCTGGGAGACATTCACGGACAGCGTCATCAGCCTGCTCTCGCGTGAAAGGGAGCATCTGGTATTCCTGCTATGGGGCGCTCCGGCCGGACGGAAAGCAGCACTGATAGACCGCCAGCGCCACCTGGTGCTGCAGAGTGCGCACCCCAGTCCGCTGAGTGCCTACCGGGGCTTCTTCGGCAACGGCCATTTCAACCAGTGCAACCAATACCTTATTCAGCATGGGCAGCAGCCAATCGTTTGGTAACATCCTGATGGTGGGCGACGTGCTCGTTCACACAGATATCATTACGGCCTGCTTCTGTTGCGATATAGAGAAATGCCACGGGCGCTGCTGCGAGGAGGGAGATGCGGGAGCGCCCGTCACGATTGACGAGATAGACTATATAGAAAGTCAGCTGGACGATATATGGCCCAGCCTGAATGCCCAGGCGCAGTCGGTGATAGACCGGCAGGGCGTAGCCTACACAGACCCCGAGGGGGAACTGGTGACGAGCATCATAGGCAGCTGCGACTGCTGTTTCCGCGGACCCAAAGGCTGTCTGCTGGCCCGGCGGCCCTTGAGCTGCCACCTCTATCCCATCCGCGAGAAGAAGCTGGGCCCGCTGGTGGGGCTCAACTATCATCGCTGGGACATCTGCAAGGATGCGGTTGCCCTGGGCGAGAAGCTGAAGATGCCCCTCTACCGCTTCCTGCGCGAACCGCTCGTACGCCGCTTTGGCGAGGCTTGGTACCGCGAACTGGAGGAAACGGCCGAGGCCTACTTGAGTTCGGGATATTGAATGCGGGTGTGATAGATGGTCTTCAGCTTATTCTTGAAGACCTCCTTTGCTTCGGCAATATCCAGGAAGGTGATGGGGCACTCCTTGAAATACCCCTCTGAAACCTGAGCATCAATAATCTTATCCACCATAGCGTTAATACTCTCCTCGGTATATTCGGGCAGGCTCCGGGAGGCAGCCTCCACGGCATCGGCCATCATAAGGATAGCCTGCTCCTGGGTTGTAGGATTAGGACCCGGGTATGTGAAGAGCGACTTGTCAATCTCCCTGTCGGGGTACTGGTTCTTGAATGAGACGTAGAAGTAACGGACCATGCTGCGCCCATGATGAGTCTGTATAAACTCGCGGATGGCAGCGGGCAGCTTGTACTTCTCGGCCAGTTTAAGGCCGTTCTGAACGTGCTGGATAATAATCTGGGCGCTCTGCTCAAAGGTCAGTTCATCGTGGGGATTCGTGCCGCTCTGGTTCTCGGTGAAGAAGACGGCATTCTGAATCTTTCCGATATCATGATAGAGGGCACCGGTTCGCACCAACTGGCTTTTGGCACCAAGACGATTAGCAACCTCGGCAGCCAGATTGGCCACCTGCATGCTGTGCTGGAAGGTGCCAGGGGCATCCTCCGAGAGGCGCCGCAGCACCTCATTATTGATATTGGAAAGCTCAACCAGCGTAACGGTGGAGGTGAAACCGAATATGCGTTCGATGGGGATGAGCAGCAGATAGGAAATCAGCGAGAGTATGCCCGCAATGCACAAATAGATGTAGGTCCAGCGGTCAACACCGTCCGTGGTAAAGAAATTACCCTGAAGCGCATCGATGCAGAGGTAGGTGCCCAGGGTGGCAAGTATAACAGCTCCGGCCGAGCGGAACAATTCAGAACGCTGCGACAGCTGGCGAAGGCTATAGATGGCCACCAGGCCGGCAACCATTTGGGTAAGTACGAATTCAAACGGATGGCGCAGGGCAATGGCACAGGTGAAGATGGTGAGCGTGTGGGTGATGAACGCCGTGCGCGAGTCCATGAAGATACGCAGGAAGATGGGCAGGATGCAATAAGGGATGACATAGACGCTCATGAGCTGATGCTTGATCATTGTGTAGGTGATGAGCGGGAAGATAATGAACATACACAGGACGAAGATGGCCATGCGCCCACGGTCGAGATAGTCGTTGCGGAACTGCAGGAAATAGAAGAAAAGGAGCATAACCATCAGAGTGATGTAGAAGACCTGGCCTCCGAGAAGCGTCAGGCGCTCGGCAGTGCTTTTGGCACGTCCCTGTTGATAGCGTTCCATGGAAAGCAGTACATTGTAGGTGTATTCATCTACAATCTGTCCGCGGTCGACAATCTTCTGTCCTACCTGCACCTGCCCCATAAAGGGTACGAGCATATTGTCAACCTCTTGCCTCTGCTGCTGCGACTTGTCAATGTCGTAAGTGAGGTTGCTTTGGATAAAGCGGGTCAGGTCGCACCGCTGCAGTTTTGTATGCTGGAAGCGGGTGCTGTCAGCGTCTGTGGACAGGTATTCGTAAGCCGACTTGGGCGTAAAGAGTTTTGCAAGAGGACGCGAGCTGGACTCGTTCTGCTGATAGACCCAGATGTTGCGCACCTGGTTCTCGCGGAGCTGGTCATAGTCCTCTATCTCCATTACACCCTGCTCATAGATGGTTTTCAGCTTCTCCTGCAGGTGGGAGAGATAATAGTCGGGGATAAACTCATGCAACGTCTCCTTGAACGTACGGGCCAGTGCTTTCTCCTGACGCTCCAATGTTCCGGCATTCAGCTGGAAATAGGGCTCGTAATAGCGTTTCAGGCTGTCGCGCTCGGCTTGTAAGATATGTTCCGGTTTATAGACGGGGAAACTGTCCTTGGCAATGACGGGACTCTCCTCCCACGGTTCGCCCAGTTGATAATGATGAGTCGTATAGCTGTTGTTTGGCATGGACATGACCAGCACGGTGATGGTAGTCACGCATAACAGCAAACGATTGGCGTAATCCTTGACATTTAGCTTGTGATGATGGTTAAATCTGCTCATTACATGATGTTTTTTATAGGAATTATGTTCATATAACCCTTACTCGGCTGCGAAAATACAAAAAAATCTCGTTCATTCGAAAAAAAAATTGTACTTTTGCACGATAAAAATGAAAAGTAATGTCAGAAAGAAGAGTTAGGGTGCGTTTTGCACCCAGTCCTACGGGACCTTTGCACATCGGTGGTGTGCGTACAGCATTGTATAACTACCTGTTTGCCCGACAGCATGGCGGTGATCTAATCTTCCGTATTGAGGATACGGACTCTGGACGCTTCGTTCCCGGGGCAGAGGAGTATATCATAGAGTCATTCAGATGGCTGGGGATAAAATTTGACGAAGGCGTAAGCTTTGGCGGCGACCATGGGCCCTATCGTCAGAGTGAGCGCAGGGATATATATAAGAAATATGTAAAGCAGTTGCTGGATGCCGGCCGTGCCTACATTGCCTTTGATACACCGGAAGAACTGGATGCCAAGCGCAAGGAGGTGGAGAACTTCCAGTATGATGCCACAACGCGAATGCAGATGCGCAACTCGCTGACACTGCCTGCAGAGGAGGTGAAGCGCATGATGGACGAGGGATGCCAGTACGTGGTACGCTTCAAGATAGAGCCCGGACGCGAAGTATTGGTGAACGACATGATTCGCGGTGAGGTGCGCATCAACTCCAGCATCCTGGACGACAAGGTGCTCTATAAAAGTGCCGACGGCCTGCCTACCTACCATCTGGCCAACATTGTGGATGACCACCTGATGGAGGTGTCGCACGTTATACGTGGCGAGGAGTGGCTACCCAGTGCTCCGTTGCACGTGTTGCTCTACGAGGCCTTTGAGTGGACTGACAGCATGCCACGTTTTGCCCACCTGCCGCTGCTGCTGAAGCCCGTGGGTAACGGCAAACTGAGTAAACGCGACGGTGATAAGCTGGGGTTCCCCGTATTCCCACTGGAATGGCATGATCCCAAGAGTGGCGAGGTAAGCAGCGGCTATCGCGAGAAGGGCTACCTGCCGCAGGCTGTGGTGAACTTCCTGGCCCTATTGGGTTGGAATCCCGGCAACGACCACAGCGAGCTGCTCTCGATGGATGAGCTGATCCAGCTTTTTGACCTGAGCAAATGCTCGCGCAACGGTGCCCGTTTTGACTACATCAAGGCGGCATGGTTCAATCATCAGTACCTCATACAGCAACCCGATGAGGCATGGGTTCCTGAATTCGACCGCCTGTTGCAGGCAAACAACATACAAAGTACACCGGAAAAGGAAGCCGAAGTGGTGCGCATGATGAAGCTGAAGGTAATAGAATACACCGACAGTGAGGGCAACAAGAAAAAACGCAACGTCAGTTTCGTGTCAGACCTGTGGCCCCTCACCCGCTTCTTCTTTGTGGCGCCAAATGAATTCGACCGCGAGGACAAGTTCATCCGGAAGAACTGGAAGGAAACAACAGCCCAGGAGATACGCAGCTTCATGGAGGTACTGCAGCGCGTAGAGGACTTCTCCGTGGAGGGTCAGAAGGCTATTGTAGATCCTTGGGTTGAACAGAGCGGATTGCGTCCATGGAATGCCTGGCGCATTTGTTTGGTCGGAGCAGGACAGGGCCCCGACATGTATGAGTTGTCTGCATTCCTGGGTAAAGAAGAGACGCTGCGCCGCATGCAGTTTGCCATAGATACTTTGGGCTGATGATATACTCCCTGGCTATTTACTTATATATGCTGGGCATCATCCTGGTATCCCCCTTCCACAAGAAGGCGCGGGCCATGGTGAAAGGCCGGCTGAACACGTTTCGTATCCTGCATCATCAGATTGACCCGCAGGCACGATATGTATGGTTCCATGCAGCATCCCTGGGCGAGTTTGAGCAGGGACGCCCCCTGATGGAACGTTTCCGCGAGCAGCATCCCGAGTTCAAGATTCTACTGACTTTCTTCTCTCCCTCGGGTTACGAAGTAAGGAAGGACTATCAGGGAGCCGACGTCATTTGCTATCTGCCAATGGACACGCCGGGCAATGTGCTAAGCTTCTTCCGCCTGGTACACCCCGAGATGGCCTTCTTCATCAAGTATGAGTTCTGGCTGAACTTCATAGTGGCCTGTTATCACAAGAATATTCCGGTCTATAGCGTCAGCAGTATCTTCCGCAAGAACAAAATATTCTTCCGGTGGTATGGGTGGGCCTATGCTCATGTGCTGAAGCTGGTGACCCACTTCTTCGTGCAGGATGAAGAGTCGGCACGACTGCTGGGCACAAAAGGTATTTGCAATAACGTTACGGTAGTCGGCGACACACGTTTCGACCGCGTAATAGACATCGCACGCCAAGCCCGTCAGCTGCCTTTAGTGGAACGGTTTACTGACAAAAACAAAATAACACTGGTGGCAGGAAGCAGCTGGGCACCCGACGAAGACCTTATAATCCCCTATTTCAATACGCATCCCGGCATGAAGCTGATTCTGGCCCCCCATGTGATTAGCGAAGAGCATCTGCGCCATATAGAGAGCAAATTGCAGCGGCCCTGCCTGCGCTATACAGATGCAAACGAAGAGAATGTGGAGAAAGCCGACTGCCTGATTGTTAACTGCTACGGACTTTTGAGCAGCATCTACCGCTACGGACAGGTAGCCTACGTTGGCGGCGGTTTCGGTGTGGGCATTCATAATGTGCCCGAAGCTGCCATATATGGAATTCCCGTACTGATTGGCCCTAATAACAAAGGGTTCCGCGAGGCACAAGACCTGTTGCGGATGGGAGGCTGTTTTGAAGTGACGGGCGGCACCCTCTTTAATGCCGTGATGGATCATCTATTGGAGAACAGCAACTTGCGGCAGACGCGTGGCAAGATCTGCAAGTCCTATATTGAATCCAACGCTGGCGCTTCTGACCAGATATTCAGTGTACTCCAATTATAAGGCACCAGGGGCCACTTACAGAGAGAGATAATCAAGAAACTCCTGAGGCTTGTCGTTAAGAATCAGACCTTGAGGGAACTCTGCCTCATTCAGTAGAGGCAGGATAAAGTCGTAGTTGGCAATAGAATAAGAGATATGGGCGTCGGAACCCAGTATGACCGGCACCTCATATTGGCGGCACAGCCGCAAGATTTCCAGGTTATTGTCTCGCGCCGCTTCTTTATGGCGAACCGGGTTCAGGCTCGAGTTATTGATTTCCAGAAGTGTATGGCACTCTTTCGACGCCAGGACGATGGGCAGGAAGTCCAACAGAGCCGTGCCGTCACCAGGATGACTGATGATATGAGTCCAGGGATTGCGAATGGCCGCCACCACGCCTGCCGTATTCTGCTCCCTTGTGCCTCCGTGCCAACAAAGGCTGTGTATGCCGGCAATGCGAAGATCGAGCATACGGTAATAGTGCTCATCAAGGTCGAGTGTGCCGTTTACATCCAGGATGTTCAGTTCGGCTCCCAACAGGAGGCGGACCCCAAACAACTGTCGGGGCACAACGTGGAGATTACGAAAATATATGGGGTCGCAAGTACCAGGAATACCAGGAGCATGCTCCGTAATGCCCAGTATCTCCAGCCCTTTCTGAGCTGCAAAGCGAGCCATTTCTTCAATGGTGCTGTAGGCATGACCGCTGGCCACTGAATGAGTGTGAACATCTAACTTGTATTTCATCCTCTTTTTCCTTTTTTTGAAAGTTCATAGTTCTTGCCAATCGTCTTGAAATGTCATTCCCATCAGGCACAGGCGCCAGGCATGTAACATAAGCCGCTTGTCGGGTGTACCATAAAGACGATCACCGACGATAGGGTTGTTGAGACCTTGGATATGTGCACAATGCACGCGCAGCTGGTGAGTACGCCCCGTCTCTGGCTGCATAGCCACCAAGGCATGTCCGCCTATGTTGCGCAATACGCGGTAGTGGGTTATGGCACGATGCCCGCGTTCGTAATCAACTCGCTGGCGTGGACGGTCGGCATAGTCGGGAGAGAGGGGGAGGCTGATTGTGCCCTCCTGTCCCTCCTGCATGGGGTTCTGGAGGAGGGCCAAATACGTTTTCTCAACCTGATGCCTTGCAAACAGATTCTGCATGCGATGATAGGCCTCATCGGTGAATGTGATAGCCATCAGACCGCTGGTGTCCATGTCCAACCGATGGACAATCATAGGGCCAGAGGCCTGGGGATACCGCGTTTTTATCACTGAGAGAACACTGGGAATACCGTTACGCCCAGGAACAGAGAGCATGCCAGAGGGCTTACTGACGATGATATAGTCACTGCCCTGATAGATGATGCGGAGCTTTGCCTCCAGGGCTTCTTCATATTGTTGCAGCGGATTGTCATCAACCTGCAGGCCTTCCATCATAAAGGTAAGAATGGGCAGGCATTTGCTACGACAGGCCGGATAAAAGTTTCCATCGGTTCGTATCTCATCGCGGGGAGAGGCACCCACCCAAAATTCAGCCATACAAAGGGGGCGCAGATTATGTTTATAAGCATACTGCAAAAGTTTGGGACCGCAACAGTCACCAGCTCCGCTTGGGGGAACTACATGCCCAAAGATGTCGCGCACGCCCTTACGCTCGCCCTTTGCATTGAGGAAGTTTATTTGGTCGAAGAGCCATTGCTGAAGCGCATGGCTGCGCAATTGACGTTCGGACTGCAAAAGTTCTATCTGCTGGCGTAATGCCTCATTTGGCTTTTCTGCCTCCTGCACTTTTTGTGCCCAGAACTCTTTTGTGCGTTTCAGTTCGGCTTTTAGGAACTGGCTTTGGCGGATAAAGTCAGGCTGGTGCGCTTTCAGTTCATCATCTGAGAAAGCGCTTCGCAAGGCATCGCGTTGCGTCTTGGCTTGCTGCATACGTTCGCGGGCTATGCGGATTGCATGCTTTGCTTCGGCAGCTATGCTGTTAGGGACGATTCTGCCTCTCAGTTCTTCTATCTGATGGTTAATGGCCGATATACGTTCCTGTTCCTGCTGAAAATGACATCCCGGTTCCATTAAGTCATAAACAGGAGGTACAAAATACTCATGCTGTGTCTTACCGTCCAAGGTCCCCGAGAATGCCGACAGGAATCCCCTCGACTCACCCTCCTGTACAACCAGCACGCCCAGCATTTTGCCCCTTGCCAGTTCCTGCTGCCACTCGGGGCGGCTGCTTAGGTAGCGGCGCACTTCCCCTGCTGCGGCAAGACACAGAGGATGCGGCCTGTAGCAAAAAGGATAGGTGAAGCGTTGTGGCGCCTCAGCATCACTTTTCAGTATGTGGACTTTACCGTTCATCATATTCCATCGTCTCCTTTGTGCTTGCCGTCCACTACAGATAAAAGACCGATTCCGGCCCCATGTTAAAGAGAAGGTCAATACAGCTCAAATCGGGCAGGAAGCCGTGCCGGGAAGAGAAGGATTGATAATAGGTTCTTACCGGTTCGTCTGAAGGCATATACCAATCATGCCGATTGCTATACGACGTTGTACGCTGCCAGGCAACCTCTATATCCATCAGCTGGCAGACAAGCCGGAGCAGGTCCTCATTGAAGTCGGCCAAAAAGACCCATTTCTTTTCATAAAACGGGGCAAAATCATCGGCATAGAACTCGTAGAAAGGAGATTGTCCGTAACTGCTCATCAGCGCAGTCCAATGCTGGTGGCGCCAGTTGCCGTGGTCACTTATGCGTACATCGCGCATAGCCACTTTACCCTCAGTCTTCTGTACTGGAACGCTAAGTGAAAGCGGACCTTGCGGACTATCTATCCAGCAACGGTTTCTGATGGTTTGCTTTATATAATATTCGCACACCTCCAGATAGGCCTCATCGGCACGTTTCATGGCGCGAAGGTAGGAAACAGGGGGGAGGTAGGAAGACGGAAATATCATGAGCAGCTAATGAACAAAACCTAATAAAACGATGCGGCCAGTCTATAATCTCCTAAATGTCCTTTCCCGCCGCCATCGCTTAGACCAGGATTGTTGTGCATCAAAAGAATACAGGATGGCCGTAGCCTTTCCCATAATGAATTCAGCAGGGACGAAGCCGAAAGTGCGGCTGTCAAAGAAATTGTCCTCATTGCCGGAGACAACCCAGTAATAGTCTTTCTGGAAACGGAAATAGTCAATGAGATGGTCATCAATGGAAAGGGAGTCACGAACGATGGAAACGTCTGTGCCCTCGTGCCGTTGGATGGTCAGCGCATATAGTGGAGCCGTCCATGACGTGACGTGAATGTGAGTTCCCCGCGCAGGAATGATAACGGGCCAGATGCATCCGCGCTGATAATTACGCGAGGCACTTACACGCCCCTGGCTACCCATCCAAATAGTGTCGCCAGGGCAAGCAAGAATCCGGCCTACGCACAGGTTACTGGTATCTGGCAATGCACCCGGCTGTACGGCCGGACAGTTAAAAGCCAGCCAGTCACCACGCCTGGCCTTTCGCGAGCGGTAGCGCAGGTATCCACCCCACTGGCTATAGGGGCGGCGCAGTCCGTAAGCCCATTTGTTCACCAGAACCCTGTCGCCCTGTAACAGTACGGGAGCCTCACCGTCCTGGGGAATGGTCAGAACAGCGAAGGCACACGTTCTGAGTATCATCACCAAGGCGATAGAACACAGTAAAAGGCAGAACAGGGAACGGAGCGACCTCATTTCATGCTGTCAACAAAACGGAACAGGCGGCTCCAACGGATATGACCGTTAAACCATCCACGGTCCTTGTCGGTGCTGAGCCATATCATAATAGGCTTACCCACGATATGGTCTTCCGGCACGAAGCCCCAGAAGCGGCTGTCTGCACTATTGTGTCGGTTATCGCCTTGCATCCAGTAGTAGTCCATCCGGAAGGTGTACTCGTTTGTTTCCTGTCCGTTAATGATAATCTTGCCTTCTGGCGTCACAGTCAGATCGTTGCCTTCGTATATGCGAATGGGGCGTTCGTAGATGGGCAGGTTCTCCAGTGTGAGCTGTATCTTCTCACCCTTCTTTGGAATCCAGATGGGGCCGTAATTATCACATGTCCAGCCCGTATATCCGTTCAGCGGATAGAGGCTGTCTGTCTCTTTGTTCACAATGGGAGTGATGCTGCCCACAAGGTCTTTTCGGGCCTCAAGTGCTGTGCGAGCCGTAGCGGTGAGCGGCAGGATTCCCGTTTGGTAGAGGTCACTCAGGTCTTCGCCTGTGATGCCCAGCGAACGAACCAGCTCATCGGGCAGCATGCTAACGAGCAGCTCCACCCTATAGTTGAACTGCACTTCGTGTGCATCGGGGTTAATCTCACCATCCAGGTAGATTACGCGGTCGCGTATCTGCAGTGTCTGGCCGGGCAGTCCCACGCAGCGTTTCACATAATTCTCCCTTCGGTCAACGGGGCGCGAGTCTATCCGTCCGAACTCCTGTGGCGAGAGTTGTATGTATTGGCGTCCCAGGTTATAGTACGCCTGGAAGATTTTCCTCTGTTCGATGGTCGCCAGGGTGTCCATTCGCGGCAGGCTACCAGCCTCCTGCTGATAGAGCTGCCGCCCGATGCCATAGCATAACGAGTAGTACTCGGTTTGGTAGTTCAGTGTCGTTATACTGTCACCGGCCGGGTAGTTGAAGACTACAATATCGTTCAGCTTGACGGGTTTGGGCGTTACGCGCTTGTAGTCCCACTTAATCCATTCCAGATAGCTCTTTCCACCCCCGGGTAGCGTATGCTGGCACAGGGGCATGTGAAGCGGAGTCTGCGGAACGCGGGGACCGTAGCTCATCTTGCTTACAAACAGATAGTCGCCCACAAGCAGGCTCTTCTCGAGCGAACTGCTGGGGATAGTGTAGTTCTGAAAGAAGTATATGTTTACGAAATATACGGCCACCAGGGCAAAAACGATGGCATCCACCCAGCTCATCACGGTGCGCACAATGGGGTTTTCAACTTCCTTCCACCAGGTCCAGGGGATGATATGAGTGATGTAGGCATCAAAGATGAAGGGTACGACAACGAGGCCCCACCAGCTGCCTAACCAATAAAGGAAGGCCAGGTATAGGAGGATGACGATTATTACCTTTGCCCAGTCTTTTGCCGTGGGCTGATCTTTCTCTTTCTTCATTATGTATAATATTTTTCGGGTTATTTATGGAGATATGGATGAAGTGTCGTGGCGCCTCAGAACTTGAAGAGGTCGCTCATAGTCAGCAATCCGGTGTGAGAGGCCGTGTATTCAGCGGCCAGCACAGCGCCTAAGGCAAATCCCCTTCGGTTATGAGCATTATGTGTAATTGTTATTTCATCGGCAGGGCTGTCCCATGTTATACTGTGTATGCCGGGCACTTCGTCGCGTCTGATGCTGTCCACGCGAACCTTGTTTGCCGCAACTTCGGTTGTGCCTTCCTGCTTCCCGTCAGGGTTAGTCAACAGTCCGAACTGCCACCCGTCCAGCCTGTCCACTTCGGCCACCAGTTCCTCGGCAAGTGTAATGCCCGTTCCACTGGGATGGTCCAGTTTGTGTATATGGTGTACCTCTTCAATTGTTGGCGTGTAAACCTCAAACTGGTTCATGATATGAGCCAGATACCGGTTTACAGCACGAAAGATTGTAACGCCAAGACTGAAGTTGCTACTCCAGAAAAGGGTTTGCCCCTCTTCTGTACACAGACGCTTCACTTCCTCACCATGCTGAGGAATCCATCCCGTACTGCCACTTACAACCTTTACATGGTGTGCAAAGGCCTTCAAGTAATTATCATAAGCTACATGGGGGGCCGTAAACTCAATGGCAACATCGGCACTTTCAAACGCGGCACTGTCAAAGTCCTGCTGGTTGTCAATGTCAATGATGCACACTATCTGATGCCCTCTGCTCAGAGCTATTTCTTCTATCATACGGCCCATTTTACCGTATCCGATAAGCGCAATTTTCATTTTATCTCATTTTTTTCGCCACAAAAGTACTGATTTTAAGCCAGAATTCAGTATTTTTGTTTCAAAATTATAAGTTATTACGTCCAAATGGTATGGAAAAGCTGCTACATTATCTCTGGAAACATCGGATTTTAACTCTCACAGCACTGAATACGACAGATGGAAGAGAGGTGGAAATAATTGATGTTGGTATGCACAATTCCAACCAAGGACCTGATTTTTTCAATGCCAAGATAAAGTTGGACGGCACATTGTGGGCGGGCAGTGTGGAGATTCATTTAAAGAGCAGCGACTGGTTTCGCCACGGACATGAGCAAGATGCACGGTATAATAACACCGTTTTGCATGTTGTTGAAAATGCCGATTGTGAGGTAGTGACAGAGGACGGCTCTCACCCGGCACAGCTGCAAATGGCCATCCCCCCTAAGATATCTATGCATTATCAGGAGTTGTGTGAAACTGACGATTATCCCCGCTGCCATCGCATGATACCCTCTCTTGATGTTATGAAGGTTCATGGGTGGATGGATGCCCTGCTGGCTGAGCGCCTTACAGAAAGGGCGGAAAAGATAAGGGAGAGGGTTGAGAGCACGCAGGGAGACTGGGAGCAGGCAACGTTCGTGACATTGGCCCGTAATTTCGGATTCGGGCTGAATGGAGATGCTTTCGAACGATGGGCAAAGCGGATTCCCTTAATGGCTGTGGGAAAACACCGAGATAATCTGTTTCAGATTAAAGCCATTTTTCTGGGAATGGCCGGACTTATTGGTGAGATGGGTTCTGACAATGGCGAGGAGGCAGAGTTGAAGATGCAGCAGGAGTTCAACTACCTGCGCCATAAGTTTCAGTTGCCGGAACCCATGCTGGCGGAAGACTGGAAGTATATGCGTACGCGGCCTCAGAATTTCCCGCATATCCGTATTCTACAGTTAGCTCGCCTCTACCAGAGCGGCCAGGCACAAATGAGTGCGTTGCTTGAAGCAAAGGACGTAAAAGCACTGCAAAAGGTGCTCACTACGGAAGGTACCTCAAGGCTCAGCCGCAATCTGATTATTGTCAATACGGTTGTGCCCTTGCTCTACGCCTATGGCATGCACTTCCATGAACAGGGACTGATGGAACAGGCGATAGAACTGCTGCAGCAGCTGCCTGCCGAGAATAATTATATACTCCGCCAGTGGGAAGCCTGCGGACTGATAGTAAAACATGCGGCTGACAGTCAGGCCCTGATTCAACTGAAGAGCAAATACTGCGACCGACACGACTGCCTTCGCTGCCGATTCGGATATGAATATCTGAAGAAAGCTGAATGGGAATGAAATAATAGAATAAGGAGATTCTGGTTATGATGCCATACACCTATGAGTTAAAGATGAAAGTGCGCGATTATGAGTGCGACTTACAGGGTATTGTCAACAATGCCAATTATCAGCACTATACCGAGCATACGCGCCATGAATTCCTGCTTTCCAGGGGGATTAGTTTTTCTGAGTTGCACAAACAAGGTATAGATGCAGTGGTAGCCTGCCTGACCATGCAGTTCAAGACGCCACTGACCAGCGGAAACGAGTTTGCCAGCAGGCTCAGGGTAAAAAAGGACGGTGTGAAGTACGTCTTCTACCAGGATATCTTCCGTCTGCCCGACGAGAAGCTGGCCATGCGCAGCCAAGTGGAGATCGTATGCCTGGTGAATGGGGTATTAAGCACGGTGCCCATATTGGATGATTTGGCCGAGACAGAATCAGCAAAATTACAAACAGATTCCGAATGACAGAGCAAGAACTTATCTATACGATGGCACTTTCACGTGTCCCGTCGCTAAACCTGACACACCAGCACATCTTGTTGGAGACGTTGGGAAGTGCGACGGCTATCTTTGAGCATCGCAGAGACATTTGCGATGTACTGCCCGATGCCCACCCCCGAATGGCAGAAGCCTTGGCTTTGATGGACATTCACATCCCCCGAGCTGAGGAGGAATTGGCCTTTGCCCAGTCGGGACGCGTACAATGTATCCACTACAATGACGAAGCTTATCCTGCCAGGCTGCGCGAATGTCCCGATGCACCACTGATTATTTACTACCGGGGCACAACAGACCTCAACGCACGGCATATTCTCAGCATGGTGGGCACGCGAAAGATTACCGAATATGGCAAAGATATCTGCCGCCAGTTCATAAAGGAATTGAAAAGTCTTTGCCCCGACACGGTTATCGTGAGCGGACTGGCTTACGGCGTAGATATAAATTGCCACAGGGCTGCCTTGCAGAATGGTATGCCCACTTTGGCTGTCCTGGCTCACGGACTCGACCAGATCTATCCCAGGCATCATCGTGATACGGCAGTAAAAATGGTTTCCCAAGGCGGCCTACTGACGGAGTTCATGAGCCGCACGAATCCCGACAAGAAGAATTTTGTACAGCGCAATCGTATCGTAGCCGGCATAAGCGATGCGACGGTAGTGGTAGAAAGTGCAGCAAAGGGCGGTTCACTCATTACGGCCGACCTTGCAGAGACCTATCATCGCGATGTATTTGCCTTTCCCGGTCGTTGTTCGGATGTCTATTCCGAGGGATGCAATAACCTCATTCGGCAAAACCATGCTGCGCTCATCACCAGCGCAGAAGCCTTTGTGGAGACGATGGGCTGGGAAACGGCACAGGCACGCCAGGAACAGCTTGCAAAGGGCGTCCAGCAAGAATTCTTCCCCGAACTGAACGAACAGGAGCAAATGATTGTGCGTACCTTGCAGAACGTTGACGATATGCCCATCAATATATTGTCTGTAAACACGAACATTCCCATCGGCACACTCAGCAGCCTCCTTTTTACGCTTGAGATGAAGGGTGTAGTCAAAATGCTGAACGGTAGCAAATACAGGCTCCTATAAATGAATATAATTTTATAATAATTTCAATAAATGAAAAAAACGATTCTCTTGGCCCTGTTGATGGGCGCAATGACAGTAGGCCTCTGGGCTGAAGACTATACCTCGTTCGTAAACCCTTTCATCGGAACCCAAACAGACGAGACGGGTGCGCTGAGCGGTAGCACTTTCCCCGGAGCCACAATGCCTCAGGGCATGGTTCAGTTAAGTCCCGAAACCGAGAATTACGTGACGTGGGATCCCTGTTGCGGCTACGACTACGACCGCGACAGCATTTTCGGTTTCACCCATACACACCTCAGTGGTACGGGATGCACGGACCTCATCGACGTCAGCCTGATGCCCGTCTCATGGCCCGTGGAACCCAAGCAGTTGGCCGAAGGGAATTTCGGGCAAGGCTTTTCTCATGCTGCAGAAGGTGCCAGGCCCGGTTATTACTGGGTTCACTTGAAGGAGAGCGACGTAAAAGTGGAACTTTCAGCCACTACGCGAACGGGCATTCACCGCTACACCTTCCCTGCAGGAAAGACGCAGACGGTCGTTCTCGACCTGGACCGCAGCACGTTCCGCGGCGATGCTTACTATACTGGCCGCCGCGCATACCAGATTATCCAAAGCCAGATACGTCAGGTAGACGATCGCACTATCGAGGGCTTCCGCGTTATTACAGGCTGGGCCAAACTCAGGAAGGTATATTTCCGGGCTGAATTCTCCCGCCCTATTCAGGGCCGGCTGCTTATGGATGGGCGGCGGAGCGTCGGACAGAGTGATGTGGTAAACGGACGCGCACTGCGTGCTGCCCTTCAGTTCGATGAAAAGGAGGGACAGGAACTCATGATTAAGGTGGCCATCTCACCGGTGGATATTCTGGGAGCTGAGAAGAACATGCAGGCTGAGGCACAGAGCTGGAACTTTGCCTACTATACTCAGGCGGCGCATGATGCCTGGCAAAAGGAACTGGCCCGTATTGACATTGAGGGAACGGATGACCAGAAGACCATCTTCTATACCGGTCTCTACCACGTCCTGATGCAGCCCAATACGATGAGCGATGTTGACGGGCGCTATATGGACACGAATTTCGAAATAAAGCAGATGCCCCAGGGCCAGACGTATCACAGCACATTCAGCCTGTGGGACACCTTCCGCGCCGCTCACCCGCTCTACACGCTTATTGCTCCAGATGTGGCGGCTCAGTTTGTGCGCGACATGGTTCTCCATCATAAGACGTACGGCTATTTGCCCATCTGGGACCTGTGGGGACAGGACAACTACTGCATGATAGGCAATCATGCCATACCCGTGCTCTCCGATGCTATTCTTGCCGAATTGCCTGGAATAGATGTGGAGGAAGCCTATCGTGCCATGTACGAAAGTAGTACGCGCAGCCATCTTAATTCCCCCTTCGAGGTATGGGAGAAGTATGGCTACATGCCCCAGACGCTCCAGAATACCAGCGTAAGCATTACCATGGAGCAGGCCTTCGATGACTGGTGCGTGGCCGCCGTGGCTAAGAAGTTGGGCAGGGAGGAGGACTACAAGCGGTTCATCCAACGCAGTGAATACTATCGCAATCTGTTCGACTCTTCTACAGGCTTCTTCCGTCCCAAGGATGAGAAGGGGCAGTGGATAGAGCCCTTCGACCCCCTCAGCTACGAGCAGCCCTGCTTCATCGAGGGCAATGCCTGGCAGTATATGTGGTTCGTGCCCCAGAATCCGCAGGGGCTCATCGACCTTTTAGGAGGGCAGAAGGCATTTCTTGCCAAGCTCGATGAGAACTTCTCGCTCACCGCTACCAGTGGCGAGATTAATGGCAATGCCAGCGGTTTCATCGGGCAGTATGCCCACGGAAACGAGCCAAGCCACCACACGGTCTATCTCTATAACTTCGCGGGCCGGCCCGAACGTACGCAGGAGCTGGTGGAACAGGTGCGCTCTACCTTCTACAATGCCACTCCCTGCGGCTATGCAGGGAATGACGACTGTGGGCAGATGTCGGCCTGGTATATCTTCTCGTCGCTCGGATTCTATCCCTTCAATGCCGGTGCGGCAGAGTATGTTATCGGAACGCCTCTGTTCACCCGCGCCACGCTTCACCTCTCCGGTGGTAAGGACTTCACCATCTCTGCACCTAACAAGACGGCTCAGCGCATCCGGTTAAAGAGTGTCAAGCTCAACGGAAAGGCACTCTCTGACCTCAAGCTCACTCACCAGCAGATCATGGCTGGCGGCACGCTGGAGTTCCGCATGAAGTAGCCCGAAAGGCGTTTAAAAAGTTCAAGGTTCAAGGGGGTGGGTTTTGAACCTTGAACGCCCGAAGGGCTCTTGAACCTTGAACCTTGAACGCCCGAAGGGCATTTGAACCTTTATTCTATCTGGAAGGTCACAGCCGTCTGGAAGGGAATCTCCCCGGGGCAGGTAATCTCCAGGGCCTCGTCGGTCTGCTGCCACTTCAGGTCGCCCTTCGTTCCCAGCATCTTCACCCGGCGTATCTCTCCCATACGTCCTTCGTTGCGGCCCAGCGAGCGTATGCTCACCGTCTGGCCCGGCTCGGGCGACTTCATGCAAAAGGCATAGATCTTGCCATCCTTTCCCTGGGTGAATCGGATGTCCTGGGGCGTGAAGGGGAAGTCCTTCTGCATCTGCCCCAGGGCGCCGGCGGGGAACTTGCGCGGGCGGCCGCTCTCGTCGGCAATGCCCTCGGCCGGTATCTGCCAGGCGCGGCTGCCGTATATGCCCTGGCCGTTCACCTCCATCCATTTTCCTACCTCCTCCAGCATCTCTTCGCAGGCCGCTTCAAGCGATCCGTCGGGGCAGATAGGTATGTTCAGGGCCACGCAGCCGTCGCGGCATACCGACTCTATGATGAACCGTTCCATGCTGCCTGCGTCATAGACGAATCCGGGCCGGTAGTACCAGTCGCCCACCGGTGTCTCGCGTATCCAGGTCTGCGTGGTGTCTATGTCGTCGGGGAATCCGAACTCGGCCGTGTTGACCGTCCCGTTTGTGGGGCGGCGGAACTTTACGATGCTGAAACTGTCCACCCGTCCGCGCTTCTTCAGGGTGCGGTTGTAGAAGTCGGCCATCACGATGGGCATGGCGTTGCACCTATATCCGGCTCCCGTGCCGGAACCCGAGAAGGGACCCTGGTCTGTGCCGTCGGTATAGATGAAGTCGGGGTCGTAGCGCGAGGTCACATCCATCATGCGCAGGGCCCATTGCGTGGCGTACCAGCGGGCATAGTCCAGATGTCGCCCGAAGACGCCCGACTCGGGCAGCAGCTGCGTGCCTACCGTCTTGTACTCGCGCAGGTCTATCGTGTACAGTTGGCGCGGGTCGTAGCCTTCCCACCACTTTCCCTTTCCGTCCTCCAGGGTCAGGTGGCCGTCGTATGGCACACCGGCCTTGGGACCCTTCGAGTCGCATCCGAAGGCCGACTGCCACCACCACCAGGTATATTCGTGGTGGAAGGTTACGCCGAAGCGCATCCCCGCCTTGTGGCAAGCCTTGGACCACTCGCCCAGCAGGTCGCGCTCCGGACCTATGTTCTTCGAGTTCCAGGGCTGGTAGTGCGAGTCCCAAAGGTCGAAGTTGTCGTGGTGGACTCCCATAATCATCAGGAAGCGGGCACCGGCCTTCTTGTAGAGCTTCGTCAGGCGGGCAGGGTCCAGCTTGCCGGGGTTCCAGGTCCTGAGCACATCCTTGTATCCCACCTCCGAGGGGTGTCCGAACAGCCGCAGGTGGTTCTGATAGGCCCCCCGGGAATTATCGTCCATATAGAGATGGCGGGCGTACCAGTCGCCGCTCTCTCCGGCCGACTGAGGCCCGAAGCATACCCAGATGCCCACCTTCGCATCGCGCAGCCACTGGGGAATGCCGGGATAGTTCTCTTCTATGCTCTCCCAGGAGGGCTGGAAGGGCCCCTCCGCAATGGGTATGTCCAGCTGCACCTCGGGGAACTCGCTCAGGGGCGTCATCTTCACGCTTCCCTGCGGCAGCGGCTCGGGAACTTCGGGGATGGAAGGCAGTTCGGGCAGGTGGCTCAAGCTCTTCTGCTCGGAGCAGCTCGCCAGCATCCACAGGGATGCAATCAGAATAAGGGCGTCTTTTTTCATCGTTCTTGCGTCCCTTCGGTAGCAAGCGGCAAAGCCGAGCGCAAGTCTTCAAAACCAAATATCTCACTTTCTCAGGCGCAGCTCTGTATCGGGTTCTTGGACAAGCCAAGCGTAGGCCAAAGGCCGTCCGATTACTTCGACAAGCGAAGCGGCATAGCCGTAACTGCGCCTTATTTCTATATCTGCTGGCGAGTCTTTCTTATTCCTTTATTACCAGAGTCTCCCCCCTTTCTCCCCGCTGCTGTCCATACTTGTCCGTATCTAGCAGTAGTAGGTAAAAAGGGGGGAGAGGGAAAGGGAGGTTACCAAATATCCTCGGGATTCTCGGGATTGTCATAGACCTCCTTGGGGCAGAGCTCCAGGTAGTCAAGGAAGAACTCCTTCTGGTCGGTGTCGAGCACGGTCTTGGCCTTCAGGTAGTATTCCTTGTCGGGGTCCATGTACTGAGTGGTCATGATGCGGCGATAGCAGCGGACATCATAGCGCGATGAAGAGCTGATGTTTCCGCCGCTGCAGACGGCCTTTCCGCCCTTCATATAGCCCTTGGCACGTAGCTGCTTGTCCTTCTCGGCATTGTAGTCGTCGTCGTCGGTGTCGGGCTCGGCACCTATGTGCCGGGCTGTGATTTCGGCCGAGAAGTCGAAGGGTATGCCGGCTACGGGCAGACGGTCGGGGTCGTCGCCGAAATAGATCTGGGCTATGGAACGGGAAGCCTGCGACAGGCAGACATAGCGCAGTTCATAGATGCCGCGGCGGGGCACGGGCGGCAGCTTGAACATAATCTCGAAGCGTCCCGTGCATAGAATCTCATCGGCATAGAGGTTGTTGGCACTGCCGCCCCAGAAGTTGGTGTAGCGGAAATGGCAGTCGTCGCTGAGCCAGAGGTCCTCCAGGTAGGGGTACTGGCTGCGCGGCATGATATAGGCAAACTGCTCGTTGTTGACATTGGAGTGGGTGAGCGGCTTCTTCCGGATGTCGGAGTTGGTCATCTCGGGCCACATAATCGTTGCATCGAAGCGGATGCGTTCCCTCAGGAGGCCAGCGCGCACCTGGTCGTTGTAGGAGAGCGGTTCGTCGAGGGTGTACAGGCAGCAGTTCACCATATCGGTCAGCACGGCCTTTTCGGGTTCGCGGTTCACAAGGTTGCCCTCCTTGCCCTCATCGCACCCTATCTCGTCGCCGGTGCCCTGGCGCCTGGTGTCCAGAATGGGGAAGCGGTTCAGGCGCACGCCGCCGCTGTGCTTGCTCTCGTAGAGCTTCATCAGGCGGCGCTTGCCCATCGTTATCTGGTAGTCGGTGACGGGATTGCCCAGCTGTCCGGGAGCGTTCAGGCGGTAGCCTGCCTCGTTGTGGTGAATGACCAGGCGGTCGGCCGTAAGCCGGACAGGCAGTATGTGATAGGTGGTCCACTGATAGAGCAGGTTATGGGGGCTGCTGTAGTTCTCGTCGGTCTCGAACTGGTCGTCGGTGGCATACTGTTCATTGTCCAGTACCCACTGCTGCAGCTTGGGGATGAGGTCGGGGTCGGTGGGTTCCAATCCCTGGCTGCGCCAGAAGTCGTCGCTCTCGGCAAAGATGGTATAGCCGTAGAGGCGGTGGCGCGGCGTGTAGGCGATATAGTTTCCCATGCCGGCCGGGTTGCAGTCGAGATAGGGTTCTATCTTCCCCGTCTGGAAGAGCGTCTCATACACTTCGTCGCGCACGGCGCGCAGGGTGTCCATCAGCCCGCAGGCCTGGATGGCACGGGCCATTACGAGGAAGCCCTCCCTCTTCTCGTCGATGACATCCTGCAGGTATGAAGCGGCCGTGATGTCGGCAGGCGCTATGACTTTTTCTATCTGGTGGATTACACCATTCAGCAGGGATATGTCGCGGTTCCTGACGTTCACATGGCAATCGGCATTGATGCAGAGGCTGTCCTCCGACCCGTGCCAATAGACGCTGAGCTTGTGGTCGAGCATGTTGACCGTTCCGATTTCGCCTCCATCAACGGTGGGCAGGTCGTAGGTGAAGTAGGCCTCGCCCAGGTCGCCGCTGTCGATGACTGAGTTGTGCACGATGACGCGCCGTATGGAGTCGAGCACCAGGCTGTCGGTGAAGGCATCCCACGACGGACGGTCAATGAGCCCGGTGTCCACCAGGTGAACCAGGTAGCCGGCGATGGCCTCGTTGGTCGGTGCAAAGACGGTATAGTGTCCGCGCGCTGTGAGGAGTTGCTTCACGGTAGTCTTGCTGACCTTGCTCACCGGCACCCTCCCCAGCAGGTCCAGGTACTGGCCATAGACGTCGGCATGATTCTGCATATAGCTTACTATCGTGTTCTCGCTGAAGACATAGCGAGTAGAGGTGTCTACACTCTCCTTGCAGCAGGCGAATAGCAGAGGCAGGAGAAAAAGGAAATATCGCTTCATCATTTGGCGTAGAGGGCCACGATGGTCTCGTACTTCTCCTGCTTGCCGCTGACGGTCTTGGGCTCGCCCACCTTCTTTCCGTACTCGTAGATCTGCTCGAAGGTGAGTTTGCCGTCCTCGAAGTCCTTGCCTATGCCGCTGTCGAACGAGGCGTAGCGGGCCTTCTTCATGGCGGGCAGCTCGCTGTTCTCCAGGATGTCGGCAGCATTCACCAGAGCGCGTGCCAGGGCATCCATACCGCTGATGTGGGCAATGAAGATGTCCTCGGGGTCGGTGCTGTTGCGGCGCAGCTTGGCATCGAAGTTGGTGCCGCCGTCCTGGAAGCCGCCGTTGCGTATAATCTCCAGCATGGCCTGCGTCAGCTCGTAGTTGTCGATGGGGAACTGGTCGGTGTCCCATCCGTTCTGTGCATCGCCGCGGTTGGCATCGATG
>CAMJQA010000010.1 GCA_946407895.1 uncultured Prevotellaceae bacterium
GCCGGCTGTCGAGTATCTCGCCGCCGCAGATGCTGGTGCCCCAGATGCCTACGTTATACGAGTACTTCAGCTTGGCAAAGTCGGCCTTGAAGCCGTGCTGGTTCAGGTAGTCCACCTCCTCCTGTCGCGAGAGGTTGCGGTCGCGCGTCAGGGTGATGATTTCCACGCCGGGCGCCATTACCAGGAAGGTCATGTCGAACCTTATCTGGTCGTTGCCGGCTCCCGTTGAGCCGTGGGCAATGGCCTGTGCGCCTATCTCCTTGGCGTAGCGGGCAATGGCCATTGCCTGGAAGATGCGCTCGCTGGAGACGCTGATGGGGTAGCAGTTGTTGCGGAGCACGTTGCCGAAGACCATGTACCTGAGGCTCTTCTCGTAGTACTCCTGCTGCACGTCGAGCGTTACGTACTTCACGGCGCCCAGCTTGTAGGCGTTCTCCTCGTTCGTCTTCAGCTGCTCGGCGCTGAAACCGCCTGTGTTGGCGCAGGCTGCATATACCTCGTACCCCATCTCGCGGCTGAGGTACATTACGTTGTAACTGGTGTCCAGGCCTCCGCTGAAGGCCACCACCACTTTCTTCTTCTGGTTCTCGTTCATATTCTTAGGTTATCGTTTATCGGTTATAGGTTATATGTTTTTGGACAAGCCAAGCGTTGGACAAAGGCCGTCCGATTGCTTCGACAAGCTTGTTCATTCTTCTATTCCTTGCTGGGGGCGGGAGTGGGCTCGCCCTTCTCTATCCTCCTTATCCGCTCTATCACCTCCTGCGGAATCTTGGCGGGCAGGTGCTCCTCGGGGTCGAAGAGCATGGCCGTGCAGATGCAGAACTTGCGGTTGCGCTCCTTCAGCACGGGATAGTTCACGCAGCCCTCGCAGCCGTGCCAGAAGGCCTCGTCGTCCGTCAGGTCATCGAACGTAACGGGCTGGTAGCCCAGGGCCGTGTTCATCTTCATTACGGCCTTGCCGCTCGTCAGCGAGAATATCTTGGCGTGCGGCCACCGCGTGCGGGCCAGGCTGAACGTCATGTCCTTGATGCGCTTGGCAATGCCCAGGTGGCGGAAGTTGGGGTGAACAATCAGTCCGCTGGTTGTTACGTACTGCTTGTTGCCCCACGTCTCGATGTAGCTGAAGCCGGCAAACTGGTCGCCCGACAGGGCTATTACGGCCTTGGCCTCCTTCATCTTGGTAGCCAGGTATTCATGCGTACGCTTGGCTATGCCCGTTCCGCGGTCCTTGGCCGCATCGGCTATGGTCTTCAGTATGGTATCTACATACTTCTCGTGGCTCTCGTCGGCCACCAAAACCTTTATTTCTTCTTCCATTTATCGGTTATCAATTATCGGTTATGGGTTATCGGTTATAGGTTATAGTTTATAGTTTATCGGTTATGGGTTCTTCGACTAGCGAAGCGGCAGAGCCGAGCGGCAAGCGCCACCCTTCGGGATGTCGGGCGCAAATGTTTCTCAGCCCTTTAGCTTCAGGCCCGGCACGGTCTCGCGGATGAGGGCCCTCACCTCGGCCGGTTCGGCTTCGGGAGCCAGTACTACCAGGATGGTGTCGTCGCCCGCAATGGTGCCCAGCAGCAGGGGGCTGCGCAGGGCGTCGAGGTCGTAGGCCACCATGCTGGCGTGGCCGGGCGGCGTGTGGATGACCATCAGGCTGCCGTTCTCGCCCAGCGACCAGCGCGACTGCTTTATCTCCTCGTGAGTGGGCACGGGCTGGAACTGCCCTTCGCGTGGCAGGGCATACACGTTGCGCCCGCCGCGCGAGCGCACCTTGCTGATGCGCAGCTGCTTCAGGTCGCGGCTCAGGGTGGTCTGCGTGCAGGGGAAGCCTGCCTTGTCCATCTCCACCTGCAGTTCCTCCTGGCTTTCCAGAGCCTGCGAGCTTACTATCATGCGTATCACTTGCAGCCGCGTCTTCTTGTTTTGCCTTTGCATACGATATTCCTTTCTCTTTGTTCTCGGCTGCAAAGGTACAACTTTTCTGCATATAAACCGCAGGGATAGTATAAAAATATGCATATCGGCCCTGCTTTTTCTGCATATTTGCCAACGAAATGCCTTTTTATGCATGTTTGGGGATAAATAAGCCCACCAACCAATCTTCGCAGACTGTGTTGGCGGGCCGGCGCCTGTATCTTATGGAAATCTTTCTGCCCCTGGGGGTGTCTTATTTTAGATAAGGGTAAATGTCTCTCCTGCCCGTTTGATTTTCCGTTCAAAGACTTTGAACGTATGTTTCAGGTCCTTGAACGCAAGTTTCAGGTCTTTGAACGTACGTTTCAGGTCTTTGAACGGAAAATACTCCTGGGGCTGGGGGAATTTCTTTCCTCGTGCGGAACAATTTCCTGCCCCTTACTTCTTCTTTTTGGGCTGCTTGTTGAACTTGTACATGACGTGCAGCAGGGCGTAGCGGGGCAGTACGTTGGTGAACGTTTCGGTGCGGCCCTGTGCGTTGATGACGCGGGTGACGTTGGAGAGCTGGCCCAGGATGTCGAAGCCGTCGAGCATGAGCAGCACCTTGCCGCCCAGGATGGGGCGGGCCAGGCGGGCGTTCCAGACGAGCTCGGCCGTATTGAGCGCGGCGTCGGCATAGCCTGTGCGGCCGTAGAGGGTGAGGTCGGTAGTCAGGTCGAACTTCCAGGGCAGGTGCAGGATGCCCTCGGCACCCAGGCGGTATTGCCAGGCCGAGATGTCCTGGAACGACTCGCGCCCTCCGGTGTATCGGTTCCAAGCGATGTCGGCCGACAGGTTCAGCGTCTGCCGCCCCAGGGTGAACTTGGCCCTTGGCGCCAGCGAGAGCGTTGTGGTATGCACGGTGCTCTTGAAGGCTGCGCTCGGCTCTGCCGCTTCGCTTGTCGAAGAACCTTGAACCTCGTCCCCCTCTGCCTCCTGCACGATGTCCTGCATCAAATCTACGCTGTTGCGGTAGCTCAGTTCCGAGGTCAGGCCGGCCGAGTGCTTGCGTCCGTCGCCGAAGGAGTAGTCGAGGGTGTGCTTGGCGCGGGCGTCCCAGTTGCCGTTGACATTCGTGGGTCGCCAGGTGCGTATGCCCGTCTGGCGGTCGTAGGTCTGGCCCATGCCGATGGCCCGGTGCGTGAAGCCGTAGTCGAGGTCGTAGCGGTTCTTCCAACGGTTCTTCTGCGGGTTCAGCGTGCCTTCGATGCCCAGGTCCGTGCGCAGGGCGTAGTGCAGGCCGGGGTTGCCGATGCGGATGTTCATGGGGTCGGTGTCGTCGGTGATGGCTGCCTGGTTCAGCAGGTCGGGCGCCTCGTTCCTTATATTTAAGGTGAAGCCGTAGTATCGCCCGTCCGCTTTCCTGAACCATGGATGGACGTAGAGGTCGAAGGTGGGCGAGAGGCGGCGTAGCGTCGTGTCGATGCGTCCGCGTTCGTAGTCCTCGCGCTGCTGCGTCAGTTTGCCTTCGGCATTCATCAGGATGAGCCATTGCCCGTTGTCCTTCTTGTCGAACTCGTAGCCTATGTTCACATAAAGGTTGTGCGTGTCGTCTATGTGGTGACTGAGGTGGCTGTTCTGCCGGTCGATTACTTGCTGGTATTCGCTTTCGCTCGGCAGTAGGTCGATGGGTCGGGCGAAGGCGGAGTCTGCCCCCTTCAGTCTGTCCAGCCTGTAGATGCTCTCGTGCTCACGCTGGTCGGTGTGGTAGAACTCGTAGTAGGTAAAGAGCTGTCGCCATCCCTTTCCGAGGGGAAGGGTGTAGCCCACCATGGGATTGAACTCCATCTTGCGGGCGGGAGGCAGGTCGGTGTATTGGTGGCGGAAGAGGGGCGGGGTGGAGGATGTGCCATAGTCCACGGCCTGGCGTGAGAAGGTCTGGCGTGCCCGTTCCTCATACTTGCCGTAGAAGCCGAAGCGGAACACGTCGTTGCTGCGCTTCATCTTCAGGGTTCCCCATACATTCATTTTCGCTCCGAGGTCATGTCCCGTGCCCAGACTCTCGCGTCGGCTGCGGTTGATGAGCGTGTCGCGCAGGCTGGGCCGCGGCGAGGTGGCGGAGTAGAGGTCGTCGAGCAGCCTGCGGCTGACGTCGGCAACGGGGGCGGAGAACAGGGCGGCCGTGCTGCCCGAGGAGTTCTGGAAGCGGTGGTATTTGAAGTCGGGCGAAATGTACATCATCAGCCGTTTCCCCTCGTAATGGGGACTGACGTGCACATACACCTTCCATTCCTCGTTGCGCGCCTGGGCGAAGCTGTGCTCGTAGGTGTCGCCGCCGGGCAGGAAGGTCTGAGCCGTTGTGCGCGTCTGCAGCCGCTCTGTAGTGTGGCGGGCATCTACCGACGAGTAGCTCTCCCACGTCTTGTCGCGGTTCTCCACCTGGAAGTCTATAGCCGCCCGCTCCGTGCGGCGCAGTCCGCTGGCCGCGTTGCGGTTCCATTGGTTCTGCTCGCCGGGCTTTTCATCGTCGGCCAGGTTGTTGGCGTTGGCTGCGACGGCCAGGCGCGAGTGGTCGCTGTTTCGCATGGCGAAGAGGCGGGCCAGGTAGGGCGTCTCGTCCTGTCGCAGGCCCGTTCCGGCCTCGGCATTCACCAGCCAGCCCACCATGTACTCCTTCTTCAGCCTGACGTCGATGACGTATCGCTGCGTGGCCGGGTCGACGCGTCCCAGCCACTCGTTCTCGGCGGTCTGCTTGTTGTAGATGGCTATGTCCTTTACCGTGTAGGCGGGCAGGTTCTTGAGCATCAGCTGTCGGTCGCCGCGGAAGAACTCCTTGCCGTTGAGCAGCAGGTCGTCCACGAACTTGCCGTTGTGGTAGATGCGTCCGTCGCTCTTCAGTTCCACGCCCGGCAGCTGCTCGAGCAGGCCGTCGAGCATGGAACCCTCGGCCAGCTGCAGCTCGGAGGCGTTGTAGATGACGGTGTCGCCCTTGTAGTAGAAGTGTACGCGCGAGGCCGTTACGGTTACTTCGCGCATCAGCTTGCTGTCCTCGTGCAGGTAGAAGGGCGGCAGGTCGTGTATATGCTCGCGGCGCCCTATGCGGTCCAGGGCGTAGGTGTAGCAGACGGTTCGGTAGTCCTCGCGGCTTACGCGGAAGATGTAGCGCGCGGGCAGGGCGGGCACGTCGAAACTGAATTCGGACGTTTGCCACTCATGCTTAGAACCGTTGTAAGCGTATCCCACCCAGTACTTTGTGGCCTTTGTGGTGTCGATGGCCGTGCTGTCCTCGTCGAGCAGCTCAACGGTGGCGCCCAGCAGGTCGTTGTGGGCGCGGGCGTCCTGTATCCTGCCTTGCAGGGTCAGCGTTCGCACGCGGCGGCTCTCGTCGTAGGTGACGAATATCTGCTTGCCCTTTATCTTCAGCTTTACGGGCTGCCCCTTGCACAGGCGCCTGACGGCGTCGGGCACGGAGAGGCCCGCGAGGCGGGCGCGGACGGGCAGTTGCTCCAGGTCGTTGGCGATGAAGTTGATGCTGTAGGCCGACTGCACGTCGCGCAGGGCCTCCAGGGCGGCGGCCAGCGACTCGCCGTGGAACTCCAGCTGCTGGGCAGAAAGGGTGAACGCCAGGCTTATATATATAATAATGTATAGGATGCGCTGTCTCATTTCCCTTCCTCCTCCTCCGTGATTGGTTCAACAAAGAGCGTGTCGCGCTGGTCCGTGAGGCGGAATGCATCGAACTCGTTCAGTATCTCCACGAACTCGGAGAGTGGCCTGGCGCTGTTCCACATCGTGTGCAGGCGGAGGGCGCGGGCCTTCTGGTCGCGGAAGACGACCCGGCGCCCGTAGTGGTGGGCGACCATGGAGAGGATGCTGTCGAGCTGCACGTTGGCGAAGCGGAACAGGCTGTCGGGCGCGGCGGCTGCCTCATGCGCCTGCGGCTTTTTCTGCGCGGCGACTTCCGTGCGGGCTGCGGCGCGGTGCCTGCCGGGGCTGAAGGCCTTGTAGCCGGCATAGCCCAGCACGGCGCTGGCGCAGGCGAAGAGCAGGGTGGCTGCCACCTTGCGCAGCATGTGGGAGGGAGCCTTCTGCCTGCGGGGCGCGGCGGCCGGCGCCTTGGTGGCGAGCCTGGCCTGCAGGCGTTGCCAGGCGGCTTCGGTGTCCGGCTCGCGGTCCAGGCGGTCCATCATGGCCTCCAGCTGCTGGTCGGAATACTTCTCGGGATGCTCCTGCATGTCGAGGTAGAGCTGTTTATCGTCTGAGGGGTTCATAGCTTTTGGGGATTAAACTGTTTCTTGATGGCTGCGATGGCGTGGGCGAGGTGTTTCCATACGGCTACGCGGCTGATGCCCTCGCGCAGGGCTATCTCCTGGTAGCTGTAGCCCTCGGTGAAGCGCAGGTGGAGTATGCGCTGCTCCTGCACGGAGAGGCGGGCGGCCACGAACTCCATGATGTCGGCCAGCCGCTCGTCCTCCGTCTTGTCTTCATCGGGCGGGGCGGGCATCTGGGCCTGGCGCACAACCCGCTGGTGGCGCAGGCGCTTCAGGCAGCGGTTGCGTATGCTTGCCATCAGGTACTGCTCCTCCGTGCCGGGCAGCAGGACTGCCGTGCCGCCGAGCAGGCTCTCGAAGACGTCGCCAACCACGTCCTCCGCTTCCTGTTCGTCGTAGAGCAGGCTTCGCGCCACCCGCTGCATGCGGGCGTAGTATAGCTCGAAGAGCCGCCGGATTTGTTCTCGTTCCATCACTTTCTCTCTTTCTGTAATTCCCTTCAGGCTGGGGCGGGGAAGTCTTTTGCCCCCAAATCCCCTGCGAAGGTACTGCTTTTATGTCATTCGGCCAAGCACGCACACGCTTTTTTGCGCTTCGTGCGGGGAATGCGGGGTTTCTTACCTGAGGGCGTGGTCTATCTGCTGACGGATTTCGTCGAGCACGCTGCTGCTGAAGCCTGTTTGCTCCCACAGGCGGCGGCCCTGGCGGTCGTAGAGGTAGTACTGCGGGATGCCGCCGGGGATGGGAATCTCCTTCCACTTGCTGGTGGGGATGCGGTAGTGCAGGCCGGGAATCTTGAGCACGCTCTCGGTCCAGTCCTTCATGGAACTGGACTCGTTGGTGAGATAGACGAAGACAATGTCCTTCCCCTCGAGTTCCTCCTTGAGCGGTTCCATGGCCTCGATGCCCCGCTTGCAGGGCCCGCACCATGTGGCCCAGAGGTCGAAGAAGACCACCTTGCCGCGATGCTCCCGCGCGATGTGCTCCAGCAGGCGGTCGCCGGGCACGTCGGGTGTGGGCCTCTTGCGCTCCTCGGCTCCGCTCTGCAGGCGTTCCAGCTGCACGCGGGTGCTGTCGTTGAATTCCCTGAGTACGCGCTGGTAGTAGGGGTGAGCCTTCTCTATCTCGCTTTCTGGCAGCACGCGTCCCTGCTTTATGACGTCGCTAATCTCCTTGGCCTCGACCATTGCCTTCGTCATTTTGTAGGGCTCGCTTTCCGTCAGGCCGTTGGCTTCGAAGTAGGGTAGTACTTCTTCCTTCAGCGGGAAGTAGTAGCTTCGCCCGTCGCGGAAGTACTGCAGGTCCTTGGCATGCGGGTCAACCAGCGTGTAAGTATTCCTCAAGTGAGCCAAAGCACTATCGGGAAGGGCATAATTGTTCTTCCACTCGATGAGACCGAGGCATAGGATGTTTGCGCGGACGTAAGCCCGCTCCATCCGCAGCTGGAGGAAGTCTTTCTGCCGCCGGGTGTAGTCCTTGCGCTTCATCACGCCCTGGCGCAGGGTGTCGATGTTCTGCCAAAGCCGCTCGCGCCACTCGAGGAAGTCCTTCACCTCGTCATATTTTGGTAATTCCGGCATCAGGGAAAGGATGAAGTGCCTCCTGTAGTCCAGCATGACTTCGTTGAGGTCGCCAATTGTTCCACCCAGCCGATAGCCGTTATGGGCAGGTTTGCCGGCTGCAAAGTCCATTACCGAGGCCAGGCAGGCTACCGGGTCGAAATCGACAGTTAGCGTCTCGCCCGGAATCAGAATCATGTTGAACTGGTCGCCAAAGGCATACGCGTCGATCTTAGGACCGATGAAGAGGGGCATTACGGCGGAGTAGACGGGTTGCGAATACTGGCAGGTAAAGTCGCTCTTTGTGCTTTTCACACGATAGTCACCCGTTATGGGGTCGCAGCTTGGGTCTCCCACCCAGCCAAAATCCTTGATGCTGTCTCCGTGCATGGTAAAGGTGGCGTTTGCCTCGCCATACTTCAGGGTCAGGGGTTCCAGGGGCTTGCCGTCATCCTTCCGTGGCTTGTAGGCGGTCAGCAGCTCGGGGTAGAGCTTGTTGTCGAGGCGGATGCCGCGGAAGGTCCAGGGGCCGGACTGAGCATTCTCCTCGATGAAGTCGAACGCCTTTGTGCCCCGGGGGAGCGGCTCGAAGGTGAGGATGACGGAGTCGCGGCGGGCGTCGCGCTCATACTCCTTGCCGAACTCAAATGGTTCGTCGGCAATCACCTCTGCGCCCTCGCGTGTCAGGATGCGGCCCTGCAGGCAGGCAAAGCTCTGTCCGCCGGCCTCCAGCCGTGCTCCGGTCATCTTCCAGTTACGCCAGTCGGCGCAGCGGATGTGGAAGTGCAGGGTGGTTGCCTCGCGGTTCTGTTCTACTTTCACGGGCAGCAGTTCGGTGCCCGATGCGGCCTTGAATGCGGGCCGGTCGATGACCCTCTCGTCTGTGCAGGCTGCCAGGCAGAGGAGTGCCAGCAGCGCGCTCGTGATGTTCTGTTTCATGTTTCTTCGGCTCTTTTTATTGTAATACCCCTCAGCGGGCGGAAATGCTAACCCGCATGGGAATTTTTTCCGGCCCTGGGCGAGAGCCTTGCAGGCCGTACAAAGTGGCTTCCGGCTGCCGCAAATGGCTTGCAGGCCGTGCAAAGTGGCTTCCGGCTGCCGCAAATGACTTTGCAGGCCAGAAAAGACAACGGCGTTGTTTCGGCAAAACATCGGTGTAGAAAAGCCAAAACAACGCCGTTGTCCGCGGGGCCCTATTTCGCTATCTCGTAGTAGATGCGGCCCCGGCCCTCCGGACTGTCGGTGGAGACCTCGAAGCTGATGCCCTCGGCAGTCCGCCTGCAGGGGACAGAGCCGACGCGGCGGCCGGAGGTGTCGAGCTCATACACCTTCAGGCCGCGGGGCTTCGCGAGGCGCAGGCTTATCTCCGCCCGCCCGCGCTCGATGAGCGTGCCCCGCCCCCAGCTGAGCAGCACCTTGCGCTCGGCGTCGGCATAGACGGTGCCATTGCCCTGCACGTCGGTGATGTGGGAGAGCAGCATGTGGCGCGAGCGCGAGAGCTCACGCCCGTCGAGCGAGCTGAGGCAGACCGTGGCCGGGGCGCCCGAAATCTCGGCCCGCAGCACGCCGGCCTCGTGCCGTCCGCCCGGGGCGAAGATGCCGCAGGTGCGGTCCGTGGCGAGCCGCAGCACGCCCGTCTGCTGGTCCATCATGAGCTGGTCCTCGCTCTGCGCATCGCCGCGCAGGAAGAGGCAGATGGAGGCGCGGTCGGAGGCCTGCGAGAGCGGGTCGGTGGAGACGTCGAAGTAGCCGGGATAGTGCGCCTCGTTGTCCTCCAGGGCATCGGCGCTGTGGGCGTAGGCAAAGCGCCACAGGCCGTCCCAGTCCTGCACGGCGGCCCGCGCGCCCGTGAGTATGCCGCCCAGCCCGCGGTATCGGCCGGGGCCGCTGAAGTTCCACTCCGTGATGGTGTAGGGCTTGGAGAAACCCTTGGCGTAGCCCTTGCGGAACATCTCGGGCCCGCCGTAGGTGACGGGGTTGCGGTTGTCGCAGCGCGAGGGCAGCCGCCAGCTCTGCTCCAGGAACTGCGGATGGTCGATGTAGAAGTGGTTGTCGACGTAGTCGTACAGCGGCGTGGCTGCCTCGCCCTCGCCGTGCCTGAAGCCGTTGTTGTCGTTCGTCAGCAGGGCGCGGCAACCTATCTGGCGCAGGAAGGCCGTGCAGCGCTCGGCAATGCGATGCTCCAGGTGGTCCTGGA
Source organism: uncultured Prevotellaceae bacterium (assembly GCA_946407895.1). Classification (GTDB taxonomy): domain Bacteria; phylum Bacteroidota; class Bacteroidia; order Bacteroidales; family Bacteroidaceae; genus Physcousia. The sequence continues at coordinate 9,924 of CAMJQA010000010.1, forward strand.
AGTCCTCGAAGCGGCCCTTCCACGCCTCCAGCCGCTCGTCGCTGCCCGTGAACTCGCGGTAGGCCTGCTGTATGATGGGCTCGCCGGCCTTGCTGTCGAAGCCCATGAAGAGCTCGCCCTCGTTGATGAGCGATATGAGCGGCATGCCCGGCTCGTCCTTGTACATGCGGCCGGTGTAGGGATTGCGGTGCTCCATGAAGCGGCGGGCAAACTGGCACCAGTTCTCGAAGGCAGGCTCGTAGCAGCCCACCAGCGACTTAAAGAGGTCCATGCCCACCTCGCCCTCGCGGTCCACACCCAGCTCCTTCCATGTTACGCGGCGCGACACGTACATGTCCGTCGTTACGTACAGCCCCTTGTGCATGGCCTGGGCCAGCAGGTAGTCCAGGCGGTCCTGCATCTCGGCATCGCCGCGGTTCCACGTGTCGTCGTGGTGGTGAATGCGAATGGTGTTGTAGCCCAGGCGGATGAGCCGGTCGGTGAGCCGGTCGGCCACCTCGTGGGTGGGATAGTTGGCCGTGAAGCACAGGTTAATGCCGTAGAAGCGGCAGGGGCGGCCGGGGCGTTTCTCGAACTCGAACGCGCCCTGGCGGGCCTTCAGCCATCCGTAGCGCCCGGCCGGCGCATGCTGCAGGCCCTGGCCCGAGAAGTCGAGCGCGCTGCCCCGCACGATGTCCTTGTAGTTCCTGAGGCGAACCCACTGGGGCCCCTCCTCCACAACAGTGTTCTCTCTCTCATCCTGCTCCCCGGCAAGGGCAAGGGCCCCCGGGCTGGCCAGGAAAAGCAGGCCCAACGCGGCCCGCAAAAACGATTTGTAGTGCATAGTTCCGATTATTCTGAATGTTCCGATTATTCTGGTTCTGTCCGATTATCCGGGCCTCCCGGCTATTCCGGCTGCTCCAGGCAATCTCTCTCCTGGTAGCTGTAGGCCCCGGTGAAGCGCAGGCTATCCTCTCCCTCACAGGGCAATCTCTCCGCTGCCCAGGCAAATGCGGGCCTCGCTGTCGTAGATGCAGCCGAACTGGCCGGGCGCAATGCCCTGGATGGGCTGCGGCGAGTGGATGCTCCACCGGCCCTCCTCGTCGCGGCTGATGAAGCCGGGCATGAAGTGGTCAACGTGGCGCACCTTGAACTGGATGGGCGCATCGTGAGGCGACTCGGCCCACGGGCTGGCCGTAATGAAGTGCAGGTCGGCCAGGCGGAAGTCGTGGCCGTACTGCAGCTGCGTGTCCCATCCGCGGGCCACGAAGACGATGTTCTTGCGTATGTTCTTCTTCACCACAAACCAGGGCCCGCCGCCCAGGCCAAGCCCCTTGCGCTGCCCGATGGTGTGGAACCAGTAGCCGCGGTGGTGACCGATAACGCGCCCCGTCTCAATGTCGATGACCTTGCCCTCCTGTTCGCCCAGCAGGCGGCGCAGCAGCTCGTTGTAGTCAATCTTGCCCAGGAAGCAGATGCCCTGGCTGTCCTTGCGGCGAGCCGGAGCCAGCCGGGCCTCCAGCGCCAGGCGCCGCACCTCCTCCTTCATGAGGTGCCCGATGGGGAATATGGTGTGGCTGAGCTGCTCGTACGAGAGCTGGGCCAGGAAGTCGGTCTGGTCCTTCACGGGGTCGGCGGCCGTGCCCAGCCAGACGAGTCCGTCGCGCTCCACGCGCGTGGCATAGTGGCCGGTAGCCACAAGGTCGTAATGGCGGCCCACCCGTTCCTCGAAGGCGCCGAACTTGATAAGGCGGTTGCACATGACGTCGGGATTGGGCGTCAGGCCCCGGCGTATGCGGTCAACTACGTAGCCCACCACGCGGTCCCAGTATTCCTGCTGCAGGTCGGTCACCTCCAGGCTCAGCCCGTAGCGCCGCGCCACAGACTGGCACAGCTCGATGTCCTCCTCGGCCGTGCAGCTGGAGTCGTCGCCCTGCATACCTATTTTAATATAGTGCAGGTCGGGCTTCATGCCCTGCTCGCACAGCTGGTGTACGACCAGCGCGCTGTCAACTCCGCCCGATATGAGTACGGCTATGTTCATGAGTGCAACGGGTTCAAGGTTCGGGGATTCTTTGGCTCTGGGGTCTTTTGAAACTGAATGTGCGCGTGCCCTCGAAGGTATGGATGGTGAGGCTGACCGAATCATCGGGCTGCAGCCCGCGGATGCTGTCGAAGGGCAGCGAGGCATAGACGGTCTGGCTGAAGGCGGCGTCGTCGCCGTTCTGGTTGTGGTACAGGCTCAGGTAGGCGTGGCCCGGCCGCAGGCTGTCGGCTGCAAAGCCCCAGTAGTGCTGGCCGCCGTGCGTCAACGGACTGAGCTGCATGTTCACGTAGCGAGTCGTGCTCCACACGCTCAGCACGTCCGTGGGGTCGTGCCTGACGATGGCCGTAGAGTCCCTGAGTACCCACACGCCCTGCAGCTCGTAAAGCGTGGCCTGGTTGCCCTGGGCCACGTAGCCGCAAATGGCGCGATAGATGCGGTTGGGGTTGTAGCCCGTCAGCTCGTTCTCGATGCGGAAGGTAGCCCCGCCGTCTGTAGTGAATTCGGTGAGCCGTCCGTCCTTGTCGCTCCTGACGTCGGCAAACTCGGTAATCACATCGGGATAATGCCCGTCCTCGTCGCCGCTGCACGACCATGCGGCAAGCGCTGCCGTCAAGCAGAACAGCACGGCGCCAAGGCCTGTAGTTATGTTTCTGTGCTCTTTCATTCCTTAATCTCTGATTTTGTTTCTTCAAGCCTTAATCTCTGATCCTGTTTCTTCTTCAAGGGCCCTCGCCTTGTTCAAGACGGGGTTGGCATACATGGTGAGCATGCGCTCGCGCAGGAAGGGAACGTCGGGGCTGGGCAGGCTTACCTTTGCCAGCTGCCCCTCCAGGTAGGCGTCAAAGCGCTGCTTGTCCTGGGCCGTGTAGCGTGCGGCAAAGCGGCCGTCGCCGTGCAACTCGTCGCAGGCCACGTAATTGCCGGGGAACAGGCGGTAGCCCGAGTGTATCTCCCGGTCGATGCGCCGGGCCACGCCGCTGAAGAACTCCGTGCGGGGCAGCCGCGCGTGCAGCCCGGGCAGCCAGTCGCTGATGCAGTGGCCCGCCTGATAGTGTACGTGCCCCTTGAATCCCCAGATGCCTGTCTTCATGTTCTCCAGGTCGTCGCGCTTGCTCTTGCGGAAGCCTGGGTCGTCGCGCTTCAGCTGGAATTCCTGGGCCTTGAGGTAGTCGCACGGGTCGTACTCGTAGCTGATGGTCAGCGGCACGATGTTCAGTTCGGCCAGCCGCTCGGCCGGCGAGCCCTCTCCGCCCATGGCCAGCATCTTCAGCACGCTCTCCTGCGTCTGGTCGTTGCTGTCCTTGGCACGCCCCTCGCGCTGCGCTATCCAGATGTTCTCCTTCTTCTCCTGAATGGCGTAGTGCATATAGCGGCTCATGAGCTGGCTGCTCTCCAGCAGCTCCCTGGGGCTGAGGCCGCGGCGCACGGTAAAAGCCTTGTTCAGCTTCACGAGCGTACGAATCCAGGGATAAATGAGCAGGTTGTCGCCAATGGCAATCTCGCAGGTGGTGGGGAAGCGGGCCTCGTTGAGCAGGAGGTCGAGGATGGCGCTGTCCAGCACAATGTCGCGGTGGTTGCTCAGGAAGGTGTAGCGCATGGGACCGGGCTCAATGTGCTCGTGCCGGAAGGTGGCGCCCGAACTGCAGCGGCGCAGCACGTAGCGCACCATAGGCTTCATGTAGCGCATCTGGAAGTCGAGCGTGCTGTGCACTCCCGTAAAGGACAGGCGCAGCAGCCCCTTGCGCATCCACTGGGGGAGCCAGGGGGCAAGCCCGTGCAGCACGGCATTGAACTGGCGGTCGGCCAGCAGAGACTCCATGGCAGGCCTCACCTCGCTGTCGTCAAAGGGGCGTATCTCGTCAAACTCAGGCGGTCTCATTATCTGTTGCTGGCAAAGGTATCCTCAATGATGTCGGTCAGAACGTCCTTGATGTCAAGCCCGGCAGCCCTCACCTGCTGGGGGATGAAGCTGGTAGTCGTCATGCCGGGCGTGGTGTTTATCTCCAGGAGCTTAATCTTCTCTCCCTCGGTGATGATATAATCTATGCGGATGATGCCGCGGCAGCCCAGTATGTCGTAGAGCGTGCTGGTAAGGGTCTGGATGCGTTGCGCGAGGCGCTCGCTGATGCGTGCCGGGGTAATCTCCTGCACCTGGCCGTTATACTTAGCGTCGTAGTCGAAGAACTCTCCGGCCGGCACGACCTCCGTAACGGGGAATACCATGCTGCGCTGGCGCGTCTTGTAGCATCCGCACGTCACTTCCGTTCCGGCCATAAAGGCCTCTACCATGACGTCTTCTCCCTCCTTCAACGCCAAATCAATGGCTGGGCGAAGTCCTTCCTTGGTCTTCACCTTTGTGGTGCCGAAGCTGCTGCCCCCGCTGGCGGGCTTCACGAAGCAGGGCAGCCCTATGCGCGAGATGATGTCCTCGTCGGTTACGCTGCCTTCCTGTCCCTGCCGGATGAGCATGCTGTCGGCCACCGATACGCCCATCGAACGCATATAGTTGTTCAGGACGAACTTGTCGTAGGTCATGGCCTCAACCAGAACGTCGCTGGTGCTGTAGGGCATGCCTATGAGGTCCAGGTAGCCCTGCAGTATGCCGTTCTCGCCCGGCGCACCGTGGATGGTGATGTAGCAGAAGTCGGGCTGGACACGTCCATCGGGCGTGGCGAAACTGAAATCGTTGCGGTCCACCGGCACGCGGGAACCGTCGGCCAGGATGGCTTCCCAGTGGCGGGCGTGAATCTCTACCTTATATACTATATAACGCTCCTTGTCCAAAAAGGACTCTATGCCTGCGGCGCTGCGCATACTGACATCATGTTCCGAGGAATCTCCTCCGCATGCAATGGCAATGACTCTCTTTTCCATCTTTTCGTTATCGTTAATCTTGTCTTTGTTTCTTATATATATAAATAATGTATATTGCTATTCTTCAGTCTTTACCTTCCTCCACTTCTCCAGCAGGGCCGTCATGTCGGCCGGAATGTCGCTCGTGAAGAACATCTCCTGGCCGGTGCGCGGATGCACGAAGCCCAGCGTGCGGGCGTGGAGGGCCTGACGGGGACAAACCGAGAAGCAGTTGTGGATAAATGCCTTGTAGCTGGCGCTCATGTTGCCGCGCAGTATCTCCTGCCCGCCATAGCGCTCGTCGTTGAACAGGACGTGCCCTATGTGCTTCATGTGTACGCGTATCTGATGGGTGCGTCCCGTTTCGAGCACACATTCCACCAGCGTGACGTGCCCGAAACGCTCCAGCACGCGATAGTGGGTGACGGCGGGTTTGCCTATCTCGCTGTCGGGCGGAAAGACGGCCATCTGGAGGCGGTCCTTCGGATTGCGCCCGATGTTGCCCTCTATCCGACCCTCGTCTTCGCTGAAGTTTCCCCATACGAGCGCATTGTATTGCCGCTTGGTGGTCTTTACGAAGAACTGGTGGCAGAGATGTGTCTTGGCTTCGGGAGTCTTGGCTATGACCAGCAGCCCGCTCGTGTCTTTGTCTATGCGGTGAACAAGCCCTACCGTGGGATCGTTAGGGTCAAAGTCGGGTGTGTCCTTCATGTGCCATGCTAAGGCGTTGACCAGCGTGCCGCTGTAGTTGCCGCAACCGGGATGCACCACCATGCCGGCCGGCTTGTCGATGACCAGGAGGTCGCTGTCTTCGTACACAATATTCAGGGGAATATCCTCGGGAACAATTTCCCAGTCGCGCTTCGGACGGTCGAGCACCAGGGTGACTACCTGCAGGGGCTTCACCTTGTAGTTGCTCTTGACGGGCTTCCCGTCCACACGGATGCAACCGGCCTCGGCTGCTTTCTGGATGCGGTTGCGGCTGGTGTCGCCCATGTGGTCCATCAGAAACTTGTCTATGCGCATGGGACTCTGCCCCTTGTCGGCTACGATGCGCCAGTGCTCGTGTTCCTGCAGGCCATCCTCATCCTCGACCTCGCTCTCCGGGAGCAGGTCTTCGTCAAGCAGGTCTATGTCTTCCAGCCCGTTATTCATTATTTGTCGTTGAGTCTGCATCAGTTACGACCTCTCCGTCTTCCCAGTTCTCATTGTCTTCCCAACCGTCTCCGTCAAGGTCTCCGCTGACGTCGCTGTTGCCGACAACCAGCACCAGGGGCATGTCGCTTTGTATGCGCTCGCCAACGTTGACCGTACGTCCGTTGCACTTCACGCCGAGTACCCAGTCCTTGTCGCCGGGCACGTATTCTACTGGCCCGAGCTTAAAGCCCAGTGCCTTCAGCTTTGCCTCGGCCTCGCGTATGGAGCAGTTGTCGGCAATGTCGGGCACGGCCAGGGTGGGTGCATGGCGCGAATTGATGGTCAGGTAAATCTCGCGTCCGGCCTTAACGCGGCTTCCGCTTAGCGGCAGTTGGTCGAGCACGGTGCCGGCCGGCAGGTTGCGGTTATAGCTGCTGTCTATGACAACGGCTTCCAGTTCGACGCGCCCCAGGGCATATTCGGCATCGTTCAGCAGCATGTCCTTGACGTTGGGGACCTCAACACTCTGGCCGTGGCGCGTGTAGTAGGCCATCCAGTACCATAGCCCCACCAGCACCAGGATGGTTGCCAGGATAAGGGCAAAGAGGTTCCAGAAGACAAATGGACTGAAAATCTTTCTGATAATTTTTCCTAATGACATGATAGTTCGTTCTTTTTTCGGCCTCAAAGGTAGCAATAAAAAAACAAAAGAAGTAAAGTTTCCCCTACTTCTTTTTGTTTTATGTGAGATTTTAGTGATTCGGGACTTAGATTCTGCCTTCCGGAGCGTGGCTCCGAGGCGCATTATCTGTCCGGTGGAATCAATCCTTGCCGTGGCGCTCGTCGGAAACGGTGAGCTTCTTGCGGCCCTTAGCGCGACGTGCGGCCAGCACGCGACGGCCGTTCTTCGTTGTCATTCTCTGACGGAAACCGTGCTTGTTATTGCGGCGACGGTTGTGGGGCTGAAATGTTCTTTTCATATCTGATTTTACTTTTTATTGATTATACTTTACCGATTCGGGGTGCAAAATTATGACTTTTTTTCCAAATGAGCAAACTTTCTTACATGAAATTTGAAAAGGTACTAGAGAAAAAACGTATTCGAGAGGCTTTTTTCTCATTTCAATATTTCATTTTTCATTATTTCTTTGTAACTTTGCGGCGCAAAAGCGTATTTTACATTTAAACAACAAACATTTTCTTATGATTAATTCACAAGACATCAAGAAGGGTACTTGCATCCGCATGGACGGCAAGCTCTATTTCTGCATCGACTTCCTGCACCGCAAGCCCGGTAAGGGAAACACCATCATGAACGTCACCCTGAAGGACGTTGTTAACGGAGGCGTCCTGGAGCGCCGCTTCAACATCGGCGAGAAGCTGGAGGACGTGCGCGTGGAGCGTCGGCCCTATCAGTTCCTGTACAAGGACGGTGACGAACTGGTTTTTATGAACAATGAGACGTTTGAGCAAGTGGCGATTGCTGCCGACCAGGTGAACGGCGTGGACTTCATGAAGGAAGGCCAGAACGTGGAGGTCGTTACGGACACCAGCACGGACACCGTGCTCTATGCCGACGTGCCTGCCAAGGTTCAACTGGCCGTCGTCTGGACCGAGCCCGGCCTGAAGGGTGATACGGCTACCAACACGCTGAAGCCTGCAAAGGTGGAGACGGGTGCCGAGATTCGCGTGCCTCTGTTCATTGAGGAGGGCGAGATTGTTGAGGTGGACAGCCGCGACGGTTCTTATCTGGGCCGCGTGAAGTAAGTAACACCGTGAGTGCCGAGGCATGACACGGCTTTCCTGTGGACGTTCCGAAGGGGTTCCCGCTGCATGACGGCGCGGGGAGTCCGTCGGAACGTCTGCCGTAATATGCGTAGTGATGAAGTACAGTCTGATAATACCTGTCTTTAACCGTCCCGACGAGGTGGACGAACTGTTGGCGAGCCTGGCGGCCCAGACGTTGCGCGACTTCGAGGTCGTCATCGTGGAGGACGGCTCCGAGGTGGCGTGCGAGGACGTCGTGCGTCGGCATGCGGGCCGTCTGAGCGTGAAGTACTACCGCAAGGAGAACGGCGGGCCCGGGCCTGCCCGCAACTACGGGGCCGCCCGCAGCGGTGGCGAGTACCTGATTGTGCTGGACAGCGACTGCGTGCTGCCGCCCGGATACCTGCAGGCTGTTGACGACGGGCTGCGGGCGGATCCGTGCGAGGCCTTCGGCGGTCCGGACCGTGCGCACGCCTCGTTCACGCCGGTGCAGAAGGCCATCAGCTACTCGATGACGAGCTTCCTGACCACGGGGGGCATCCGTGGGGGGAGGAGGAAGCTCGACCGCTTCTATCCGCGCTCGTTCAACATGGGGCTGAGTGCCGCCCTCTGGCGCAGGCTGGGGGGCTTCAGCCCGATGCGGTTCGGCGAGGACATCGACCTGAGCCTGCGCATCTACGAGAGCGGGGCGCGCTGCCGCCTGTTTCCGGAGGCGTGGGTGTGGCACAAGCGGCGCACTGACCTGCGTAAGTTCTTCCGCCAGGTGTTCAACAGCGGCATGGCGCGCATCAACCTGTGGAAGCGCCATCCGGGCAGCCTGAGGCCCGTGCACGTGCTGCCGGCCCTGTTCACGCTGGGCGTGGGGGCGCTGGGTCTGGTCTTCCTGGCGGGGCTGGTGCTGCTCGTGCTGGGGCTCGTGGTGGGCCTGGGCGGCGCCACGGGGTGCAACATGGGCCTCGTCGTGGCCTGGGGGGGCGGGGTGCTGATGGCGCTGGCCCTGGCTCCGCTGTTGCTCTACGCGGCGCTCATCCTCGTGGACTCCGCGCTGCGCAACCGCTCGCTGCGCGTGGGGCTGCTGAGCGTGCCGGCCTCGATGGTGCAGCTCACGGGCTACGGACTGGGCTTCCTGTGCGCCTGGTGGCAGCGATGCGTGCGGGGTAGGGAGGGCGACGTCGAGGCCTTCCGGCGGACATTCTACGCCTGACGGCCTAACGCGCGCGCGTATATATATATATAATGTATAAGGAGATGTGATATGCTGAAGATTACCGATTGGGCTGCCGAGGACCGCCCGAGGGAGAAGATGATGGCCCGCGGCGCCGCTGCGCTGACGAACGCCGAGCTGATGGCGCTGCTCATCGGCAGCGGGAGCAGGGGCACTTCGGCCGTGGACCTGATGCGCCAGGTGCTGGCCGACTACGACGACAGCCTGCGGCTGCTGGGCCGCGCCTCGGTGGAGGAGCTGACCCGCTACCGCGGCATGGGGCAGGCCAAGGCCGTTAGCGTGCTGGCCGCGTGCCAGCTGGCCCAGCGCCGCCTCGACGAGGAGGCCCGCCAGCGACGCATCGTGCGCTCGAGCCGCGACATATACGAGCTGTTCCTGCCCGCCATGCAGGACCTGCAGGTGGAGGAGTGCCGCCTGCTCCTGATGAAGCAGAACTGCTCCGTGGTGGGCACGGTGCTGCTCAGCCGCGGCGGAATGACGGAGACGGCCGTCGACGTGCGCCTCGTCGTCAAGCACGCCCTGCTGGCCGATGCCACCGTGGTGGCGCTCTGCCACAACCACCCCAGCGGCAGCCTCAGGCCAAGCCGGCCCGACGACGAGCTGACGCGGCGCGCCCTGCGCGCATGCCAGCTGATGAACCTGCGCCTGCTCGACCACGTCATTCTCACCGACGGCGCCTACTACAGCTATGCCGACGAGGGCAGGCTCGGCGAGTAGCGGCGCGCACCAACGGGGGAGGGGGCACGAACTGATTGTAGAACCAATGCAACGACTGAAACCAATGAACGAGCAGACCAACCACATACCCGCCGCCGGCCAGGACGCCGGGGCGGACCGCAGGCTCCGCACCGAGGAGCGCATCATCGAGGTGCTGCGCACCGTGTACGACCCCGAGATACCCGTCAACATCTACGACCTGGGGCTCATCTACCGCATAGAGCTCGACGAGCCGGGCACGGCGCTGGCCGTCGACATGACGCTCACCGCGCCCTCGTGCCCCGCCGCCGACTTCATCATGGAGGACGTGCGCCAGAAGCTCGAGGCCATCGACGGCATCCAGCACGTCGACGTCCAGCTCGTATTCGAGCCCGAGTGGTCGCAGGACATGATGAGCGAGGAGGCCCGCCTCGAGCTCGGCCTCATGTAGCAAAGGGGGAGACGCCCCCCATAACCCCATGCCCCGGCCCCGGCCGGGAGAACCGTCAAACCAACCACAAAGATGAAGAATATCTATTTCCTCTCCGACGCCCACCTGGGCAGCCTGGCGGTGCCCCACCGCCGGCAGCAGGAGCGCCGGCTCGTGCGCTTCCTCGACGAAGTGAAGCACCGCGCGGCCGCCGTGTACCTGCTGGGCGACATGTTCGACTTCTGGTTCGAGTACCGGACCGTCGTACCACGCGGCTTCACCCGCTTCCTGGGCAAGCTCAGCGAGCTGACCGACCTCGGCGTAGAGGTGCACTACTTCACGGGCAACCACGACATGTGGTGCCTCGACTACCTCGAGCGCGAGTGCGGCGTGCAGCTGCACCGCGAGCCCCTCACCCTGGAGCTGGCCGACAGCCTCTTCTACCTGGCGCACGGCGACGGCCTCGGGCCCTCGTCGGGCGGCGAGCGCCTGCTCGGCCGCCTGTTCCGCAGTCCGCTTGCCCGCCGCCTCTTCGCCGCCCTCCATCCCCGCTGGGGGGTGGACGCAGCCCTCCGCTGGGCGGCCCACAGCCGCCGCCGGCACGAGGCCCCCGGCGGCGAACCGCCCTACATGGGCGAGGACCGGGAGCCACTTGTGCTCTACGCCAGGCGCTACCTTGCCACGCACCCCGAGGTGAACTACTTCATCTTCGGGCACCGGCACATCGAACTCGACCTCATGCTCACCCGACAGTGCCGCCTCCTCCTGCTCGGCGACTGGGTCACGCACTTCACCTACGCCGTCTTCGACGGCGAACACCTCTTCCTTGAGAACTATGCCGAGGGCGAGGAGAACAGGTGATACGCAGCGGCAACGGAGAGTAGGAGCAGGGTGGAAGGGGGGAGAGGGCAGGCGATTACTGATGGAAGGTGAGGGGCGGAGGGGGAATGCCCCTGCCCGGGGGATGGAAAGCCCCTGCTATGAGAGGCGAAAGGCCGCGCAAGGCGGATGGATAGCCCCTGTCCGGAAAATATAATACCCCTGCCCGGGGGACCCATAACCCCTGATTGCCGGGCGGAAAGCCCGGCAACACCAACCCCAATGAAAGGCCGCGCCGAGACGATTGGCCGGCGATATCAGCGCAAAAGGCCGGCAACACCAACCCCAATGACAGGCCCCTTCAATCCGACAGCCCATACGAACCGAAACGCCTGCCCGGCCGCGCCGAAACGATTGGCCGCGCTCATCAAACCTAAACGGCGCGCTCATTAAACCTAAACGGCACGCTCATCTTTCTCATACATCACGCTCATCAATCATTATGACCAGCAACAATGAATTCTTTCTACACGAACATCTTGAAACCCCACCGCGGTGCAAGGAATTCTACACCGCGGTGCACAGAATTCTACACCGCGGTACACAAAATTCTACACCGCGGTGCAAGGAAATCTACACCGCGGTGCGGATTTCTGAACGGCACGGCGCTCTTTATCATCGGGCATGGTGCTTTCCTTCCACGGGCGCGGTGCTTTCCTTCATCCCGCTCCCTGCTTTCCCTCCCCGGGCGCGCGGCTTTCACCTTTCCGGCGCGCCGCGTTTCCTTTATTACTACGAACAATAATTCATATATTCACGAACTATAAATGATTTCTTGCTTATGTCTATGAAGTACAAGCTTGTGAGGAAGGTTAATCCTACACTGAAGAAGAAGCAATGGTACGCCATTCCGCAGTACTCGCTGCGGCAGGCGGGTGACAAGACTGTGCGCTCTGCTGCGCGGAACACTACGTTCTCATACGCTGAGGTGATGGCCGCCCTGTCGCTGGTGGGCGAGTACGTGCCGACGATCCTGGCCGAGGGGCACACGGTGAAGATTCCCGGACTGGGCTCGCTGCGCCTGTCGTTCCGCAGCACGGGGGCCGACGACATACGCGACTTCAACCCCCGCACGATGATCTCGCGCCTGCACATCGTCTTTACGCCCGAGGCGGAGGCGATGAGCATCATACGCGAGAAGACTCAGATCTCGCTGGGGAGTGTCAAGGATGAGCGCCGTCATTTCTCCTCCGTGGCCTCCTATCTGAAGGCGAAGGGGGTGGAGGATTGATGAGCCCCGGACGGGGGGGTGAACCTGTTCGCCGCGATGTTTGCGAATGCGCGGGGCGGAATGTTTTTCGCTTCGCCGCGATGATTACTGATAAGCGGGGCGGGCTCTTTTTCGCTTCGCCGCGCTGAATGCATCAGGCCAGGCCGGGACTTTGCCCGGCCTGGCCTGATTGTTTTCATTTTGGAGCGCCCGCGGACGGTTCCGTGGGGCTGAGGTTTTTCATTTGGGAGCGCCCGCGGAGGGTTCCGGGGGCGCCCGCCTTTGCTCACAGCACCCTGCGCCTCCGCCTACTCGCCCGCGAGGCGCTGGGTGTCGAGGGCTATCATGAGTTCTTCGTCGGTGGGGATTACGCAGACGGTGACGGCGCTCTGGGGGGCGGAGATGACTGCCTCGGTGGCGCGGCAGGCGCGGTTGCGCTCGTCGTCCAGGCTGACGCCCATGAACTCGAGGCCGCGCGTGGCGCCCTCGCGCACCTCCCACTGGTTCTCGCCGGCGCCGCCGGTGAAGACGATGGCGTCGGCTCCGCCCATGGCTGCGGCGTACTGGCCGATGTACTTCTTGATGCGGTAGGTGTACATTTCCTTTGCCAGGCGGGCGCGGGGGTTGCCCTCCTTTATGCCGGCGAGGATGTCGCGGAAGTCGCTGCTCAGGCCGCTTATGCCGAGCAGGCCGGACTGCTTGTTGAGGAGGGTGGCCAGGCCCTTGGTGTCAAGTCCGAGCTTGTCCATGAGGTAGGTGACGGCCCCGGCGTCGATGTCGCCCGAGCGTGTGCCCATGATGAGGCCCTCGAGGGGGGTGAGGCCCATGCTGGTGTCGATGCATCGGCCGTCCTTCACGGCGGCTATGCTGGCTCCGTTGCCGATGTGGCAGGTGATGATGCGGCTCTCCTGGGGGTTGATGCCCAAGAACTCATAGGCTCGCTGTGAGACGTAGCGGTGGCTGGTGCCGTGGAAACCGTAGCGGCGGACGCCGTAGCGCTCGTAGAGTTCGTAGGGAAGGGCGTACATGTATGCGTAGTCGGGCATGGTCTGGTGGAATGCGGTGTCGAACACTCCGACTTGTGGGACGTGGGGGAGGAGGCGGCTGACGGCGTTGACTCCCTTGATGTTGGCGGGATTGTGGAGGGGTGCGAGGTCGTTGCACTCGGCAAAGGCCTGCATGACCTCGGGTGTGAGGCGCACGCTCTCGGTGAACCGCTCGCCGCCGTGCACCATGCGGTGGCCGACGGCTGCTATCTCGGCGGGGTCGCTGAGTACGGCGTGGGGCCCCTGGGTGAGGACTTCGAAGATGAACTGCACGCCGGCAGTGTGCTCTTCGATGGGTCGGCTCTGCTGGTGCTTCTCGCCGCCGAGTTTGTACTTTATGAACGAATCGGGCAGGCCTATCTTCTCGATGCCGCCGCTGGTGATGACGCTGCGGGTCGTCATGTCGTAGAGCGCATACTTGATGCTGCTGCTTCCGCAGTTGAGTACGAGTATCTTCATCGTGTACTTTGTTTATGATGTTCTTGTTCTTGTCGTTTACAGTGCCGGCCGGGCTTCGGGGCCCGGCCGGTGGTTTTGCTGTGTGGGGCGGGGGCTTAGCGTTGGGCGTCCATGGCCTGACAGGCGGTGATGGCTATCATCTTGTAGATGTCGTCGGCCGAGCATCCGCGGGAGAGGTCGTTCACCGGGCGTGCTATGCCCTGCAGTATGGGGCCGATGGCGTCGGCATGTCCGAGCCGCTGCACGAGCTTGTAGGCGATGTTGCCTACCTCGAGGCTGGGGAAGACGAGGACGTTGGCCCGCCCGGCGATGTCGCTGCCGGGGGCCTTCTTTGCTCCTACCGAGGGGACGAGGGCTGCGTCGGCCTGCAGCTCGCCGTCGATCTTGAGCGTGGGTGCCATCTCTCGGGCCAGGCGGGTGGCCTCTACTACCTTGTCCACCACGTCGTGGCTGGCGCTTCCCTTCGTGCTGAAGCTGAGCATGGCCACGCGGGGCTCTTCGAAGGCTGCCACGCTGCGTGCGGTCTGTGCCGTGCAGACGGCTATCTGTGCGAGCTGTGCTGCGTCGGGGGTCGGCGTCACTGCCACGTCGCCTACCACGAGTATGCCTTCCTGGCCGTACTCGGGTGCCTGGGTGATGAGGAGCATTGCTCCGCTGACGCAGGTGATTCCGGGCGCACACTTGATGATTTGCAGTGCTGGGCGCAGGGTGTCGCCCGTCGTGCTAAGCGCTCCGCTGATCTGTCCGTCAGCATCGCCGCTCTTGATGATGAGGCAGCCGAAGTAGAGGGGGTCCATCACTTTGCGCTGTGCCTCGTCGGGGGTCATGCCTTTCTTCTTGCGCAGTTCGTACAGGAGTGCCGCGTACTGCGCCGTCTTCTCGCTCGTGGCGGGGTCGATGATGGTGGCCTCCCCGATGTGTGTGAGGCCGAGCTTCGTGGCCAGGGCGGCAATCTCCTGCGGGTTGCCGATGAGGATGATGTCGGCCAGGCCGTCGGCCAGTGCGCGGTCGGCGGCCGTGAGTGTCCGTTCCTCCAGGCTCTCGGGCAGCACTATGCGCTGCCTGTTGCTCTGGGCACGGGCGATGATTTTCTCAATGAGTGTCATGTCTTTGTGTATTATGCGTGTATTTTTATATAAATGTATGTGTCGGCTTGGTTTGCGGGGCGTGCCGGGTGGTCAGAACTTGCCCTTCATGAGTATGGCCTCGAGGTCCTCGGCCGAGAGGTGGGTGCGGAAGGTGTCGTTGTAGGCGGCGCTGATGTGGCCCGTCTCCTCGCTCACCACGATGGCCAGGGCGTCGGTCTCCTTGCTGATTCCCTTTGCCGCCCTGTGGCGCAGGCCGAACTCCTTCGGTATGTCGAGGTCGTGGCTGATGGGCAGGATGCAGGCGGCTGCGGTGATTCGGCTGCCCGAAATGATCATTGCGCCGTCGTGCAGGGGGCTGTTCTTGAAGAAGATGTTCTCGATGAGGCGCTGGCTGATGCGTGCATCGACGAGGTCGCCTGTGCGCACGAAGTCGGTCAGGGGCAGGCTGTTCTGCACTACGATGAGCGCTCCCACCCGCTGCTTGCTCATGTTCAGGCAGGCCAGCACGATGGGAATGATCGTCTCGCGGCTGTGCCGCCTGTCCTCCTCGTCGTGGCGGTGGCCGGGCCGGAAGAATTTCAGCAGGCGGTTTGCCCTCTCGTGGGTGCCTATGGTGTAGAAGAATCGCCGTATCTCCTCCTGGAATAGTATGATGATTGCTATTGCACCTACGCTGACCAGCTGGTTCAGGATGCTGCCCAGCAGCTTCATCTCGAGCACCTTGCTCACCACAATCCAGAAGCTGATGAACAGGAGCACGCCGTAGAAGATGTTCACCGAGCGCGACTGCTTCATCACCTTGTAGCAGTAGTACAGGATGACGGCCACGAGCAGTATGTCAATCAGGTCCTTAATTCCAAAGTCAAGCATATCAACTTTCTTTTCCTCGTTCCTACTTTGTTTGCATATTCACCGCCCCCACGATCCTTACGGCCTCCGCCGCCGCCCTGACGTCGTGCACGCGCAGTATGCTGGCGCCCTTCATGAGGGCCATGGTGTTCAGCACCGTAGTGCCGTTGAGCGCCTCGTCGGGCTGCGTGCCCAGCAGGCGGTATATCATGCTCTTGCGGCTCACGCCCACCATCAGTGGCAGCCCCAGCACGCGCAGGTCGCCCAGCCGCCGCATCAGCTCGCAGTTGTGCTCCATCGTCTTGCCGAAGCCGAAGCCGGGGTCCAGTATGATGTCGCTCACGCCCAGCTCGTGCAGCTGCTCCGTCTTGCGGCCGAAGTATCGTAGCATCTCCGCCATCAGGTCGTCATATCGGGGCTCCAGCTGCATCGTTTGCGGCGTGCCCTTCATGTGCATCAGCACGTACGGCACGCCCAGCCGGGCCACCGTATCGAACATCGCCTCGTCCAGCTCGCCGCCCGATATGTCGTTGACGATCTGCACGCCGAACTCCTCCACGCATCGCCGGGCCACCCCGGCACGGAAAGTGTCCACGCTCACAACGGCATCGGGCGCGGTGCGGCGCAGTACGTCGAGCGCCCGGGCCAGGCGGCGCATCTCCTCGTCGGCCGAAACCTCGTCGGCCCCCGGCCGGCTGGAGTACGCACCAACGTCGATAATCGCCCCTCCCTCGTCCAGTATCTGCCTCACCCGCGCGGCAATGGCCTCCCCGCTCTGCTGCCGGCTGGCGGCATAGAACGAGTCGGGCGTGACGTTCAGTATACCCATCACCCGGGGCACGCTGATGTCCGTCAGAGTTCCGTTCAGGTTGATGTAGAAGGGAGGTTGTTCGCTCATTCTTGTGCTAACTTTGCCACAAAGTTATACATTATTTGCAAAATCCGCAAATTATATCAAAAAAAGGTATAACTTTGTAGGCGAAATCGTAAAAAAAGCAATATGAATATCGAAGAATTGTACCAAGTTTACTGCCAGCATCCCGTTGTGACGACCGACAGCCGCAACTGTCCGCAGGGTTCCGTCTTCTTTGCCCTGAAGGGAGAAAAGTTCGACGGCAATGCCTATGCCAGCCAGGCCCTCGAGGCCGGATGCGCCGCAGCCGTAGTGGACGAGGCGGAGTTTGCCGCCGACGAGCGCTACATCCTGGTGCCCGATGTGCTCCAGGCCCTGCAGCAGCTCTCGGCCCTGCATCGGCACGAGTGGGGCGGCCCCGTGCTGCAGATTACCGGAACGAACGGCAAGACGACGACCAAGGAGCTCATCTCGGCCGTACTGTCCAGGAAGTTTAACGTGCTCTTCACCCAGGGCAACCTCAACAACCACATCGGCGTGCCCCTCACCCTGCTGCGCCTGACGGCCGAGCACGATATGGCCGTGGTGGAGACGGGAGCCAACCATCCGGGCGAGATAGCCCAGCTGTGCCGCATCGTGCAGGCCGACTATGGCCTCATCACTAATGTAGGGCGAGCCCACCTCGAGGGCTTCGGCTCGTTCGAGGGCGTCAAGGCCACGAAGGGCGAGCTCTACGACGACCTCTCGCTCCGGGGCGGCAAGGTCTTCCTCAATGCCTTCGACGACGACCTGCTGCAGATGGCCCTCGGGCGCGGGCTGAAGCTGCATGAGACGGCCCTCCCGTACGTGGAAGGGCGCGTCAGCGAGGCCAGCCCGTTCCTCACTTTCCAGTGGCGGCCAGACGTTGATGACGACTGGCACAGGGTCGAGACCCGCCTCGTCGGTGCCTATAATATAGATAATGTACGGGCCGCCGTCACCGTAGGCCTCTACTTCGGCGTTCCGGCCGACCAGATAGACCAGGCCATAGCCGACTACGTGCCACGCAACAGCCGCAGCGAGTTCCGCCGCAGCGACCGTAATCAGCTCATCGTGGATGCCTACAATGCCAATCCGTCCAGCATGGCCGCTGCGCTGACGAACTTCCTCTTCGTGCAGGATGCTCACAAGATGGTCATCCTGGGCGATATGCAGGAGCTTGGACAGGAGAGCGAGGCTGAGCACCAGAAGGTGCTTGCCCAGCTGGCCGACTCGCACCTCGAACAGATATGGCTCGTGGGGCCCAAGTTCCGCCAGGCCGCCGACGAAGCCCGATTCGCGCATCCCGGCGTAAGGTTCTTCCCCGATGCCGATGCCGTAAAAGCCAGCCTGGAAACCGAGCCGGTAGAGGGCTTCACCATCCTGATAAAGGGCAGCAACAGCATGCGCCTCCACGAATTGCCCGGCCTGCTCTGAGCCGCCCTTCTCTTTTAGGCTGCTCCAAACTTGAATGCCCGGCAGGGAACCCACACTGGTTCTCCTGCCGGGCTAATTCATCTACAGGCGGGTCTTTTTCTTGCAAGACCCGGGTCTTGCAAAAATTACACCTGGGTCTTGCAAATGCCGCGCTTCCTGAGCCATACCGCCTGCACGATGCCGCGCATAGCCAGGTAGCCTATCATGGCCAGCCAGAGGGCGTGGTTACCCCAAAGCCCTCGCGTCAGGAAGTACAGGGCAAAGAACGACAGGGTGGCCAGGAAGGAGGAAAGCAGCATGCCACGCGTGGCGGTGATGCCGATGAAGATGCCGTCCAGGATGAAGGCCGTAGTGCTGGCCAGGGGAACGAGCCATACCCAAAAGACAAACTCGCTGGCCGTCTCCATCACCTGCGGCTCATCGGTCAGGATTCCTAATATCCTCAGCCCGAAGCAGGTGTAAACCAGGCTGAACAGCACGGCAACGGCCAGGGCCCAGCCCCAGAGGCGGCGCAGCATGGCTTGGAAGGCCTCCACATTCCGCGCACCGAAGGCCTTGCCGCCCAGGGCCTCCCCGGCGTAGGCAAAGCCGTCCATGAAGTAGGAATAGAAGAGGTAGAGCTGCATGAGAATCGTGTTCACCGACAGGATGACTGCCCCGTGGCGTGCTCCCGCCGAGGTGAAATAGAGATTCACGGAAACGAGGCAGAGGGTGCGCAGGAAAATGTTGCGGTTGATATGGAAGAACTGGCTCATAGCCCTGCGTACAAAGGTGCCCTGCAGTACCAGGTGGCTGCGCAGGCGTCCGTAGTAGCGGAGCAGGAGGCCGACGGCCAGGAGCAGACCGGCATACTGGGCTATGACCGTGCCCAGCGCCACGCCCTCTATCTTCAGGCCCAGCCCATACACCAGCCCCAGCGAGGCCAGTATGTTCACCACATTCTGTCCGATGGAGATAATCATGGGGATGCGCGTGTTCTGCATGCCTACGAACCAACCCGAGAGGCTGTAGAGCCCCATTGTGGCCGGAGCGCCCCAGATGACGATGTCGAAGTAGGCCGAGGCCAGGGGGGATACGTCCTCCGTAGGACCGATGAACCAGAACATGAGCCACTTCAGGGGGACCTGGAACAGCAGGAGCAGGGCCGCTATGCCCAGGGCTATAGCAGCCGAGCGCACCAGCAGGCGGGCCACTTCGGCCAGGTCACGGCGCCCCAGGGCCTGGGAGGTGAGGCCGCTGGAACCCATGCGCAGGAAGGCGAAGAGCCAGTAGAGGAGGTTGAATATCATGGAGCCCACGGCCACCGCTCCGATATAGACGGGGCTGCCCATATGTCCCACGATGGCTACGTCTATCAGGCCCAGCAGCGGCACCGTGATGTTAGACACGATGGAGGGCAGGGCTATGCGTAGTATCTTGGTGTCGAGCGGGGACATTGGTGAAAGGGGAAGTTAAGGAGGAAATCAAAGGGGAAGTCAAGGGGGAAGTCAAAGGGGAAGTCAAAGGGGGAGGAGTTAAACTTCTTCGCGTAGCGCTTTGCTTCCGCTCAGTTTCAGGATGAGGCGTATCTCGTCGTAGGAGACGTCTGGGGGACAAAGCACCTTGATGGCCGTGGAATCCTGCTCCGTGCCCACTCGGCGGATGGCGCGTTCGATGGCTTGCTGATGCTCTGTGGGTACCAGGTCGCTCAGCTCCACTTCGCCGGTAGCAAGATAGCGGGCCAGGTGTCCGATGATGGTGGCCTGCGAAAGGCCGCGCTCGTGGGCTATGAGGTCGGGCTTCATGCCCTGGCGGTAGAGCTGCAGGCTCTGTTCCCACGTCTTGGGCTTCGGCTCCTTCTTGGGCTTGGCCTTGCGTTCCCGCTTGGGCTTCAGGTTATTCTCGTCGATGGCATCGAGCATAGACATCTGCTTCTCCCTGAGGTAGTTGCCTACGCTGAACCCCTGCTCGGCTATCTTCGTGAGCAGGAAACGGTTCGAGAGCCAGGTCTGCCTCTCGTCGGGCAGGGCATTGGAAAGGCGCCGGGCAGCCTGCTTGTTGTTGGTCTCCACCTTGGCCGTAAGCGCCAGGGGGCGGCTCAGTATGTCGGCAAGCGCTTCGGCGAAGTACTGGGCGCTGCGCTTTACGCGCTCCAGGAAATCGGCCTCGTGCAGCTGTTCGTAGCTCATGTCCTGTATCTTCTGCTGCCATTTGGCGGCTACGTCGATTATGCGCTGCCTGATGTCCTGCAGGGCCTGGTCGTGCAGTTTCGCCAGCTCGGCCTGGCTGTGATAGAAGAACTCGGAGAAGATGCGTACCATCGTCTCCTGCATGCTCAGCAGGGCGCGGAAGTCGAAGAGCTGCATGAGCAGGTGACGTTCGTATTCCTGCTTCAGTTCGGGCAGCTGGCTGATACTCTGCCGGGCATCGGTCTCCTGCCGGGCAATATAGCTGTCCACCCGTTGGTCGTTGATGATGGCACTTGCGCTGAGGGGCGTGGCCAGCACCATGCCCTCCAGGGTGCGGCATCGGCTCAGGGCCACATAGACCTGGCCGGGGGCAAACGACTGGTTGGCATCTATAATGGCGCGGTCGAAGGTCAGGCCCTGGCTCTTATGGATGGTTATTGACCAGGCCAGCCGCAGGGGGTATTGCCTGAAGGTGCCCTGCACCTCGGTCTCTATCTCGCGCGTCTGCTCGTTCAGGGTGTAGCGCGTATTCTCCCATTCCAGGGGCTCAACCTCTATGTCGTCGTCTCGCTCCGGGCAGCGCACCAGTATCTTCTCCCGGTCCACGTAGGTCACCCGTCCGATGAGGCCATTATAATAGAGGTGCTCGCCCGTGGGGTCGTTCTTTACGAACATCACCTGCGCGCCCTGTTTCAGTTCCAGGGTCTCGGCGGTGGGGAAGGAGTATTCGGGGAAGGTGCCCTTCACCTGGGCCTGGAACTGGTAGGCCTGGCCGGGAAGTTTTCGTAGCTCGCTCTCGTTGTAGTAGTCGGCCCGCTGGTTATGCGTGGTCAGTCGTATATAGGCTTCTTCCGGCCTGGGCCTGAAGGCCGGTTTGCAGCGCTCGTTCAGCAGGGAAAGGGCCCGAGGCGAGGGATGCCCCTGGCGCACCTCGTTCAGAATCTCTATGAACGACATGTCCTGCTGCCGATAGACGTGCGTAAGCTGTATGGTGACGTAGTCGGTCTGCTGCAAAGCCTTCGAACCGAAGAAGTACGGGGTATCGTAGTAGGGCTTCAGTACCTGCTCGTCCTCGGGCGTCACCACGGGCGTTAGCTGCGAGAGGTCGCCTATCATCAGCAACTGTACGCCGCCAAAGGGCTGGAAACGGTCGCGAAAGCGGCGCAGGACATTGTCGATGGCATCGAGCAGGTCGGCCCTGACCATCGATATCTCGTCGATAATCAGGAGGTCCATGGAGGCTATGACCCTACGCTTCTCGCGTCCGAAGTCGTATTTGTTTTCCACCTTGGCCCCGGGCACGTAGGGCGAGAAGGGCAGCTGGAAGAAGGAGTGGATCGTAACGCCGCCCGCATTGATGGCTGCCACGCCGGTGGGCGCCACCACGATGGGGCGCTTGCGCGACCGCTCTACGATGGTCTTCAGGAAGGTCGTCTTGCCCGTCCCGGCCTTGCCGGTCAGGAATATGCTCCGCCCCGTATGCTCCACGAAGTCCCATGCCGTGCGCAGTTCGCTGTTCTGCTCCATATACCTACCGGGTCAGAATCTGCTGGGCGTGCTCGCGCGTCTTTATCTGCTTGCTGGCGAGAATCTGCTCTATGATGCCCTCTTCGTTTATGATGAAGGTGGTTCGTATGGTGCCCATCGTCTTTCGCCCGTACATGTTCTTCTCGCCCCAGGCACCCATGGCTTCCATCAGCGTCTTGTCCACGTCGGCGATGAGGGGGAAGGGCAGCTGGTGCTGCGCCTTGAACTTCTGGTGGCTGGCGGCCGAATCCTTGCTCACTCCCACTACTTCGTATCCGGCTCCCTGCAGCTCGTTGTAGTGGTCGCGCAGGCTGCATGCCTCGGAGGTGCAACCGCTCGTATTGTCCTTCGGGTAGAAATACAGTACCAGCTTTCTGCCCCGGTAATCACTCAGGCGGATGTCCCGCCCCTGTTCGTCCTTGCCCAGTATCTCGGGCGCCTTGTCTCCGATGTTCATATAGCTTCTTTTCTAAATGATGGTTATTGATTGTGTGTAGGCTGCGTTGCTCCATTCTTTGCTTTCTCCTTCGCTGGCTCTTTCGCTTCCTGGCTTTTCTCTGCTTTCGATATGCGCAGGGTGCCGTTCGGCATCTTCTCGAAGACGAAGATATCCTTGCGCAACTGGTTTCGGTCGTGGTCGAAGATGCTGCTGCTGTCGAAGGCCTTGCCCCGGATGCGCGTCTCAAAGTGTACGTGTTCCGTAGTGGCCCGGCCTGTGCGCCCCGTCAGGGCTATGACCTCGCCTGCCTGAACCCATCGGCCCACTTTGACCAGGTTCTTCGAGTTGTGGCTGTAGAGGGTCTCCAGTCCGTTGGCGTGGCGTATGACGATGCAGTTGCCGTAGCCGTAGTGGGGGCCGCTCAGGATGACCTCGCCTGCAAAGGCAGCATGCACGCTGTCGTTGGGGCAGGTCTTGATGTCCGTACCGGCATGGTGGGCCCGCGCGCCGCCAAAGGGGCTGATGACGTGGGCTCCGGGCAGGGGATAGGCCCATTCCTCGACCGTATAGTTGCGGAAGTTGATGGTGAACTGGTTCTTCTTCTCGAAGGGGTCGCGGGCAGCCTCTACCTTCAGCGTCTGCCATTCGTCGATGTCGGCTTTCTCCTCGTCCTGGGCTCGGGCGGTCAAGGCTGCGGACATGAACAGAAGTATCAGGGTATGGATGCAGAAGTTCTTCATTGCCTCAATATTATGCCGTTCATTATGCGTCCGCACTTCCGACCCAGCCGGCGGGCGCTGAAGAAACGGTCGTGCAAGGTATAGGTGCAGAGGGCTGCCAGGTGGATATGCTCTATGCCTGCTTCCTGTAGCAGCAGGCGGTTGGCCTGCCATAGGTCGATGTGCCACTTCT
The DNA here is from genome assembly GCA_946407895.1 of uncultured Prevotellaceae bacterium. GTDB lineage: Bacteria > Bacteroidota > Bacteroidia > Bacteroidales > Bacteroidaceae > Physcousia. The sequence continues at coordinate 32,943 of CAMJQA010000010.1, forward strand.
CCATGCGGCGTGCTATCTGTTCCATGGGGAAACAGGCTTCGTGGAAGGCCTCGTACACCTCGTCGCCCACCTCGAAGGCTTCCGGTCCTATGCCGGGTCCGATGGCAGCCTGCACCTCGGCCGGGCGGGTGCCCAGCTGTTCCTGCATGGCACCGAGTACGGTCTGCACTATGCGCCTGGCTGTGCCGCGCCAGCCGGAGTGTACGGCGGCTACGGCGTGGTGGGCGGGGTCGTGGAGCAGGATGGGGATGCAGTCGGCGGTACTGACGCAGATGCAGAGGCCCGTTTGCTGAGTTACCAGGGCATCTACGCCCTCCAACTCAACAGGCTCGCTGACGAAGCGCACCTCGGTGCCGTGGTTCTGGTGGGGAATCACGAAGCGGTCGGCCTCTATGCCCAGGGCCTCGGCCAGCCGGCGGCGGTTCTCCCGTATGTTATCGGGCTGGTCGCCACTGGTGGGGCTTACGTTCATGGACGCATAGACGCCCGTGCTCACCCCGCCATTGCGCAGGGTGGAGAAGGCCGTTACCTGGTCCTTCGGGAAGGGGTATCGAAGCAGGAAGTCACTCATCGGCCTCGTCCCATTCTTCCTCCAGGTCCTCTACGTCTTCTATGTCGTCCTCGTCCAGGAATACTATCTCCTGGTCCTCGCCCTCGTCCTCCAGTTCCTGCTGCAGGGTGGCGATGTCCTTGTTGCGGTGCACGATGCTATCCTGTCCGCTGATGGCGGCCAGCTTGTTGCTCTCGCTGTTCAGCGCCGCCCACAGGATATCCTTCAGCTGCGGAATGCCATAGCCCGATACGGCGCTGATGAAGACGGTGGGCAGGTCGTCGGGCAGGTCGGCCGAGAGCATTTCTATGAGCTCCTGGTCCAGCAGGTCGCTCTTCGTAATGGCCAGTACACGCTGCTTGTCGAGCAGCTCGGGGTTGAACTGGCGCAACTCGCCCAGCAGTATCTCGTACTCGTGGCGTATGTCGTCGGTATCGCCCGGCACCATGAAGAGGAGCAGGCTGTTGCGCTCTATATGGCGCAGGAAGCGCAGTCCCAGTCCGCGGCCCTCGCTGGCACCCTCTATGATGCCCGGTATGTCGGCCATCACGAACGACTGCCCGTCGCGGTAGGATACGATGCCCAGGCTGGGCTCCATCGTGGTGAAGGGGTAGCCCGCTATCTTGGGGCGCGCACTGGAAACGGCACTCAGCAGGGTGCTCTTGCCGGCATTGGGGAAGCCCACCAGGCCTACGTCGGCCAGCAGCTTCAGCTCCAGGATGACGGTGAGCTCGCGCATGGGCTCTCCGGGTTGTGCAAAGCGGGGCGCCTGGTTGGTGGCGGTGCGGAAGTTCCAGTTTCCCAGTCCGCCGCGGCCGCCCTTCAGCAGCATCACCACCTGTCCGTCCTCGGTAACGTCGCAGATATACTCGCCCGTATCGGCATTATAGACCACGGTGCCGCAGGGTACATCAATATACTTGTCCTCGCCGTCGGCTCCGGTGCTGCGGCTCTTGCCGCCGTTCTGCCCGTGCCCGGCAAAGACGTGCCGCTCGTAGCGCAGGTGCAGCAGGGTCCAGTAGTTATGGTTGCCGCGCAGATAGACGTGTCCGCCGCGTCCGCCGTCGCCCCCGTCGGGGCCCCCATTGGGCACGTACTTGGCACGGTGCATGTGCACGCTGCCCCGTCCGCCCTTTCCCGAGCGGCAGCATATCTTCACGTAGTCAACAAAATTGCTTTCCACCGATATTCTCTAAACTCTAAACTTTGAACTCAAAACTCTAAGCCCTGAAGGACTACGCCTGCTGGTCCAGCAGTTTGTAGATTTCCGCCATCATGCCTTCCAGGCTGGGGTGTTCTGCCCAGCGGAATGTATGGCGCATGCCTTCGCGCTCGAACCACTCGGCCAGGGGGGCTGTCTGGTTGTGATAGACCTGGAAGCGCTTGCGGATGGTCTCCTCGTTGTCGTCGGCGCGGCCCTGTTCCTTGGCGCGGTTCAGCAGGCGTGCCATCAGGATGTCCTCCTCCACGACGAGCTCTATCATGAGTCCCATGTCGTGGCCACGCTCCTGTAGCATCTTCTTCAGGGCCTCGGCCTGGGCTATGGTGCGGGGGAAACCGTCGAAGATGACGCCCCGTCCGGCTGGCTGCTGGTCGTACACCTTGGCCAGGATGTCGACCATCAGTTCGTCGGGGATGAGCTGTCCCTGGTCGATGTATCCCTGGGCCACCTTGCCCAGCTCGGTGCCGTTCTTGATTTCGGCGCGCAGCACGTCGCCCGTGCTGATGTGGCCCATGCCGTACTTCTTTACAATCAGATCGCTGTAGGTGCCCTTGCCTGAGCCGGGAGCACCGAAGATAATGATGTTCTTCATCTCTTTTTACCTTATGTTATATTTTTAAGTTAGTTCTTCTGTTCGGTTCTGTCTTCAGCCAGGGTGTATATGTCCTTGCTGTTGCGTCCCAGGCCGTCGAAGTCGAGTCCGTAGCCCACCAGGAAATCGTTGGGCACCTCCAGGCAGCAGTACCTTACGTCGAGCTCCACCTGCAGTTTGCCTGGCTTCAGCAGCAGGGTGCATACGTCTATGCTCGAAGGGTTCTGCTTGCGCAGGGTCTCCAGCATGTGGGCCATCGTCAGGCCTGTGTCCACGATGTCTTCCACTACGATGACGGGCCTCCCCGTGATGTCCAGGTTCAGTCCTATCAGTTCGCGTATATGGCCTGTGGTGTTCACGCCCTGGTACGAGGCCAGCTTCACGAACGAAATCTCGCAGGGCAGGGTGATTTCCCTGAGCAGGTCAGCCGCAAAGATGAACGAACCGTTCAGTACGGCCAGGAAGACGGGAGTCTGCCCGGCATAGTCTTTGTTGATTTGCTGCGCCACGCGCCTCACTTCGGCCTGAATCTTCTCCTGGGGTATCGATACCACGAAATCTTTGTCTTTTACATGTATTTTCTGCATAATACAATCGTTATTTGGGAAATTTGGCGCAAAGGTACGATTAAGCGAGCGATTTTCCAAATTTATTTGGGAAAATCCGAGAGGGAGTACTTTCGACGGAGTCAAAGTTACGATTAAACGAACGATAATGCAAATATAACAAGGTTTAATTTTCCTTATCTGAGTGAGAGTTCAATCTTCATTCTAAGATGGAGCGTTTCCCGGAAATAAAGATTAATTCGGTTTCAGCTCTTTCCCCCCTTTATTCCCAAACGAGTATCTCCTTGGAGGAGGTGTTCTCGAAGGGCCCAATGCGAGGCGTGCTGGCCGAGCGCGGCTTTCCCAGGTAGTCCTGTTCGAAGTGCAGGGCAGAGCCGTCGGCTGCCTCGAAGGGGTAGTTGCTCAGGCGGGTGATGCCCAGCCGATGGCTGTCCACCGGTTTGCCCTGGGGAATGGCTTCGGTGGGGGTGAAGGAGAAATATACCTTCCCCTCCCTCTCTTCTATGCTCACCTTGGGGTTCTCGCACACGATGTTGTCCTCGACGAAACTGGGCTGAGGCATCTTCTCATATACGCCTGGTCCGTATTCGAAATTGTCCTGACGGCTGAGGAATATGTTGTTGAAGAAGCGGTTGTCGCCGCAATTGATGGGGGCCAGTCCTTTCACCTGGGTGGAATGGTTCAGCTGGTAGGGCGTGTAGCGTGTCTGGCTGATTGGAAGCAGGTAGCCTCCGAAGAAATTGTGGATGTAGGCTCCGCCCTGCGATTCGTCCCATAGGGCACGTTCGGAAAGCATGATGTTATTGTCGCAGACGAAAGGTCCGTGGGCCACCTCGTAGAGGATGTCCGTCTCCAGGTTATTGTAAAACAGGTTGCACGAGATTCGGGAGCCCTGTGCCATCCAGTCCATCCAGATACCTTTCTGGCTGGTATGTATGCGGTTGTGATGGATATAGGCATCAATAGCCGCATGCAGCTTGATGCCCGAAATCTCTGCGCCGTTGAACTGTGTCTTTACCCAAATGTCGTGGATGTGGTTGCCATAGATTTCGCTGAAGGAACCTCCCATACTGCCGCAGATGCCCGTCTGCTCGCAATGGCTTATCTCATTGTTGCGGATGATGTGCGACCCTATGTTTTCCCGGTCCCATCCCTTTCGCAAGGCGTTGAAGGTGACCTCGATGTATTCCGTAGCCCCGTCGAATTGGCGCAGGCTCCACAGGTTGTGCCCCGTGCTGGCCTGCTTACCCAGGCTGATGCCGTTGCAACGCGAATTGCTGATGACGCAGTTCTCGATGATCCACCCCTTGCTCCAGTGGGTGGCTACCATGCCTATCTGCTCGGCTGTGGGGGCAGCCCACTGGGTGGCTGCCTGGCTGATGCGGAAGCCGCGCAGCGTCAGGTAGTTGATACCCTCGCGGGTAGGGTAGAAACAGGTAGGCCTCACTGTCACCTCCACTCGCTCCTTCCTGGGATCTGAGTTGCCGAAGTCTGCGGTGATGGTGGTTGTCTCGTCTCCGACCAGGGCATACCACTTCAGCGACGAACCGTCGGGGTCGCGACGGCTGCGGATAAGGGTGTCCCGGCGAGTCACAATGTCCTTCGACTCCACTTCGTATAGCGAAACATCGTTCAGATAGACTTCCGCCGTATGGTGTACACGCCCCAGCCCCGTGAACCAGTCGCCCTGAATCTCCTGGGCAAAGGGGTTGTGCCCGGCGAAGAAGGAGTTGGGCAGGGTGGCTGTCCAGGTGCCGTCCTTGGCGCGTTTCCACTCCGTTACCGGCTCCGAGCCCTTCAGTTCCACCGTCTCACCCTCGGCCGCCCGGTATAGGATGCGGCGGGCATCGTCCAGCCCGCCATAAAGCGGGTTGACCCATTCGCGATAGGTGCCGCCGTGCACGGTGACGGTGTCTCCGGGCAGGGCTCGCTGGGCTGCGCAGTTGATGGTGCGGAGTGGTGCGGTGGCTGTGCCGGGAGCCACGTCGCTGCCGCTGGTGGATACATGATACTCGCGTCCTGCAACAGAGAGGCTCAGCAGGAGCAGCAGAGTCGTAAAGCAACATTTATTTGTCATGATGGTTCCTTTTAGATTAGGTCTCGGGCTGCAAAGATACAAAAACTTCACGTCTAATCAAAGAATAAATGAATTACAGGACTCTTTATTGTTGATTAAAGTGAAAAAAACTCCAGCATCGCCTCGTGTTCACAATATTCTGAGGGGAAAACCGAAGTAAAGGTTGCGGCCGGCGGAATGAATATATGCTTCAGCCATAACAACGGCGTTGTTTTGCCCTTCCTACACCGATGTTTTGCCAAAACAACGGCGTTGTTTTCCGGGCCCTGTGAAGGGTCTCCTTTTTTGCAAGACCCGGGTCTCGCAAAAATTACACCCGGGTCTGGCAAAAATACCTTTAAACTGCGCTTGAAAGTACTCCCGCTCGGGATAAAAAATAAAATCGTTGGTTTTATTTTGTTTTCCGCTCGCTTATTCGTACCTTTGCAGCATGAATGTGGAAAAAGGAACGGTTTTGGGCGTTTCGGAAATGGCCGAAATGCTGAAAGTGCGCCCCGACAATGCCCACAAGGGCACGATGGGGAGCGCCCTGCTGGTGGCCGGCAACCCCGGCATGGCAGGCTGTGCCGTGCTGGCTGCCGAGGCCTGCCTGCGCAGCGGAGTAGGGAAACTGTATGTGCATACGCAGGAGGAGAACCGCATCATTCTGCAGACGACGGTGCCCGAGGCCTGCCTCTTTGTGGACCGCATGTATTTGCAAATGGCGGCCATAGCCCCCAGCGTGAACGGCTACCAGGCCCTTGGCATTGGGCCCGGCATAGGGCAGGGGCCCCTGCAGCAGGCCATACTGACGCACTATCTTACGAAGCAGAAGTTCGCAGGTATGCCTGTGGTGCTGGATGCCGATGCCCTGCACCTGCTGTCGTTCAATATGCGTTTGTCCGAGGTGCTCTACAACCGATGCATCCTGACGCCACACATGGGCGAGATGCTGGCCCTGAGCCGGGCCTTCTCCCTGGGCACGCCCGATATGATCCGGGCAGCCGTCAACCTGGCCAAGGCGCGCGGCCTCATCGTGGTGCTGAAGGGGCATCCCACCCATATCTGCATGCCCAACGGCGAGTGCTTTGCCTGTCCGCGCGGCAATGCCGGCATGGCTACGGCGGGCAGCGGCGATGTGCTGACGGGCCTCATCACAGGCCTTTTGGCCCAGGGATATACCGTTCGGGAGGCTGCCCTGCTGGGCGTATGGCTCCATGCCTCGGCCGGCGACCTGGCTGCCCGTGAGCTGGGCCAGGAGTGCATGCTGGCCCGCGACATCACGCGCCATCTGCCGGGGGCTTTCCGCGAACTGCATGAACAGAAGAAACAGATAAACCAGAAGATATGAAACAGAGAATAACCGCCTGCGCCATGCTGTTGGCAGCTGCCCTGGCAGCGCAGGCTCAGACCGTGGTGGAGAACTTTGTGCCGGGCAGCACCCTGGAGGGCATCTCCTACTTCCTGCCCCGCACCGCCGTGCGCATTACCGTAACGGCCCAGAAGACCGTGACGCGCCCCGGCGACTTCAACAAGTATGCCGAGCGATACCTGCGACTGACGGGCGTGCCGCAGGCAGAGAGCACCGAGTGGGAACTGCTGAGCGTAAAGATGGAGCCTTTCGGCAAGCCCGACAAGGCGAAGGCCTACAGCATCAAGGTGAAGAGCAAGACGGTGGCCCCCCTGGTGGGCCTGAGCCGCGACGGCCTGCTGCTGGGCATCAATACCGAGGTGCAGGAGGAGGTACTGCCCCCCCTGCCCCAGGGCGAGAAGGGGCCCGAACCGGTAAATCCGCGCAGCTTCATGACGCAGGAGATACTGGCCGCAGGCAGTACGGCCAAGATGGCTGAGCTCTGCGCACAGGAAATATATGACCTGCGCGAGAGCCGCAACGCCCTCATAAAGGGCGAGGCCGACAATACGCCCAAGGACGGCGCACAGCTGAAGCTTATGCTCGAGCAACTCGACCAGCAGACCAATGCCCTGCAGTCGCTCTTCGCCGGTACGAAGCAGACCAGCACCGAGGTATTCTCCCTCAACTACGACCCCACGAAGGAGGCGGGGCGCGACCTGCTCTTCCGCTTCTCCAGGAAGCTGGGCGTGGTGGATGCCGACGACCTGGCCGGCGAGCCCGTCTATATCAGCGTGGAGCGCATGGAGTCGCTGCCCGAGGCCCAGCCCGACGAGCAGACGGCCAAGAAGAAGGAGAAACTGGAGCGAGGCGTATTCTATAATGTGCCCGCGCGCATGAAGCTGACCGTCACCTACGGGCAGAAGGAGATGGCCGCGCTGGAGACCCCCATGGGACAGTTCGGCACGGTGGAGATTCTCTCCAACACCCTCTTCGACAAGAAGGCCACTACGCGCGTCACCTTCTTCCAATCCACAGGTGGAACGAAGGACGTGATGGAGTAGGGCAGGAAGGTTCCAGGTTCAAAAGATTCCATAAATATCCATTAAACTAAATAAGCAATGAAAAAGAATCAGATTCTATTGGCTGCCGCACTTGCCTGCGCCGCCAGCCTGAGTGCACAAGAAAAGCAGTACCCCAAGCCCGAGCCCATGACGGCCGGCATGACTGAGTTCTGGACTCCGCAGCCCAAGGTGGTTACACCCGGCGACATCCGCACCAACTCCGCCCCCAGCGATGCCATCGTGCTCTTCGACGGCAAGGACCTCTCCCAGTGGCAGAACGCCAAGGGCGAAGCCGCCGACTGGATTGTGAAGAACGGCATAATGACCGTGGATAAGACTAAGGGCGACATCCTCACGCGCCAGAAGTTCGGCAGCTTCCAGCTGCACATAGAGTGGTGCGTGCCCGCCGACATACAGGGCGAGAGCCAGGCACGCGGCAATAGCGGCATATTCCTGCAGGATATGTACGAGGTGCAGATACTGGACTGCTACAAGAACGAGACCTACATGAACGGTATGACGGGCAGTATCTACAAGCAGACGCCCCCAATGGTGAACGTTATGCGCAAGCCCGGCGAATGGAACGTATATGACATCATCTATACGGCTCCCATCTTCAAGGAGGACGGCTCCTATATGTATCCTCCCTTTGTCACCGTAATACAGAACGGCGTGGTGCTGCAGAATCATACCCAGATACGCGGCACCACCGAGTACATCGGTCATCCCCAGGTGCGCAAGCACGGCGACGGCCCCATCCGCCTGCAGATGCACGGCGACCCCAGCAAGGCCATCAGCTTCCGCAACATCTGGATCCGTCCCATGTAGTAGTATAATAGCCAGGGTGGGGGACCTCCATCGGGCTCTCCCGCCTTCGTCTCTCTTCGCAGCATGAAACAGCAGAGAATCCCAGGCTACGTCCTTTTCCTGGCCTTCGTAGCCGCCCTGGGTGGCATACTCTTTGGGTACGACACGGCCGTCATCTCCGGTACCACGGAGATTGTGAAGGCGCAGTTCGGCCTTTCCACCGGACTGGAGGGCTGGTACGTGGGCTGTGCCCTGGTGGGCTCTATCCTGGGCGTCCTTGTGGCCGGCATGCTCTCCGACTTCCTGGGGCGCAGGCGCACTATGCTCATCTCGGCCCTGCTCTTCACCGTCTCGGCCATCGGCTGCGCGGTGTGCGGCGGGTTCGGTGGCCTCATCGCCTACCGCATCATCGGCGGGGTGGGCATAGGCATCGTTTCCATCGTCTCGCCCATCTATATCTCGGAGATCTCGCCTGCCCGCTTCCGCGGCACTATGGTCTCGCTCTATCAGCTCTTCATCACCATCGGTTTCCTGCTGGCCTACCTGGTCAACTACCTCATTCTGCGCGGAGCCGTCACCGACCTGGCCGACCCTGCCCTCACCGCTCGTATGTTCAACAGCGAGTATTGGCGCGGCATGCTGGGGTGCGAGACGCTGCCCGACCTGCTCTTCCTCCTCTCCATCCTGTTCATTCCCGAGAGTCCCCGCTGGCTCGTAGTCCGCGGACAGGACCGCCGTGCGCTGGACATCCTCGGGCGCCTCTCCGGCTCGCCGCAGGAGGCCCAGGCTGCCCTGCTGGCCACCCGCGCATCCCTCGATGCCGAGGTGCGCACCCCCTGGAGCGCGCTGCTGGAGCGTGGCATCTTCCGTGCCGTCCTCATCGGCTCGGCCATAGCCATACTGGGGCAGTTCATGGGCGTGAACGCCGTACTCTACTATGGACCCAAGATTTTTGCCAGTGCCGGATTCCAGAATCCCCTCTTCCCCACGGTGCTCGTGGGCCTGGTCAATATGCTCACCACCGTCCTGGCCCTGCTCATCATAGACCGTGTGGGACGCAAGCAGCTCGTGTGGTGGGGCGTGGGCGGCATGATAGTCTGCCTGCTCATGATTGGCATCTACTTCCTGCCTGCGGTCAGCCTGCCCAATGGGTTCATGCTCACCTTCTTCCTGCTCTATGTCTTCTGCACGGCCATCTCCATCAGCGCCGTCGTCTTCGTTATTCTCTCCGAAATCTATCCCAATCGTGTACGCGGCCTGGCCATGTCTGTGGCCGGCCTGGCCCTCTGGGTGGGGACTTACCTCATCGGGCAGCTCACGCCGTGGATGCTGGAGAACCTCACTCCGGCCGGCACCTTCTTCCTCTTTGCCCTGATGTGCCTGCCCTATCTCTGGATTATGTACCGCCATGTCCCCGACACCACGGGCAAGACGCTGGAGGAAATCGAGGCGTACTGGAGAAGACCCACCCCCAACCCCTCCCGTCAAGGAGGGGAGTGAATACTCTTTGACCGTTCGTATCCGCGAGAGCAATATTAAGAATTGAACCTTTTGAACGTCTGGAGCAGCGAGTGCCATCGGAAGCTTGCTTACGAATGGCCGAGTCGTGACAGACGAAGAGCGAAGCTCAACCTTTTGAACCTTGAAGGTCATTTATAACCGATATTTCCCCTTTGGCTCCTACTGGGCCATCAATCTGCTGGGCCTGGTCTTTGCCCGTCGCGACCGCGGAAGGCTGGGCCCGGAAGAACTGAACCACGAATACATCCACACGCTGCAGCAGCGCGAGATGCTCTTCGTGGTTTTCTTCCTTTGGTACCTCCTGGAGTGGCTCGTCCGCCTCGTCCAGTATCGCAGTCCCCACCTGGCCTACCGCAATATCTCCATGGAGCGAGAGGCCTATGCCATGCAGCGCGACCTTCAGTATCGCCTGCATCGCCCCCTCTTTGCCTGGAGGAAGTGGCTATAGGGATAGTGGCTTTCTTCAATGCAGCCAGGATGGGAAATATGTTGGAGTAGCAGTTAAGGGAGGTTCAGAAGAGCTTCTTGTCCCTGGCCTGCTGCTGGTTTCCGAACTGGGGCGAGAGGAGGATGGTGCGGTCGCGTCCCTCGCGGCGCTTCTGGATTTCGCCTCTCAGCCAGTCCTCGGTGGAGTGGTCGATGGCTGAGTCGTGTGGTTTGCCTACGCCCAGGTGAACGGGCCATAGCAGGGCCTCGTCAACGTATCGCTCGGCCTGGTCATACTGGCCGCGGTCGGCTGCCTCGGCTGCCAGTTTCAGCTTCAGGCGGCGGTACTTGTCGTGGCTGCTGCGCATGCCCTCGAAGGGCAGGATGGTGATGGTGTCCATAATCTGGTTCGCCTCGTCGTATTTCCCGGCGGCGATGTAGGCATCGATGAGGCTGTCGCCGATGCGGGCGTTGGAGGGATGGGCCTCGTAGTACGTTTTCAACAGGGCCAGGGCTTGGTCGGCCTTCCCCTGGCGGGTGTGGGAGATGGCCACGTCGCGCACGTAGCGCCATTCCTCGGGATTCAGTTCATGGGCCTTCAGAATGTCCTTCTCATCGGCGGATTTCTGGTAACGGTAGGCATAGTAGGGGGCGATGTCGGCCTCGTTGCCCTCCATCAGACGGGCTGCCGACGGGGCGTCGCCCAGGTGGTCGGAGAGCAGGGCCAGCAGGTAGCGCGACTGCCAGCCTCCGCCGTTCTCCACGGCCCAGCGGAGGGGCTGGGCAGATTCCGGACGGAAGGGGAAGGTGAAGTCTATGGGCTGTGCCTCGGCCTGGGGGATGGACGCGGGGGCTTGCCTCAGGTAGGCTGCCCAAAGGGCTGTGAGAGCATTCTGCCGGGGCAGGGCCTCCAGAATAGTTGCGGCTTCCTCGTCGAGGTTGAGGCTGTAGTAGAAGATGGCCGTCTCCATGTAGTCCTCCCAGGGCAATTCCTCCTGGAACCCGGCGAAGACGTCGCGCGCATCGGCTTTTCCGCTCAGCAGTTTTTCAAAGTGAGGGAAATGGCTCAGGGGATCCAGGGCCAGGATGCGGTCCATCCCTTCGCCCGTGGCTTTGTATAGTATCTGCAGGGCCGTGATGTTATTGGCCTGATTGGTGAGCGCTTTGCGTGCATATCCGGCAGCCAAGTGGCGTTCGCCCCGTCGGAAATGCAGGCGTGCCAGCTCGGTGTGGCAGGCCGAGCGCAGGGCACTGGGACTGATGGAGGCTATCTCCAAGCGGTCCATTGCCTCGTAGTCCATGCCCAGTGCAGCGGCGGCCAGACCGCCCACGTAGCCAGCCTGGGCATTATACTGGTCGATGGAAAGGGCACGGTCGGCATAGTCCAGGGCTTCCTGGTAGTGGCACGCATGATAGCGCAGGAAGGCTTTCAGCCCCAGGGTCTCGGCCGAAGCCGGCTGGAGGGAGAGGGCGCTGTCGGTCATCGCCTCTGCCTCTGTGTAGAGGCGCATGCCCAGGTAGTCGCGCGCCAGCAGGCCGTAGCTTTGTACCTCGTCGGGGCGGAAGGCCTCGTGGCGGGTGAGTGGGCGCTGCAGGGACTCATCGTCACTACGCCACAGGGTGCGCCCGTCCAGCTCCACTTTGGCGGGACGGCCTTCTACCTGTGCTGTCCAGGGCTGGGCCGTGGGGAGCGATACGTCCTGCGCCAGGCAGGCCTTGCCCTGGTCGTCGAGGATGGATAGGTGACCCCGCAAAGGGTGCAGGGGATAGAGGTTCACGCTCGTCTGGCCCTCCTGCTCTTTCAGGCTGACGATGGCATCCAGCGTCACCTCGTCCGGCTTGCCTATCTGGGCATAGGGAATCCAGTATTCCGACCACTCCTCGGTCAGGAACGGCGTCATCAGCGTCTGGCGGAAGGGCGTGTTCTCGGACGAACTCGTCATGTTCTGGTTGAAGAGACGTCCGCCCTGCATCTCCACGTACTGCTTGCCGCTGTCCGTGAGCAAGTCTATCCAGATGTCGCCCTCGCCGCTTTGGCCCCAGGAGAAGTACTTACGTCCCAGTTTCTCGTCGCGCAGGGCATAGTGCATCAGTCCCCAGTCGTCCTGGCTGTAATAGGCACCGAAGAAGGGCTTGTGGCTGCCCACTACGTGGAGCGACAGGGCGCCTTCGTGCGCTTGGTCCTTGTAGAGGCGCAGGTCGTGGCCCTTTTCATCGATGGGGTAGGCAAAGCGCTGTCCGTCGTGGCCCAGGTAGGCCGTGCCGGGATAGACCAGCACGAGGTCTTCGGCAGCGGGGAAGGCAGCGTTGGTCCAGGTGTAGTAGGGCTGGTACTCGCGGCTCTGGTTGTACCAAATGAAGGAGGTCCTGACGTAGGCGGCATCGCGGGGCAGGCTTATCTCCGTCGTCCAGCGGCTGCGGCACGTCATCTCGTTTGCGCCGATGAAGCAGCTCACCGACCCGTCGGCCTTCTCCTCCACCCGCCAATCCACGGGGCAGGAGCATGTAGGCGCATGGCCTATCACGCCGAAGTTGAACTCTATGCCGCCGCTGGTCCAGGGGCCTCGCAGGGCTATCTCGCGGAATTTTACCACGTCGTTGCGGTAGAGCAGTTCGCGGCCTGTCTTCTTGTCGCGTATGGACCATATCTTACCGCCTATCTCGGGCAGGATTTCCACACGCAGCCATTCGTTTTCCAGCACCACCATCTTCCAGGGCCGCTGCTCGGGCTGCGTGGCATACTGTTGGAAACTCCAGTAGGGATATATCTTTCCCATCTCGGGCGTGGGGGTAGGGTCGGAATAGGGGTATGTCGTCATCACCGAATCGACGACGCTTGCCGACGGCTCTCGCTGGCATGAGGCTGCGAGCAGCATGGGGATAATCAGGAGAAAGTTCTTTTTCATATATTAGTGTCTGTTCGTGTTAGCTCTTTTGTGCGTAGTGGTTAAATGGTCAGTGCGAAGGCCGAGAGGGTGAAACTGCCGTCGTCGGCGAGGGTGATGTCGGCCGAGAGGGTGGGCATGTCGTCGTAGAAGAGCACGGGGCCCGAGGCGAACCTGATGCCCGGCACGAAGCAGACGCGCAGCCTGTCCTGGCTCAGGTCGTAGCTAATCTGCTCGCCTATCCAGACGGGCCCCTCCGTGTCTGTGGGACCCATGTCGGCTGTGGAGATCCTGGCCTGGGCTATCTCCTCCCCGTCGGCATAGAAGGTTACCTGTTCGCCGCTGAGGGTGTAGCGCAGGTGCTCCAGCAGGGCCTGCTGCATCCGATAGGGCTCTATCGTACAGGCTATGCGAGCACTGTCGTTGGCCGCGCAGAAGGCTATGCGGTAGAGTTGCTCTGCATGGACACCCGTGCCCTCCATTACGCACGAGGCATACCAGAGCGTGCTGGCCTGGGCATCGTATCGGGCCTGTGGCTGACGGCTGTGGCGTATGTCGGGGAAAAGGGTGGAGGTAGCGTTCCGCTGTACCATTATGCCGTAGCCCTCGGCGGAGCGTCCTTCGTCCAGCTCGCCTATGCCCAGCACGCATACGCTGTGCGCCTCGTCGTCCAGAATCTCGAAGGGGTGTACCTTCTGCGTGGCCTCCAGGGCCTGCCTTATCTCCCCGGGCATCTGGCAGACAATTGGTTCGTCCAGCACGCCGCAGGCCGCTCTCTGCTGCGGCGCACGGGTACATGCTGCTGCCAGGGCCAGGCCGCAGAAGGCCAGGAGGGCAGACCATATCCTTTTCTTGTGTAGCCTATTCATCTTCTTTCTGATAAAATGGTCCGGCCTCCTCGTCGGTGGCTTCGAGCAGGAAGGTTACGGGCCGGAAACCGTCGTTGCAGGTCACTACGGCAATGCCGTCGCGGTTTGTCCAGTCGTTGCCGTAGAACTTCTTTACGCCCGACGACAAGGCAAACACATACTGGTTCATGGTGCGCCAGGCGCAGTCGCACATTCCGTGCGGACAGGTGTTCGTGGCATAGAATACGTCGCCCTTCTTTAGTATGCCGCAGGGCTTCAGGTCTGGGTTGCCATACTGCTGCACCAGGTCCTGGCGCAGCGAGGTGTCCAGGACGGTTATCTTCACTATCTTCATAAACTCGTTCTTACTTATGCATTCTCTCTTTCACTTCTTGTGCCTATTTGCCCGCCGCTGGCGTATCTCGGCCTTCTTGCGGGCCGAGGCCGAGCCGTGGGCGCCGGTGATGTACTGCTTCTTCTTTGCCTTGGTCTTCACCTTGGCTTCCTGCCTGGCCGGGCTCTTCTTAGCTCCGCCGCGGAAGGTGATGCCGCTCTCTATGACGGCATCAATGTTGTCGTTGCCGAAAGACATGGGGGTGGGTCTTTAGTGGTGGAACAACCTGACGCCGGTGAAGGCCATGGCAATGCCGTACTTGTCGCAGGTGTCTATGACGTGGTCGTCGCGCACGGAGCCGCCGGCCTGGGCAATGTAGCGCACACCGCTCTTGTGGGCCCGCTCCACGTTGTCGCCGAAGGGGAAGAAGGCATCGGAACCCAGCGAGACGTCCGTGTTCTGGGCTATCCACTCGCGCTTCTGCTCGCGGGTGAGAGGCTCGGGCTGGCGGGTGAAGAACTTCTGCCACTCGCCGTCCTGCAGCACGTCCATGTAGTCGTCGCTGATGTATATGTCAATAGTATTGTCGCGGTCGGCGCGCCGTATGCCGGGGACCCAGGGCAGAGCCATCACCTGCGGGTGCTGGCGCAGCCACCAGATGTCGGCCTTCCCTCCGGCCAGGCGCGTGCAATGGATGCGGCTCTGCTGTCCGGCACCGATGCCTATGGCCTGTCCGTCCTTCACGTAGCATACGCTGTTGCTCTGTGTATATTTCAGGGTGATGAGGGCTATCATCAGGTCGCGCATGGCCTCCTGCGGGAAGTGCTTGTTCTGAGTGGGTATGTTATGGAACAGGGCGGGGTCGGAGAGGCACACCTCGTTGCGTCCCTGTTCGAAGGTGATGCCGAAGCACTGTTTGCGCTCGATGGGTGCGGGGTGGTACTGGGGGTCCATCTGTATGACGTTGTAGGTGCCCTTGCGCTTCTCGCGCAGAATCTCCAGGGCCTCGTCAGTATAGCCGGGGGCGATGACGCCGTCGCTCACCTCGCGCTTAATGATGAGGGCCGTGGGCAGGTCGCATGTGTCGCTCAGGGCGATGAAGTCGCCGTATGAGCTCATGCGGTCTGCACCGCGGGCACGGGCATAGGCGCAGGCGATGGGCGACAAGGGCACGGGAATGTCGTCCACGAAGTAGATGCGGCTTAGCGTGTCGCTCAGGGGCAGGCCCACGGCGGCTCCGGCAGGCGATACGTGTTTGAACGATGCGGCGGCGGGCAGGCCGGTGGCTGCCTTCAGCTCGGCCACGAGCTGCCAGCTGTTCAGCGCGTCGAGGAAATTGATGTAGCCCGGGCGTCCGTTCAGGACGGTGATGGGCAGCTCGCCCTCTTCCATGTAGATGCGCGAGGGCTTCTGGTTCGGGTTGCACCCGTACTTCAACTGTAGTTCTTTCATAGTCTTTTACTGTAATTTATACTTCGATTCTGCTGCGAAGTTACGATTATGCGGGCGAAATACAAAATAAATGCCTGTATTTCTTCTCTTATCCGCCCGAAACGCTCCCGAAGGTTGCCCTGAAGGCATAAAATTGGAAGCAGGACCCGGCCATTGGAGGCCAAAGCCCTGCTTCGCGCTATGAAAGAAAAAAGAAAATTAGAGATTCTTGCTCTTTATCTGCCCGGCCTGCTATTTGAACTCTATGCGGGCAGCTATGTAGTTTGCGTCATTATCCCTATAGGAGTATGAGTCGTCTCCTCGGGTGAATGTCCAATAGTCGGGCTTTACGTCTTTTGTGAACGGCAGATTATAGGTGGTGCCCCAGTACATGCGGCTTTTGACGGGGATGTTCGATACATGAATGCTTGCTGATTCCTTCGGCACCGTCTCTATGTTATCAATGTTTGTCGCCTCATAGTCAAGGCTGATAATCTGTCCCAGCATGTTGGTCTTGCTCTTCTCATTCTCATTGTATTCGACGTCGAGCTTCAGCTCTCCCGTGTTCGCTGTACGTTGGTCGGACCCGGGGGAATAAGTACTGTAAGCTGTGGCAGAAGCCTCTATGTGGAGTATGCTTCCCGTCTTCACTATCTTTGAACTCGTCACCACGTAACTACGGTAAAAATCATCGTATTCGGGGTCGAACATCCAGGCATTGAGCACCCCGTACTGTTTGGAGATGCCAAAGTTTGAGACGAAGTCGCCCGAGAGGTGGGCTTCTCCGCTTACGATGATCATCTTGATGTCCAGCTTGGGCTTTTCTTCCCTGAGGTTGAATATCTTCAGCCGGCCGTCTTCGCTTTTCCACCACAGGTAAATGCTTTCCGTGCCGTTGCCGCTGATGCTCTGTGCCATGTAGGGCATGATGATGATGCCTGCCTCGGGCATGCCTGCCTTGGGCAGCAGGTCGCAACCGTCCTCGGCGTAATCCACGCGCAGGGCGAGGCGGTCGGGATTGATGGCGCACTTGCCCTCCATGAGTACATTATCGTTCTTGTCCTGGTAGTAGAAGGTGAAGGCCTTGCCCTCCTCCTTCTCGAAGGAGATGTAGGAGGAGTCCTGTGCATTTACATACTCCTTGCCTGCGAAGTCCACTGTCCAGTCGATCTTCAGTATGTCCTTTACCTTGCCAACGAAGAAGGCCACGTCGGAGGGCGACAGGGTGGTGTTTCCGGCTTCCCTGATGGTCTTCTCTATTTCCTGGTTTAGTTCCTTGATCTGCTCGGCCGAGAGGTCGGAAAGCAGTTCGAAGAGATCCTGCGAGGTGGGCACAATCTCCTCCATGCCCTTCGACAGCAGCTTCAGGTTGTTGTTGCAGGCATCAATGAACGTCTCGGCGGTGAGGTTGCCGTTGCAGGCCTGCAGCACTACCTGGCCGTTAAGCTCAACGAAGTCGTAGGCTGTCTTGCCCGTCTGTATAATATCGTCGCCAAAGGCAAATACCAGGTTGGCTCCGGCCTCGATGAGGGGGCCTGCCACCTGCAGCGTCAGGTCGATGGGGCGTTTGTCGCTGTCCACCAGATAGCCGGCCAGTCTCTCCGTGGCCGTGGATTCCGAGGTAACCAGCTCATCCAGCACCGCCTTGTAGATCTCCTTGGCATAGAGGTCGAGCTCTCCGCTGGAGTATTGCTTCCAGAAATCCTCGCAGCTGAGGTTCTTCTTGCTCTGCGGCAGCGGATTCTCCTTCGAATTCATGATGTCTTCGTATATCTTCTGTCGCGAAGCCTGGTCGGTGAGTCCCAGCTTGGCCATAGAGCCGATGATTGTTACGCGGTGCAGCTTATTGGCATCGTTCAGCACCTTGTAGAAATCAAAAGCAGCTTTAGCCTGCCCCCACACGCCGCGTGTGGGGCGTGTCTGCTGGTCGGCCAGTGCCTGCAGCAGGCTGAAGATCTTGTCGGCATCGTTGCACGCTGCATCCGGATCGCAGGCCACTACCATGCAGCGTGCCATCAGCTCGGCTAAGCATTCGTCGGCCTGCTGCTCGGTAAGGGTTTGCCCGGGCTGCGGATTGTCGGGGCCCACAGTATTCTCGGGGTTCTCTGGTTCGGCAGGATCGTCGTTGTCGCTGCTGCATGCCGCCAGGCAGAGCCAAAGGGCGAGGAAGCCCGTGAGCAGCTTTCCTGTAAGGATGAGATTCCTCCTCTGAAAGATGTGGTTCATAATCATAATGAGTTTAGGGGTTCTTCTTTACGATGTCATTTAGGATACGTTTGTGCCCTTCTTCAGTCTCTGGCGGGCATGTAGGCTGGCTGGTTGGTGGGCGTGTCGTGGGTGCTGCCCATGTCTGCCCCGCTGGAGGCGTTGTATGCAGCCTGTCGTACGGTGAGCACCAGGGTGTCGCGCCCGGAATAGAAGGTGACGTCCTGCTGCCTGGCCTCTGTCTGCAAGTTCTCCCTTGCCGAGAGCTCCACGGTTGGCGTGCCCGAGATATAGACCTGGCGTATGACGGTCAGCCACGACTCCGGCGTGTTGAACTTGTCAACGGCCGCGGTCAGCCCGTTCAGGCTGACTACGGTCTCGGTTGCCTCGGCGGGCATGTTGCACGACTGTGTGAGGAACTTGCCCTTCCCCGTGGGCGTTGGTGTGGGATTGGGTTCGGGCTCGTCGCCGCCTCCGCAGGATATCAGGGCCAGGGCCGTGAAGGCCATGAGGATATACTTCATTGTTTTCATATTGCTCAGGTTTACTTATTTAACGAATACTTTCTTGTTGTTGCGTATGTAGAGTCCTTTCCTCGGGCTGCCGTTGACGGGACGTCCCTGCATGTCGTAGAGCTGGTATTCCGTGTCGCCGTCGTCGGCTATTGCCGGACTGATGCCCGTTTCGTCATCGCCCAGGATGTATCCTCTGGTGGCCCTTGTCTTTGGCACGGCCAGCCATGCGCGGTGTCCATCGATGCGGAAGGCCGCGCCGTTGGTTGCTCCCCAGAACCATCCGAAGAGGTTCTGCAGCGGTGTGTTGGACGGTCCGTAGGCCAGTTTGTAGTAGAGGTTGTCGCCCGGTGCCGTGGTGGTGGTGGACACGTCGCTGCCGTGCAGCATGTTCGTGCCGTTGTAGGAGGCGTCCTCCTCGGTAGCCGTCAGGGTATATGAGGCAGCCTTCTTCTCGCTTGCCGAGAGATATACGGGCACACCCTTTGGAATGATGCTGCCGCCGATGGCCTGCGACTTCAGGTTGCTTCCGGTGGTCTCGGTCACTACGTATGCCGAGAGCCCGCTGGGCATCTTGTAGTTGTCCTCCGAGTCGTAGAAGGTGGCGTATCCTTCGGCCGACAGGTTGACGGTGATGGTCTTCTCGTCAACCGGTCCAGGTCCGGGAGCCTGGCCCGAGGTGGTGATTTCCATCTCTACCTTGAGGTTCTTTGCCTCGTTCCATCCCACGTTGTCGGTGGCAATGGCGCAAAGTCCGTAGCGCGTGCCCGGCTCGCAGGGAACGGTCACCTGGTTTGTTGTGACGTTCGAGGCCAGTACGTCGGCTTCCTCGCTTCCGTTCTTGAAGGCATAGATGTTGTAGTGGCTGATGCCCGAGGTAGCGTCGCTGCCCTGCAGGGTTATTACCAGGTTGCCGTCGCTCTCCTTCACGCCGGTTACCTTTGAGGTGGGGTAGTCCGTGTCGAATGTATTCACGTAGGTGTTCGTCGCAATCGGATCGTTGGCATCGAAGACGATGGTGGCCTTGTTGCTGACGGTTGAGCCATTGGCCGGGTTCTTCTTGTGCTCAATGATGAAGTTGACGAATCCCTCGCCCACATGGTTGTCGTTGTTGGGCAGGAGGAAGCCCAGGTCGGGATCGTCAATCTCGTCGCCGTTCTTCTGCAGGGAGATGAAGCTCCATTTGGCTACGCCGGTCTGCGGGTCGAACTGTCCGCTGACGCGCACGAGGATGTCCTGATCCTTGACTTTATATGCGATGTCGCGCGTGAACTCCTTCGTGTAACTGCCGCCTACGACGAGGACCGTATCTGCCCATCCGTAGGAGGAGAAGCTGAATGTCTCGGGATCGAACTTCGAGAGGTCGAGTGTATCGGTGACGAACACCTCATGGGCGGGTGCCGTCGCGCTGGCCTTGTTCTCGAAGGTGATGGTGTACGCCATATCGTGGACGGGCTTGATGTAGTGGCGCTGGTCGTCGTAGCCCCAGGGGCCTATCATCTCGTTGGGGTCGTAGCTGCCTACGCCCTTGTTGCCGATGTCGTTGGGGTCGCCGTGCAGACAGTCGTGCATGTCCTTCATGTTTTGGTAGTTGCTGTAGAAGGACCAGGCCGTGCTGGCAAACTTCCACGCTGCCTGGGCTGCATGTGCACCGGGTATAAATTCCTCTGCGCAGCTGAAGCCCACGTCGAGGAGATTGGTGAACAATGTGCTCCATTTTCCTTCTGCACCCGTAACTGTGCTGTAGCCATTCTTGGCAATGCTGTAGATGCACGATGCACCGGGCACGAAGCCGATGGCTGTTTCAAAGACAACCTGTCCCCACTTCATGGCAAAGCATTCGCCCTGCTCCAGTGTGTAGGGAGCACGCGTCTGGACGGCTTCGGGGTCGTAGGGGCCCCAAGGCTGCTCAATCCAGTAGCCCATCTTAATCTCGCTGGAGGGCTCATTGGTCCCTGGTGCCATCTTGATGCGGAAGGCTACCTGGTTAGTGCTGTTCGGAGCAATGTATGGCACCATGAACGAATATACTCGGATGCTGTCCTGCGTCTGTTCGTCGTAGGCCATAAGGTAATCGCCGCGATTGCCTGTCTCCAGCTCGTAGTAGTTTGTCACGCCGAGTTCGCAGATGTCGAATTCGAACTCGAACGATACATCAACCGTGCCGTGGCGGTCAGGGATGATGAGGAACATGGGCGTGTTGTAGGCGGCTACGCCGGAGCGGTTGCCGTAGTCGATGGTATAGCGCTGCCACCTGTTCCAGAGGCTGCGGCCGAATCCGTTCACTTGCATCCACACGTCGGGTACTCCGTTATCTTCGGCAGTCAGCGTGAAGGCCTGTTTGAGCGTGTCTTTATTCACGATGACGTCGTACTTGCCCAGGGGCGCGGCACTCATGTCGAAGAAGGCCTCGGGCAGGTCGTCGGCATTCTGTACGACCTTCTTCATATCATAGCCGTACTCGATAAGCCATTTACCCTCGACCTCCTTGGTGTCTTGCTTCAGTACTACCTTAGGCTGGTTGCCGTAGGTCAGGTTATATCCGCCCTGGATGCGCAGGCGTACGCCTTTGCTTTGTGCAGCCTCTTCGGGGAATATCTTATTCAGTCCTCCCACGATGATGCTTTGCGAGGTGGCCACGTAGGCGTTGGTGGTCTGTCCGTCACCCTTGGCTATCATCCAGTAATTGTACAGGCCGGGATGGCCGCTTACGTCCTGCTGGTCGTGGCGTTTCTTGCTGGTGCTGTATTTGTCGTAGCGGCCCAGGTTGTATGGGTCGGGCTTAATCCACTGGTAGGCCTCGCCGTCCTGTGTCATGTCGGTCATGTAAACGGTCTGTCCCATGAGGTCCTTGGTCAGGGTGAACTCAGGATGGGGCGGGCGTATGCCGTCGTGGGCCTTCAGGTTGTTCTCCATCAGAGGTGCCGGGTCGTTGTGATACTGGCTCTGGTCCTGCAGCGAGCCGTCGAAGGTGAGCAGCAGGCGGCAGTCCTTGTCCTTGGGGTCGGGCCGGTTGTAGATGTGCTGCATGATCTCCTCCTCCGTGAGGGCGCGGCTGTAGAGGGCGAAGTTGTCGACGTAGGTCTCGTTAACATAATAATCGCCGAATGACTCGGGGCCGATGACAATGGGGTTGTTGCCCATGGCGATGGGGCCTTTCTCGGTGCCGGTGTTTATGAGCAGGCCGTCCATGTACAAGCGGATGTTGTCCTTCTCCACATGGGAGTCGTAGGTGAGGGCCACGTGGTGCCACATGCCTGTCTCCGTGGTGCGGTAGCGCCAGCGGTCCGACACCTCCTTGCCCGTACCGTTCACGGACAACTCGGTGCTGACGCCGCCGTAGAAGGTATAGCCTTGATTGCCATCCTGATGTACCTTAATATACCATCCGCCCCAATAAGGGGAGCCGTAGTGATTGCCATTGGAATTGCTGAGGGCGGCGATGTCGAGTGATCCGCTGCTTCGTTTGTCGATGCGCACCCAGCATTCCACGGTCATGGCCTCGCGCGTCTCCATGATGCTGGGCGTCATGGGGATGGTGACCTTGTTGAGCGGATAGTCAAGGATGCGCGTCTCGGGGACGGATATGTCGAGGGCCATCTCCTGTCCTGTGGTGGCAGGGGCCGGGTCGTTGCGCCGGTAGACGATGCTCCAGAAGTAGGGGTCGAAGGCCTTGTAGGGGGCTGAGTAGTTCATTACCCAGTGCTCTGTGCCTTCGCTGTCGAGTCTTACCATCAGCGAGTGGTTGTTCCAGTTCTTGCGATCCCACGACTCGTAGCCGACGGCAAAGTTGCGATGGACGGTGCGGAAGCCGTCCTTCGACTCTACCAGCACGCCGCGGCAGGTGGTCAGATAGACGTGCTGGCCCGTGGGGTCGTCGGGGGCGAGGTAGAGGTCGAAGAAGTTGGCGAAACCTGAGTATTGCGAATTCCAGAAGGTGCGCTGCTGCGTCTCCCAGGTCTGGCCGCCGTCGTGCGAGTGGTACATCCGGGGACCGTTGGGCGTCGAAAGCACGTAGATGTTCTGGCCCTTGGCGGCGATGGCGCAATACGTATCCTTTGACTCGGGCAGGTACATGGCATCGGTCCACGTCTTGCCGAAGTCGGTGGAACGGCGGAAGATAGTGTGGTTGCGGTCGTTGGTGGGATGAGGATCCCCCAAGTCCTCGGCACAGCCCTGGAAGATGACGTTGATGACGTCGCCCTCCAAGGTCATCTGGGCGTGATAGTTGAAGGATTGTCCGTTGAAGCCCTTCATATAGGTCAGTTGGCACCACGAGGTCTCCTCCCTGACCAGGGGCGCCACGTTCTGCGTGGTGATGGTTTCGCCGCCGTCGCTGGAGGTCGATATATAGACGTTGCCCCAATGCATGTTGTAATACCAGTACATGTCGTTGCCCAGCACGGCCCATTGGCGGCCTGATACCTGCAGGTCAACAAGATCCTGCGTGGTATCTATAGTCTTGTCGGTGAATGTGGTGCCGCCGTCGAAGGAGGTGAGCACGCGGGTCTTGTAACTTGTACCATTGAAGCGACTGCCTTGGAAGGCGATGACCAGCGTCTGCCCGTCGGCCTCTACATGGGGTCGTCCATACCAGTAGTGGCCGTCGCCCTCGCTTCCGTCCGCTATCTTGCGCGTCTGGAAAGTCTTTCCTCCGTCGTGTGAATAGGTGTAGTAAACCTCGGCGTTCTCGTTACTCTCGGCGGAAAGCACGGTGACAAAGTGTACGTCCTGCCCTTCCACCTCCATCCATTTGGCATTGGAGCCGTAGCTGCCGCCCACATAGTTGATGTCGCCCATATTCATCGTTTTCGACTTGACGATGGCACGGGGCTCTTCCCACGTGCGGCCGGCATCGGTGGAGCGCCGGTACCACAGGCAGAATTCGCCCTCGGCATTGGGCTTCCAGTCGGTCCATGCCACATGAATGGTCTGTCCGGAGACTTGCACGTCCATGGGCAGCTGATTACCGGTGTAGTAGCTAATGTCTGTCGTGCCGAGCGAAAGGTTCTTCCATTCGCCCCAGTTGGAGGGCACATACTGCTGTCCGTCCTGAGCCCAGGCGGGGCTGCTGCTCATTAGCAGGGCCAAAAAGGCAATTTGCCTGAAACGTTTTTTCTTCATTGTTCTACGGTTCTATAATTGTTTTATAATTGTTCTATTTTGTTTGTTCGTTTTATTATTCTCTTTCTTTCTCTTCCTTTGAACAGCTTCTTGTATGGCATGTCGCCAAGGGCTGTACGGCGCGGGCATCTTGCCGGGGCTTGGGGGCGGGGCTTGAAACAACGCCGTTGTTTTGCCGGAATAACGCCGTTGTTTTGCCATTTCAACGCCGTTGTTTTTGCAGTCGTGCGCCGCTTCGGTGGAGACACTTCTATGCAGCATCGCCGTTTTTTTGCGCGAATTACATGACAAAAATAGGGGAAAAAGGGGATGGTTTACTTACAAAAACCGAAAAACGACTAACAAAAACGGAATTTGTCAGTCGTTTTTCGGTTTGAGGGGGTGCCGGAGGGGTGTTTTTTGTGCCCCAGGCGGTTATTCTTCCTGCGCCATTATGGTGTTTCGCCACTCGCTTGGCGTGGTACCGGTGATGGACTTGAAGGTGCGGAAGAAGTGTGTTTCGCTGGCAAAGCCTGCATCGTAGCTGAACTGTGATACCTTGATGTCGGGGTTCTGGCGTATAAGCTGCTTGGCGTACTCCACGCGCAGGGTGTTGAGGTACTGGGTGAAGGTGCAGCCCCTGTGCTGCTTGATGCTGTCGGATACGTAGCGGCTGTTCGAGCCCAGGGCGGTGACTACGTCGGATAGCTTCAGCTCGCTGTTCAGGAACAGCTGCTGTCCCTCCACCAGTTGTCGGATGCGCTCCATCAGCTCCCCGTTCACGATGGCCCTGGCCTCTGCCTTGCTCTCCGGGTCGGCATCGGCCTTTGCCTCCGGCTCGCGCTCGGCCTCTGGCCCAGTCTTTGGCCCGGGGTCGGCCTCATTCGCGGTAGTGGCATCGGGCGCTGTTCCGGGCTGGGGGGCGGCTTCATCGTGGGCATGCCGGCTGCGGCGTTGCCTGAGCTTGACGACGAGGGTGCTGCATACGGCCAGCAGGAGGAGCAGCTGCCACACCCAGGGGGCAGGCCATGCCCGGCGCGCTGAGGCTTCGTCGCCGTCGCCCACACGGAGGCGATAGGCGGCGCTGAAGGGCTTGAAGTTGTCGTGAATGCTGCCGCCTGCCATGACGAGGTCGCCCTGGGGCGTCAGCACGGGCAGGCTATAGCACGAGTCGGGCAGGGCATCGGAGCAGTAGAGGCGCAGGGGGGCGGGCTGCTCCTGGCTGGCCCGGGCATAGTCGATGCGCAGCACGTAGAGGTGCATGGCGCTGTCCAGTCCGGTTACGTAGCCCCGGCCCCTCTGGCGGTCGGCTATGACGGGCGAACAGTAGGTAATCTGGCCCCAGGGGCTCTGCATGGGTATGGGGCATGCGGTGGGCAGCAGTGAGCACTGTCCGTTGCGCACCTGGGCGATGGCCAGCTGCCCCTCGTCGTTGCTGACGGGCATCAGGTAGGCATACTCGCCCCGGGCCTCGTCGCCCGTCTGGCTCAGTCCGCTCCAGAAGGGGGCGAGGATGTTGAGCGGCCGCCATTGCCGCATCAGCGGTAGGGGCAGGGGGGGGCCGTGCAGGCGGTCGGCCAGGGTGTCGCACAGCTTTTCGTCGCGTGCCCCTATGCCGCTCAGCATCAGGGCATTGCCGGGCTCGGTGCGGAAGATATAGGGGATGGCCCGCTGCGTAGTGGCGGAGCGCACGGGGCGGAAAAACTTACGGCCGTCGAAGAGCTCGATGCTGTCGCGCGCGTACCAGTTGCCGGCTATGACGACCTGTCCGCTGTCGAGCTCCAGCCCGGAGGCCAGCGTGCGCTTGTGTTCCAGGCATCCGAAGCCCTCGAAGCGGTGCTCGCCGGGGTAGTACATCTCGGCGGGGAAGGTCTGTCCGATGCCCAGCGGATGCTCGTGCCCTCCGGCCAGGAGCACCTTTCCCCCTCTCAGGGGCAGGCAGAGCCCGTCGTCGTGGGCATAGGTCATGGGCACCACGTGCCATTCGCCGTCGCTCAGATACTCGGCCGTGGGGGTGGGGATGAAGCCGTTGGTGTGCCCGCCGAAGACGGTTACCTGGCCGTCGAGGCACAGGATGGTGTGCCCGGCACGCGGCGTGTTCAGGTCGGGCAGGCGCTCCACCAGCAGCTGCTGCACGGGGCAGGGCGTGCCGGGCATTGCCTGGGCCGCTTTCCCGCCGGAGAGCTCGGGCGCATCGGGGGCCGAGCAGGCCCATAGGGACAGGAGGGGTAGTAGGGGGAAGAGTCTTTTCATCCGTTTCAGGTGTGAGTGGAGGGGTAGGCGTGTCAGTACTTGTGCTCTCCGCTTTCCATCTCCTGGCGGGTGATGGGCTTGCGGTCTATGGCCCGCCAGCAGTAGAAGATGTAGGCCAGCACGAAGGGTATGAGCAGGGAGACGACGCTCATCACCTGCAGCGTGGCGGGGCTGGCGCAGCTGTTGTAGAGATGGAGCGAGCTGTGGGGGTCGGCCGTAGAGGGGTAGAAGCACGTGCCGTTCCACCCGGCCAGCAGCAGCAGGGCCGTTACGGTGAGCACGGTGCCCGAGCCGCTCAGCCAGATGCCGCGGCGGAAGGCCCTGACGCGCAGGGTAAGCAGTATGCCGCAGAGCACGAGCACCACGCCCAGCAGGAACATCCCCATCACGAAGGGCTGCTCGAGCAGGTTGTTCAGATACTTGAGCGGTTGCACCGTTACGCGCCCCCAGCTCTCCACGGCCAGGCCGGGCATGGTCACCAGTCGGCCCACGAAGGAGAGGAAGAAGAGCAGGAACAGTATCGACTCGAACTTCAGGAAGCGGCGGGCGCGGGACTCAACCTCGTCATCGCGTACATTATTTATAAAATACAGCAGGGCAAGCACGCGCGCCAGGAAGAATACGCCCAGGCCCAGCACTACGTTCCACGGGTTGGAGAGGGCCTCCAGGCCGTGCCATGCGCTGCCCCACGAGGAGACCACGGGGTTGGTGACGTCGCCCAGGCGCAGCTTGTTTACCGTGAAGTCGGCCCCGGTGAAGAAGGTGGCTACGGCCACGCCCAGCAGGAAGGGGCCCATGAAGCCGTTGACCACCAGCAGGATGCGGTAGCCGCGGCGGCCCAGCACGTTGCCCACCTTCGACTGGAACTCGTAGCTGACGGCCTGCAAAACGAAGCTCACCAGGATGAGCATCCACAGCCAGTAGGCACCGCCGAAGCTGGTGCTGTAGAACAGGGGGAACGAGGCGAAGAAGGCGCCGCCAAACGTGACGAGCGTGGTGAAGGTGAACTCCCACTTGCGGCCCGTAGAGTTGATGAGCATGCGGCGCTGAGCCTCATCGCGGCCCAGCCAATGATAGAGCGAGTTGCCGCCCTGAACGAAGAGCAGGAAGACAAGCAGCCCGCCAAGCAGGGAGATGATGAACCACCAATAGAACTGTAGGAAGGTGTATGTAATCATATCGGATAGGGTCTTTATTATGGTTATTATGGTTTATATGTTTTTGTTATAGTTGATCTAGTTGTTCTAGTTGTTCTAGTCTGTCTAGTTTTTCTAGTCTGTCTGTTTTTGCTCGTTGTCTTGCTCTTCAATCTGTGGGCCCTTCTTAACGACCCTGAACAGAATGCGCAGCTCGGCTATGAGCAGCAGGGTGAAGATAACAAGGAAGATGAAGAACGTAATGCGCACGGCCGGAGACTGCAGGGCCGATACGGCGGCGTTGACGGGCAGCAGGTCCTGTATGGCCCAGGGCTGGCGGCCCACCTCGGCGCAGACCCATCCGGCCTGGGAGCAGATATACACCAGGGGGATGCACCACACGGCTACCCTGAGCAGCAGGGGCCAGCGGGTGAGCTGCTTCTTATACTGCACGATGACGAGCAACAGGAATACCAGGCAGAACAGGCTGCCCAGGCCCACCATGATGCGGAAGGCCCAAAAGACCAGGGGCACGGGGGGCACCAGGTCCTGCTTGTCGAGGATATGCCCGTAGCCGAAGTAGGGCATGTTGTCCTCCAGCTTCTCGCGCATGATGACCGCCTTCTCCGTGCGTCCGGCGGCGCGGGCCAGGCGATACTGCGTCAGGGCATCCAGGGCTATTACGCCGCGGCTCATCTTCTCCTCGGCCGAGAGGGCCTTTGTGCTGTCGGGCAGGGTGTAGCCCCCCTCCAGTATGTCGTTTATGCCAGGCACGAAGCCCGTCCACCGGTGGGTGGCCAGTACGGTGAGCCCGTTGGGTATCTTCAGGTCGCCCACGATAGTGAGCGGTGCATGCTCGCTGCCATCGTAGAGACCCTCGAAGGCAGCCAGCTTCATGGGCTGCGCCTTGCCCACCATGACGCCCGAACTGTCGCCCGAGAGCATGACGGCCCCGCAGGCCACCAGCCCGAAGATGCTGCCCACCAGCATGCTGCTGCGGGCAAAGCGCTCCTCGCGACGGCGCAGCAGGTACCAGGCGCTGATGCCCACCACCACCACGGCACCCGTGAGCCAGCCGGCCGATACGGTGTGGCAGAACTTAACCACGGCCATGGGCGAGAAGGCTACCTCCAGGAACGAGCCGAAGGAGTTCATCTCATTGCGCACCGTGTCGGGGTCGAAGTGCGTGCC
Source organism: uncultured Prevotellaceae bacterium (assembly GCA_946407895.1). Classification (GTDB taxonomy): domain Bacteria; phylum Bacteroidota; class Bacteroidia; order Bacteroidales; family Bacteroidaceae; genus Physcousia. The sequence continues at coordinate 60,996 of CAMJQA010000010.1, forward strand.
CACGGGGTACTGCATCCATGCGTTGGCCACCAGTATCCACCAGGCGGAGAAGGTGGCTCCCAGCGTGGTGAGCCACGTGGAGGCCAGGTGGAAGCCGCGGCTCACCTTGTTCCAGCCGAAGTACATGACGGCTATGAACGTGCTCTCCATGAAGAAGGCCACTATGCCCTCGATGGCCAGCGGCGCGCCGAAGATGTCGCCCACCAGCCAGGAGTAGTTGCTCCAGTTCGTGCCGAACTCGAATTCCAGGATGAGGCCCGTAGCCACGCCCACGGCGAAGTTCACGCCGAAGACCTTCATCCAGAACTGCGTAACGCGGCGCCAGTATTCATCGCCGCGCACAACGTAGATGGTTTCCATAATGCCCATGATAACGCCCAGCCCCAGTGTCAGGGGGACGAAGAGCCAGTGGTACATTGCCGTCAGGGCGAACTGTGCCCTCGACCAGTCGATAAGTGATGCGTCCATATTCAAAGTTCAAAAGTTCAATGTTCAAAGTTCAATGTTCAAAGTTGACCTTCGGTCTTCGTCCGTCGCGACTCGGCCATTCGTAAGCAAGCTTCCGATGGCGCTCGCTGCTCCGGACGTTCAATGTTCAAAAAGTTTTAATGGCCGTTTTGGGGCCTTGCTAACTGGGTAGCCACGTGCTGCTGCTTCTGCTCGTCGCTCATCCCACGCATGGCGGGGCGGAAGAAGAAGAGGCGCAGAATGGCAAACATGATGAAAAGCTTCAAGAGGATAAGAGCCCAGAGCGTGCGCCCCAGGGTCATCTGGCGGAAACCGTCCAGATAGAAATGGAAAATAGTGTTCAGTAAGTTCATATTTTCCCTTGTTTCAATTCAGGGTGAAGGGCCCGCAAGCCACCACTTAGTGGAGCTGGAGGGGATTGCGCTCGGCTTGGCCGCTTCGCTAGTCGAAGAACCCTCACGAGGGTGAAAGGCCCGCAAGCCTCCACTTAGTGGAGCTGGAGGGGATTGAACCCTCGTCCAAACAGGGAAGTCCTGAGCTTTCTACACGCTTATCCCAGCCTGAGTTTTCGTGCGCCGGCAAGACCTGGGCCACCAACCGATGCCTTATCCCCAAAGAGCTTCATCCGCCGTGCGGGGCCAGGACGGACTATCTCCGATTTAGCTGTGCCACTTTGCCTGGGCGCTTCGGAGCCAGAGCCCCAGAGTGACATCCCGTCTCAGCACCTGGTGCCGAGATAAAGCCTAGGATCTACTGTACTTCGATCAGGCAGCGAGAGCGTAATTGTTTTCGCCAGATAATTCATTGATGACCATTGATTTAAGTGAGCGACCACCGACTCACTGCGTGCTTACACAACACCTCATCCTGCTGTCAAATCCATGTCAGCCCCGGTGAATGTGAGATACATTTCGGCTGCAAATATAGGAAGATTTCGTCATGCGTGCAAATATTTCGTGCTTTTTTATCTGTTTGCTTGTTTTTGAGAGGCGAAAAAAGCGTTTTGGCTTGGCGGAATGAAAAAAAACATTGTACTTTGCAATAATTTGGTGTATTATCTGTTATATTAATATAACTTTGGTTAAATACAGACAAGAAAAGCGAATGATTCAAGCAACCAGCCCTGAACCCCGATACCGCGACGGCATGAACGCCGCCGAGCGGGCCGTGAAGCGCCTGTTCGACATCCTGGTCTCGCTTGCGGGCCTGGTGCTGCTAAGCCCCCTGATGCTGTATATCGCCGCCAGGGTGCGCTGCAGCGGCGGCCCCGTCATATACCGACAGGAGCGCATAGGGCACAGGGGGAGGCCCTTCACCATACTGAAGTTCCGCACCATGCGGCCCGACCATGAGCACGACGGCGTGCCGCAGCTGGCCGTGCAGGGCGAGCCGGACCAGACGGACTTCCAGCGCTTCCTGCGCGAACACCACCTCGACGAGCTGCCGCAGCTGTGGAACATACTGGCGGGCGACATGAGCTTCGTGGGGCCGCGCCCAGAGCGACGCTACTTCATCGACCAGATCATGGAGCGCAACCCCGACTACGAGTACATCTACCTGATGCGGCCCGGCCTGACCAGCGCCGCCACCATCTACAACGGATACACCGACACGATGGAGAAGATGCTCGTACGCCTGCAGATGGACCTCAACTACCTGCAGCGGCGCTCGCTCATAACCGACATGGGGATACTACTGACCACGGCAAAATACATTCTCAATGGAAAGAAGATTTAACGATATGATACGCAAGATTCTCTTCGCAGCGGTGCTTTGGACAAGTGCCGTCTGCGTCAATGCACAGTCAATGACCGACTCGCAGATCATAAACTTCGTGAAGCAGGAGCAGGCCAAGGGCAACAACCAGGAGACCATCGTCACCAAGCTGCTGCAGAAGGGCGTCACGCCCGAGCAGCTGCGCCGCCTGAAGCGCAAGCTGGAGGCCGAGCAGCAGCAACCCGGCGCCCTGGACCTGACAAGCGACCCCACGCAGAACCAGACTGCCAGTCGCCAGCGAAACCGCAACAACCGCCCCCTGACGGCACAGGAACGACTCGCCCAGCAGCAGAACGGGCGCATGGTGCAGTCGGAGAACGCCTTCCGACGCAGCACGCGCGACGAGCAGCTCGAGCAGCTGAACCAGGGCGTGGATTTCCTGGACATCGACTCGCTCGTATATTACCAGAACCTGCTGCGCGACGAGAACCAGGTCTTCGGCCGCAATATCTTCAACAACCCCAACCTCACCTTCGAGCCCAGCCAGAACATGGCCACCCCGGCCAACTACCGCCTGGGCTCGGGCGACGTGGTCATCATCGACGTCTGGGGCGCCAGCCAGCAGACCTTCCAGGAGACCATTAGCCCCGACGGCGTAGTCGTCATTCCGGGCGTAGGCCCCGTCAAGCTGGGCGGGCTCAGCGTGCAGCAGGCCACGCAGGCCGTCAAGGACAAGCTCGGGCAGTACTATGCCGACTGCCAGTTCAGCCTCTCGGTAGGCGACACACGCAGCATACAGGTGCAGGTGATGGGCGAGGTGAACGTGCCCGGCACCTACACCCTCTCCAGCCTCAGCAGCGCCTTCAACGCCCTCTATGCGGCAGGCGGCATAAACGACATCGGCACGCTGCGCGACATCAAGGTGTTCCGCCGCGGAAAGGCAGTATCCACAATCGACGTCTATGACTACCTGCTCAACGGCAATACCGCCGGCGACGTGCGCCTGCAGGACCAGGACGTCATCGTAGTAGGACCCTACGACTGCCTGGTGAACGTGCGGGGCAAGGTGAAGCGCCCCATGTTCTACGAGATGAAGGGTACCGAGAGCGTGAAGCAGTTGCTAAGCTACGCCGGCGGATTCACCGGCGACGCCTACAAACGCAACGTACGCGTGACGCGCAAGGCCGGCGACGAATACAGCATACACACCGTGGATGAATTCAAGATGGCCGCCTTCAGCGTCATGGACGGCGACTCGGTCTTCGTGGACAGCGTGCTGGCACGCTTCTCGAACATGGTTGAGGTGCGCGGCGCCGTAAAGCATGCCGGACAGTTCCAGCTGGGCGGCGAGATACAGAGCGTGCGCGGACTGCTGCAGGCCGCCGAGGGACCGCGCGAGGACGCCTTCCTCACCCGCGCCGTCATGCACCGCGAGAAGGAGGACCTCAGCCTGCAGATGATATCCGTTGACCTGGAGGGCATACTCAACGGCTCCGTAGCCGACATGCCCCTGCAGAAGGGCGACGTGCTGTACGTGCCCAGCACCAACGAGATGAAGGGCGAGCAGACGCTGACCATACGCGGCGAGGTGAACTACCCCGGCATATACGAGTATGCCGAGGGCACCTGCATAGAAGACCTCATCCTGCAGGCCGGCGGACTCACCGATGCAGCCTCACTGGCCAAGGTGGACGTATTCCGCCGCATCACCGACGCCCAGGCCGTGGAGAACACCGGCGAGATGGCCGAGACGTTCAGCTTCTCGCTCGACGAGAACATGCGCGTGAAGGACGACGGCTTCACCCTGAAGCCCTACGACGTCATCGTGGTGCGCCGCAGCCCCGCCTACAGCGAGCAGCAGAGCGTCACCGTGCGCGGCTGTGTGAACTTCGAAGGTCAGTACTCCATGACCAACAAGGACTACCGCCTCTCCGACCTGGTGAAGGCTGCCGGAGGCGTAACGGCCATAGCCTACACCAAGGGCGCCCGACTGAACCGCGTGATGACCGAGGACGAGCGACTGCAGCGCGAGAGCTCGCTGCGCTCGGCACAGATAGAACTCTACGAGCAGGCCATGCAGAGCGAGAAAAGCTTCAACATGGAGCAGGCCGACACCCTGCTGCAGATGAAGATGGACCTGGGCAATACCTACCCCGTAGCCATCAACCTGGACCTGGCCCTGGCTAATCCCGGCGGGCCGGACGACATCGCCCTGCGCGAGAACGACCAGCTCGTCATCCCCCAGTTCAGCAATACCGTCAAGGTGAGCGGCGAGGTAAGCTACCCCATCAGTATGAAATACCGCCAGGGCGAGAAGCTGAAATACTACATCAAGCGCGCCGGCGGATACAGCAACCGGGCCAAGAAGGGCGGCGTATATGCTATCTACATGAACGGTTCGGTGGAGAAGATAAGCAAGAACAGCTCAAAGGCCGTACAGCCCGGCTGTGAGATCGTCGTGCCCACGAAAAAGCAGAGCAACCGCATGAGCACGGGCGAGGTGATGGCCATAGCCAGCGGCGGCGCATCGCTGGCCAGCGTGGTCGTAGCCCTCATCAGCATA
>CAMJQA010000011.1 GCA_946407895.1 uncultured Prevotellaceae bacterium
TGAACTGGAAATAGAAATTGTCGGTGCCGACCGCGACATCAAGCGGTTCGACCTCTTTCCGTCTGCACACCTCAGTTATGAGACAAAGGAAGCCGGTACGTTCAATGCGGGATATTCCTACCGTACGAACCGGCCTGGTATATGGACATTGGAACCATACATCACCTACGAAGACTATTATACCAAGAAGAAAGGTAATCCCGATATACGGCCCGAGTATGCCCATTCTGCCGAAGTGGGATGGTTCTATCCCCTGAAGAGGGGACAAAGCCTCTCGGCCACAGCCTATTACCGATACCGGCGCGATATAAGCGACTGGGTACGTCGCCCGTACGAACCAGGTGTCACCCTGGACTCGATAGTCAATGCAGGTAATCAGCAGGAGTATGGGCTGGAAGCAGCTGCCGCACTGAAACCTACCCGGTGGTGGAACTCCAACCTGGGAGGAAGTATATTCAACTATCGTTTTCACAGTCATAGTGTGGTCTGTACCGACAATGACGGATGGCAGTACCTCGTGAACTGGGCTAATATCTTCAGTGTGGCCCAGGCTACAAAACTGCAGTTCGACGCTCACATAGTAGGACCCAAGATACTTACACAGGGTCGCGAGAAGGCATATTGCTATTTCGACCTGGCAGCCCGGCAGCAACTGGCTCATGGCAGGATGAGCATCTCGCTCGTTGCTCATGACATATTCCATACAGCGCGTTATCATAATACGCGGCAGACGGCTGGCCTGACCTCTATTACACAGGTGCGACCTCGCTATCCGAACATCCTCCTTTCCGTAAGCTACAACTTCAACTCGTCTTCGCACAAGGCTAATGATGTAAGTAGCGGAGCTCTTTTTGAAGGGAAAGACTTCTAAGCATAGGCGGAGGCGAGCGCAGCTCAATTATGAACTCCTGGAGCAGCGAGCAGGGGGGCTAGGAGCAGCGAGCAGGGGCGCTAGCATTCCCCTCCCTTCTGAGGGGAGGGGTTGGGGTGGGGTAAACACCCAGCTATAAAACCAATCATCACGATAGTTATTAGCTTAACTCCCTGCTTACCCCACCCCTGCCCCTCCCCTCATAGGGGCGGGGAATGGCTGGCGCGCAGCTCAATTATGAACTCCAGAAGCAACGAGCAAGGCGCAGCCTAATTATGAATTATGAATTATGAATTAAACAAAGAATTATGAATTATGAATTGTTAAAGAAGATGATGAAAAGAAACCTCCTCCTGTTTGCTGCAGCAGTTCTGCTCAGCGCTCAGACTTCTGCCCGGAAGATAAAAGTGGCATGTGTGGGAAACAGTATAACCTACGGTGCCTTTATCCCCGACCGTGAGCGGTGGCACTATCCCGCACAGCTGCAAGCCTATTTGGGCGACGACTATGAAGTGCGTAACTTTGGTGTGAACGGCACCACGATGCTCCATACAGGTGACTACCCCTATGTGAAGACAAACGAGTACCGACAGGCACAGGAGTTCCAGCCCGATATCGTCCTTATCAAGCTGGGAACGAATGACAGCAAGGGCTGGAACTGGAATCATAAGTCCGATTTCATGACCGACTACCAGGCCTTCATCGATGTATTCCGTGCCCAGCCCTCGCATCCGCGCATCATTCTGGTCACCCCCCTGCGATGCTTTATTCCTGCCGACGATCCAGGTATCAGCACAAAGATAATTGCCGAGGAAATACATCCGATGGTGGAAGAAATGGCCTATCGGAACGGACTGGACATCATCAATATGCTGAATGTGGTGCCCGATACGTGGGATCCCGCCCTGATGCCCGACAAACTGCACCCCTCGGCCAAAGGTGCCGGAGCAATGGCCCTGAAGATCTATAAGCACCTGACCGTGAAGACCGAGACAGCGTCTTCGGCCAGTGATTCCGAGCCATTCTATCGCCAGGGAGCCACACCTTTCAACTTCCACGGTTTTACGGGATATGACTTTCAGAGCGACGGTGTGGCCTGCAAGGTTGTAGAGCCGCGCGTAGTAGCCCAGGGTAGGCCCTGGATATGGCGTGCAAGATTCTGGGGCCACGAACCGCAGACAGACATAGACCTGCTGGAGCGTGGGTATCATGTGGCTTATTGCGACGTGGCTGACCTGTATGGCTCTCCCGCTGCCGTAAAGAGATGGGATGCGTTTTATAAGAAGATGACGAAGGCCGGTTTCGGCCGGAAGGTGGCACTGGAGGGTATGAGCCGCGGCGGCCTGATTATTTATAACTGGGCTGCGCGTAATCCGAAGAAAGTGGCCTGCATCTATGCCGATGCGCCGGTTATGGACTTCAAGCAGTGGCCAATGTCTTTGCCAGGGAACGCTGGCGACACACAGAAACTGCTGAAGGCCTATGGTTTTGCCAGCGAGGATGAGGCCCGCGCCTGGCAGGGCAATCCGCTGGACCATGCCCGCACGATGGCCAAAGCCAGGATTCCCATACTGCATGTGGTGGGCGATGCCGACGAAGGTGTCCTATACAACCTAAACACAAAAATATTCGAAGAAAGGATGAGCACACTGGGTGCACCAATACGGGTCATTCACAAGCCGGCTGTAGGGCATCATCCGCATTCCCTCAGCTGTCCGCAGCCCATTGTCGATTTCATCTTGCAGGCAATGAACCAGGAGTAGAGTAAAAAAAAGGAAACTAATCTATAATTTCTCTATAAAACCTCTATAAAGTCTCTATAAAACCTCTATCCCCTATAGCATAGAGACTTTATAGAGGTTTTATAGAGAAACGGTAGAGAAGATATAAGGAATCTGAGAACACTTTAACCAACCGTGGCCTTCAATGGCCCGGGCTTATGTGTACCGACCATCCTCGACGCAGTCCAGTCGTAAAAGAGGATAATCATCAGTCGGCGGAATTGTGCCATATATCCCAAGGTTCCTCAGTAGAGTAGGACAGAGCCTCTGATTCCCACTGGTGCTGTCTTTTGCCCACGAGTCCATCCCTGTGCCACCGAGTTGTCCCGGAGCGACTTGACGTAGTTGCCCAGAGTGGTGGTGCAGCGCAGTACGATGACATTCTCTCCGCTGTGAAGTCTGCCTCGTATGTCCCACAGCCTTTTACCATACCATTTGCGTCCCAGGCTTGAGCCGTTCAGGATGAGCTCCACCACGTTTCCACCGGCCTCTTCTGCACTGAGTAGCGAGTAGTCCTGTGGGTTGCCGATGTCTATGCGTTTTGTATATTCGATATTTCCGGCAAAGGTCTGGGCCATCGGCTGCCGATTCAGGTCGGCCGGCGTTTCAAGGCTCAGGTTGTACGTCTGGCCGGAGAGGGAGTTTGTAAGCCTTGCATTCCAGTCTCCTTCCAGTCTTCGGCCAGGACCCTCCGGTGTGGGCATGGGGCGATATGGTTCGCCCTCCGTCTCGTAGTCGAATACCAGCAGGCGGCTCTCCAGCGGGCCCAGTCGCAGTTGAAGTCCGTCTTGCCATTCTCCAAGGTGGTATCGGCAGCCCGTCTCTGCGTCCCATACCCAGGCCTGCTTTTCGCTTTCCATGCCGGGGAAGCGCAGTGTCTGCTCGGTAGCCTCTGTGGCGCTGTAGTTCACGATGAAGAAAACATCTTCCTGGGCCCCTTTGTAGTGATTCTGACTCAGGAACTGGTTGGGCTGGCTGAATGAAATGTCCTGGCGCAAGCTCTGTTCCTGCAAGATGCGGAGCCACCAGCCCAACATCGGTTGGCCCTGGGGCGGCTCTACCCGGACAAAGCCCTGTGGGTACTTCTTCTCCAGGCCTTTCATAACCTTCTGCACGGCTGCATCGTTTCGTGCGGCACGGGAAAGGCCGTGACCCTTCCATGGTGCCTGGCCGATGCAGATGACGCGTCCGCCAGACGAGACGAAGCTGTGCAGTCTTCGTGCGGCCAAGGGGGAGAGGCTCTCAGCATCGGCCAGCAGAAGTGTGCCCCATTCCCGGCTGCCGTAGCTCAGCCGCCCTTTCTTGATGCGTCCGTGTTCCAGGATTTCCTCGCTGATGTAGTCACAGTTGCAGCCCGATTGGTGAACAGCCTCCCAAAGGTTGTAGGCATAGGCCGGATACAGATGATCGGGGAAAGGGTCGCGCTGGGCTCCCAGCTTCGACCACAGGTCCTCGAAGGCTGGCAGTATGGCTATGTCGGCCTGCATGCAGACGTTCTGGAAGAGGGCCGAGAGGCGTGCCTTGTAGTCCATCCACATCCTCACATGGGGCCACCAGGTGTTACGCTCGTTGAAGTAGCAGCCATATCGTACCCAGCCCGGGAAGGGTGTCTCGACCGGATTGTAGTTGAAGCCGTGCAGGATAGACTGGTTCACGCCCGAGAGATTGCTCATGTCGCCTGTCACCTTCAGGTTGTCCATCGAGGCGAAGAAGACCATATCCGTGTTCGTCTGTTCCTCGCAGCTCACTATGTTGTTTCCCGCCAGGAAGGAGCCCGAGGCCACCATCTTGTTGTTTAGCGAGTAGCCCCGCGCCCACATGGAGTTTTCCGGAAACTCGCGGCCAGAGCTGGCCCTCATCCACGATTCGCATTCGGGTATGTCCAGCAGCATGCTCGACTCTACGGGATGCAGTCCCCGTCCATAGGCCTGTATGCGCGATTTCAGTCCGTTCTGCCTGCACCATTCATTGAAGGGCTCCAGGAAACCCTCCCTGAACAGTTCGCGCATCGTGCGTTCGAAGTCATTGCGCACTCGCTCCACCAGGTCGGCCGATTCAGCGTCCAGTTCCATCTCCGAACCGTATCGTTCGCCGATGGGGTTTCCCATGGGCCCCACTTTATATATGATATAGGGCAGATAGGGCGAGATGTCGTATCCTCGCCTCCTGGCAAATTCCGCCCGCATATTGTCGTCCCAGTTCGAGCCCTCTGTCTCGAAGCTGTCGCAGAAGGCCGCTCTCAGATACGATCCCATGCCTCCCAGCACAGGGCTCAGGGCTGTGGAGAGGCGCTCCAGGTAGTTCCGTACGGCGGCTCCATCGTAGTGGTTCAGCACGGGCCCCTGGGCGCCGGGCGCACCGTTTATGACGGCCATAAAGCCATTCAGCTTCACGAAGCAATACAGTACATAGTCCTGGTCTCCGGGGGCTGTTATGCTGATGCGCTCCTCTCCCACCTGCCCGTCCAGGTTCTTGCCCTCGGTGAAATGGCTGATGTGCTTGGGCATCAGACGCAGATAGAGCAGTTCCTTCGACGGATTCGGATAGGGCGAGCAGATGGGCGGGTTCACACGCGACAGGATTTCCTCTCTCCCCATCTCGAACCTACTTCCTGCCGCCACATCGAATGTTTCTATCGTGAGCAGTTGCAGCTGCTGTTCGCGCGGCAGGTGTTCCGATCCGAAGGGCCAGCCCGACCCTACGATCATATCGCATACCATTCCCCGTTCGCGGCATCCGTCCACAGCGGTCTTTACCATCTGGCACCACTCTGGGCTGCACCATTCCAGGGTGCGCAGCCCTATGCTGTCGCCGCCCGGGAAGGCTATGGGGTTGATTTCTACGCCACCTATCCCGGCCGCCTTCATTACGTCCAGTTCGCGCAGTATCTCATGCGCCGTCACCTTGTCGCCGTTCCACCACCAGCGCACCTGCGGGCGGTACTTCATTTCCGGGTTGCTGAAGGTCCGGAACAGTTCGGATTCGGCCATCACACCCTGCAGCGGGCACAGGATGGCTATCAGCAGAAGCAATCTTTTCATATCCATTCTCATTTGTCTTGTATCTTGTATTCTACCACTATCTTCCGGGCTGAGCTCTCTATGGCCGGCAGCCCGTCGTTGTTACTGTTCAGGGCACCTTCTACCGTCTTCAGCGAATTGACAGGGAAGGCCTTCCCATTCAGCCTCAGTCCGCTTTCTGTCGGCGGCACGGCTACCAGACAGGGGCGCCCGGTTGAGTTACGGACCTCTATGCGCATCGTGTCTCCATTCCTCCGGGCCTTCATCCCTACGGTTCCGTTGCAGACGGGTACGTCGCATTCCACCCATTCCAGGTGTCCCAGCTGGGGATGTATCAGTATCTTCTTCCATCCCACCCCGGCCGGAGAGATGCCAGCCACGTACTGCGACAGGAGGGTAAGCGGTCCGCCGCTCCATCCGTGATTGATGCTGCCGCCGTTCGTGGTCCAGTGTTCCCACAGGGTGGTGGTCTGCGCATCTACCATCTCGGCATACCGCTGCTTCATTCGGGTCAGCCCGCCCTCTATGTCGTTCCGCACAAAGAAGGACTCCAGCACGTATTTCTCCATGTATGGCGAGGCATAGTGCGGTTCCCTCATATATTCGGCAATCTGTTCGGTCTGCTGGGGCGAGGGTATTCCAGCCAGTATCGAGAGCCCGTTTCCCCGGTCGTCTGCCGGCCCCTCGTAGTTCGGGCTGCGCAGGGTGTGGCCTGCCCATAGATGCTGGCGGGCAGATGTCCGGATGCCCTGGAGCAGGGAGTCGCAATGCTGGGAATATGGTTCATCGCCCACGGTCAGAGCCATCTGTGCGGCGGCCTCCAGTGCCAGGCAGAACCAGGCATTGTCCAGCAGCCCTACATCGACGTGCTCGCCCCAGTCGGGCCAGTCCCATCCCCCGGCTCGGTGAACCACCAGCCCCCTTTCGTCCAGTTGCCATAGGGCCAGGTACTTCTTTACGGCCGGATAGGCATGCTCCAGGGTGACGCGGTCGCCCGTATAGTAGTAGTATGTCCAGAAGCCGTACTTTCCTATGCTGGCCAGCATCTGCAGGGGCAGTTCCGCATCCCACGAACCGGCTGGAACGGGCGAGTAGAGCGTACCGTCGGGCTTCTGCCAGTCCACCAGGTTGTCGATGGCTTTCTTGATGAGGTTTGCCCCCTTCTGGTCGCACGAGTACAGAATCTCGCCCAGCACAATGGCCGCATCGCCCCACCACTGCGAGCGTTCGCGGTCGGGGTCCTGGATGCAGTCGCGCATGTTCAGGTTCATGGTGCAGAGGGATTTCTGCCAGAGCCTGTCGTAGAAGTCGTCGCTGCACTGGAAACGTCCCAGGTGGCGGGTATCGTAGGCCGTCTCGCGGTATCCCACCTCGAGCACCTCTACGTCCTTCGGGCAGGAGTAGATCACCGCATGCCCGTTCAGGTAGCAGGGCAGTTCGAATTCCTGCGTGCCTTCCCGGGTGATGTATTCGCCCCTGACGCAGTATTCCCCTCCTATGCAGTAGTTGTCGCTTCGCAGGTCTATCATCCTACCCGCCTGGGCCCGCACCTTTATCCAGGGCGTTACGGAAATGTTGCGGGGCAGCCGGCCCGTTACGTACAGCAGGCTGTCTCCCTGCTCCTGCTGCTCCACTGCTTCGTAGGCCTTTACTCCGCTGTCCTTCCAGTTCGGGATGGGGCGGGGGTACAGGGCGTTCCAGGGTTCGCACGGATAGAGCCCCATCTCCAGTGATGGTTTCCAGGCCGAGTCGTCAAATTCCGGGCGCATCCATCCCTGCGGTTCCAGCCGGGCATCGAAGCGTACGTTGCTTTCGGGCAGGCGGAAGTTGGGCTTGGGGTCTCCCGTATCGCCGAACGAGGGGTGCAGGGCGGCCTTCCAGGTCGAGTCCGATACCACCCGCATCTTCCTGCCTCGAATATCGGCTATCAGTCCGCACCGGCCACTGTTCTTGTGGCAGAAACCGTCGCGCCCCCAGTACCATACCAGTACGGCTATCGTATTCTTCCCCTTGCTCAGGTAGGGCCCTATCTCTACCGAGTCGTAATACGTATCCTGGGGATTCGGCCCACGCTTCAGCCCACCTTCGAAGACGGCCAGCCGTCCGTTCACCCACAGCCAGTACTTCGAATCCACGGCTATGTGGATTATAGCCTCTTTCTCTTTTCCCGTGCAGTCGAACTCCTTCCGGAAGCAGACCCATTGGTTTGTGCGTCCGTGGTCCATCTCGGCCGAAATCCATCGGCAGTCTTCGAAGGGCGGCTCTCCGCCCCCGAGCATAGAGACACTTCCTCCATCATCCCTCCGCTGCTGGCACGAGCCGAGCAGAAGCAGGGCTATTATAGTCAAAAGTTTAAAGTTCATAGTTCAAAAGTTCAAAAGTTTAAAAGGTTCAAAAGGTTCAAAAGGTTCAACTTTTGGAGCAGCGAGAGCCATCGGAAGCTTGCTTGCGAATGGCCGAGTCGTGACAAAAAGTCGACCGAAGTTCAAAAGGTTCAAGAGCCCTCCGGGCTATTTTGCCGGGTCGAAGAAGAGGGCATTCACCAGCGAATTGTCTCCGCCCAGGAAACTGGCCAGGATGCGCACCGAGCGGTCGTGCTGGAAGACAAGATATACACCCCCCTTCATGTCCTGGATGCGCACCGAGGGAGCAATGGGGTTGCGAGTCTGCTCGTCGAAGATATCGACTACAAAGTCGCGTCCGCCCCGGTCGCAGTCGGCATAGTAGAGTGCCAAACGATAGGGCGTTCCCTCCTCTTTCAGGCGTACGACAGCCGGAGTCATGTGCAGGCTCCTGGAGAAGTAGCAGCCCAGGACGCGGCGTGCGCCCGGCTCAGGGCTTACGGGCAGCATGGCCGAGGAGTCGAGGGGGACGATGTTTGTGGTGCGGTGCTGGTCGGGCGAGTCATAGACACTCACGTCAAAGCTGACCGATTCTATGTATGGAGGCAGCTGTGCCAGGTCGCCGCCCTCGGCACCCCCGCCCACTATGAAGTACCCGTTGCGCCCGTATTTGCGAAACCATTCTCCGTGCGTCTCGCGGTCCAGAGGCTCAGGCTGCACTACGTAGCCGCCCTGCTGAGTCTCCATCGGGGCGGGCTCTCCGCTATACTTCACCCTGATGTCGTATTCCCCTGCGGGAAGGGGGCTCAGGCACAGGAAGCCATCCTCCAGGCGGTCGTCCGTCACCGCCTGCCCGTTCAGTTCCAGGGACTTCACGCTCATCCCCTCCAGGGGAATGCACAGGCGGGCCGTGGTGCCCTGGGGCACGGAGAGGTGGTGCCTGCCCGTCTTCAGGTCGAAGCTGGCCCGTGCAGGTCCGTGCGGAGTCATCACCTGCCCCTTTACGCGCGTAGCCGCTCCTGCAAAATGGGGTCGCACGCAGAACGTGCGGAAGCCCGGCTCCAGGGGCTTAATGCCCAGCACCTCCTCGCTGAGCCAGGCCGTGACACCAGCCCCCCAGGGGTGAGCCATGCTGGTCACTCCGCACTGGGTGAAGGGCAGTACGGCGTTCCGCCCCAGCACCTCGTTCCAGCAGGGCCGGTATAGCTCCAGGAAGCACGTGGCCCCCAGCTCTATCTGTCCGCCCCAGTGGTCCAGGATGCTGGCCATGGCATCTCCGTAGTGCCCGGCCCGGGCCATCGCCTTGAGCAGGAAGCATTGGTTGAAGGGCGAGTACGACAGGCGGTTCACCCGGTGGGAGAGGTCGGGGTGATAGAGGCTCGCCGGGTCGCTCAGCAGTTCGGCATTGATGGCATCGGCCGAGGCGTGCATCCCCAAGCGGGCCAGCTGCCCGGGCGTGTTCACCCAGTTCGTCTTCTGCCTGGCCCGCTCCTCTAACTGGGCGGCCCGATCCTCCTCGCCGATCATGCGCAGCACGCGGGCCATGTGTTTCCAAGCTCCTATGGCCAACATGCGATAGGTCCACTGCCCCTCTTCGCAGTCGGGATGGTCGAATCCTGTGCCTATGCGCTGGTCCCATCCGATGAAGGCCAGCCGCCTGGGCTGGTCGAAGATTTCCCAGGCATGGTCCAGCCGTTCCTGGGCCTGGGGCAGCAGGCTACGCAGTCCCTCCTCGTCGCCCGAGTACATATAGTAGTCCAGCAGGCTCTCCACCCAGTACAGTTCGTAGGTCTCTATGCCGTTTCGGTGGCCCTCGGTCCAGCGCAGGTTCTTCAGCACCGCATCATAGTTCGAGAAGGCCGCCAGCGAGGCGTGCTGAGCCGGGTAGGCATCGCCCGTCCAGGAGAAGCGGTCGCTCCGGTCTATCAGTATGGCCCCGAAGCAGTCCTGCCTCAGGTTGGCCTTCACGTCCCAAGCCCCGGTGTACCAGATGCGGTTCAGCATCTCGTTGTCCGTCTCGAAGCTGCCCGTGTAGTTGGTGGGCTTCACCTGGCTCACGGCGCGCAGGCTGGTTATGGTGAAGGGCTTCTCCAGCTGGCGTACATAGAGGAAGCCGTATCGCACTCCCTCGTATAGTTCCCCGTTCAGCTCCAGGCGGTACGTATTGCCATACTGCACGGGCTTGCGTATCTTCCGGTATGGCCCGTCAAGCAGTTCAGCCCCCCGGTATTCGCTTATGCCCATCTCCACCTGGCCCTCCAGGTCCGGGCTGTCCATCTCTATCCATGCGGGCAGTTCCACGCCGAAGTCCAGCAGCAGCGTGCCCTCTCCCTTCACGTGCAGGCGGCACTCCTCCCGGCTCACCGTCTCAAGGCCCTCGAAGCTGTCCGCCCCCTCCAGCACCTCAGCCTTTCGCGGGTGCACCACAAAGACCTGCAGCGAGTCCTCGGCCCGCGGGTTGTCCCATACGTATCGCACCAGTGGGTCGGGCGACCATGGCACGGCCGGCCCCCGGAGACTGCCGCCCTGCACGTATGCATAGGGCTGCGCGATGGGCGAGCGGCGGGCCAGCAGCAGTTCGTCCTCGTCTGTCCGATGGCACGAAGCCATCGCCGTTGCGCCTGCCAGAATGCAGGCCAGGATAAGTCTATAGTTCATAGTTCAAAAAGGTTTAAAATGTTCAAAAGCGGACCTGCGGTCTTCGTCTTTTCCGTCTGCGAAATACGGAATTTTCTGCGAGAAAAACTAATTTCCCGCCTTCTTTTTTGCAGAAAAAGCTACCAAATGTCCTCGGGCACCTCCGGATTGTCATAGACTTCCTTGGCGCAAAGCTCAAAATAATCGATATAGAGCTCCATCTCCTGCACAATCGGGTCCAGCACGTTCTTCCAGTGCCAGGCCAGAACCTCCGGACTCATCTTGTCGGCCTCCAAAGCCTTGCCCACAATCTCGTCGGGCAGAGGAACCAGCCAGCTCGGCACTTATCAGCGCTGCAAAATACGTGCTATTTTGCCAAATAGAAAGAATATATTTGATATTTAAATATAATAATTTGACATTTCACGGATTTTAACTATATTTGCAGCGGTATTTATTAAAAATAAGTTCGCCATGGCAATAGTGAAATATCTTCTGGCAAACGAACAGGACCTGAAATGGGGCCTCTACGTAAAGACTGTGGGCATGCAGGAAGTGCCCGCCGGCAGCGCATACCCGCCTGCCGGACACCCCGAGGATCACCTCTTCCAACCCGATGGGGGACGCATCCTGCAGGACACACATATATTATATATTATAAATGGTAGCGGATGGTTCGCCTCAGCACATCAGCCACGCACTTGCCTCCAGGCCGGCGATGCAGTGCTGCTCTTTCCCGGCGAGTGGCACAGCTATGCGCCCAATCCACGCACCGGATGGTCGGAGGCATGGATCGGATTCTCGGGCAACAGGGCCAAGGCGCTGGTGGAACTATACGGTTTCGGCACCGAGAAGCCGGTGGTACATGTGGGAGTGAGCAACAATCTTTACGTGGCCTTTGACCAAGCTTGTCAGGTAGCCCTCAAGCAGCTGCCGGCCTTCCAGCAGCAACTCTCGGGCTACGTGGTGCTTCTCATCTCGAGCATTTACGCCATGAGTCGCCAGCAGGAATTCGTTCACAACCCCAGTTCGGAAAGCATCGTTCACGCCCTGCTGTTCATGCGGCAGAATCTGTACCGCCCCCTCCATATGGAGGAGGTGGCGCAGGCCATCGGAATGGGTTATTCGAAGTTTCGCAAGCTGTTTCGCGATTATACGGGTTTTCCTCCCACGCAGTACTTCCTGCGTCTGAAGATGGAGCAGGCCAAGGACTATCTGCTCAGCACCAGCCTATCGGGCAAGGAGATAGCCTTCCGGCTGGGATTCGACTCTGTATCGTACTTCATAAAGCTGTTCCGCCAGTACCACGGGCAGACGCCCTCGGAGGTACGGAGACATCCGGGAGGCAGAGGAATTAGTGATACTGGAGAAAAGCGGCCGGACCCCGGTGAGAATCAATTGCATGAGAATTAACGGTAAATTAACGGCCTATTAACGGTCATTAATGTTTGGATAAGGAAACAGGGAAATTCATATAATCGTTAAGAGAATCTCCGTACCCCGCTGCGAAGCCTTCTTTATGCGTTCATACAGGCGGTCATAGTGCGGTTGGCTGTGTATGACCACCCCTGGTACCAAAGCCTCGCCTACCAGGATGTGTCCTTTCTTCAGGGTATGCACTCCGTTGCCTGCGCGGAATGGCATTTGCCGCAGAGAGATGCGGTAAGTTCCGCATTCCAGGCAGTTCTTCACGTTTTCTGCGGTCTCGCAGATGCGCTGTCCGTTGATGGTAATAAAACCGTCCACGGCATAGCGGCTTCTCTTTGTTCTCTTCAGTAAGATGTCCATAATAGTTTCATTAAGAGGTTATAAGGTTATAGTTTATTGGTTAGAGGTTAGAGAGGGGCGGCATTCATATCGTCTTAATCTCGCCTTTACTCGCGCTCATCTTGTTTGCGGGTACAAAAGTATGAGGAACCTGCCTGGTATAAAACCATTTCATTTTTTACTCCTCACTCTTCACTTTTTTCAGCCACATCCGCTGTTCCTTGTTCAGCGTATAGTTCTGCATACCCGTATAGTAACGGTTCCGTCGGGTGCAGTGTTCCATTATCAGATGCAGGTCCTGTGCGGATATGTCAGAGCTATATATATTCATTTCCCTCATCCAGCATACAATCACCGTCACCATGTAGCGATTGAATGCTCCCCGTTGTCGGCCCTTCTTTATCACCAGGTCATTGCAAAACGCAGGGTGGTTGATAAGCTCCCTCCAAATCCTTTTTATACGGGACTGGTACTCTGGCATAACATACTTGTCAATTGCACTCACGTATGCCATAATGGCGGTCTCCTTTTCCCTTTTTTCCTCCTCTTCATTAATTATGCGTGCGCGCATGAAAAGCCGCCCCTCTCTGGCAGCCGTCTTTAAAGTCGGAATATGGAAGTCTCCTATACCGACCGGTATGAGTGGTTCTGTTCCTGACATAAAAAAAGCGCCTCACGGCGCGTTGAAAAAAGTTTTACAATGTGGCGATTATGGAATAATTCTCCTATATACGCCCTGGGCAGGTAGAATTTTCTCCCTGCCCAGGAAAAAATTTTTCCCTGCCCAGAAAAAAATATTTCTCTAAGCAGAGAGCGTCTCAGGTTTACTATGGACTGTTTTCATGATCGGTCATAAATATTTACATTTTTGATTCAAGAGGAACATCTCTAGATAGAAGTCCCCCAACTCTATCCTCCTCGTCCTTTAGATGGAGAGGCATTGGGGTGAAGCTGGGGGACTGGGAAATATATGGAAACTACTCTCTATGGTCTAGCCAGAAGGTAAGCCTTGAATCTTATTCGACCTTTTACTTAATAACAGCCTTTTTACGATTGATAATGTATATCCCCTTTCGGAGCACAGAATTATCAATGGGATTGATGATGTGTTGCCCACTCAAATTATAAGCCTCTTTTGGCTTACCCTCACGGGCACCGGCGGGAGATTCCATTCTATTACTGTCATTCTCATACTTGCCGTCTTTGTATAGAACCTTGCCATGAGTGGGGATAAGTACAGGATAGGCGTCCTCACCTAATTTCTGGAACCATGTGATAACGTTCTGATCTCCATTCAGCTTATAGCAGAGCTCACCGGTGGGAGCCCATGCGTTAGCCTCGTCCCCCCAGTAGCAGTTCTTGATGGTGATAGTGCCAGGATCCTCATAACCTATTGTTCTGTAGGTGGTATAACTGTTGGATAATACCGCCCCTGAAGTAATTAATCCTATCAGGCCTTCACCGTTTTTGCTGTTCCAACTACAAATGCATTCGTCCATTACGATGTCGCCTGTGGTAAAGCAGTTGGTAATGGTGGTGGAACCGACGGCGCATCCGGCAAGTATGCCGGCACGGAGTGCATGGGGGTTCTTAAAAGTAGCGTTCACGATGCCAAGGTTCTTGACGGTCGCACCGCTGAGACGACCAAACAGTCCCGTTTCGGCGCCTGTATCATCCTTGTCGATACTCAGATTGTAGATGATGTGGCCCTGACCGTCGAAGGTGCCGCTGAAGTACAATGTCGGTCCCTGGGGATAATACTGTTTCCCGATTGGCGGGAAGTAGCTGATACCACTCAGGTCAATGTCGGCTGTCAGGCGGACCTTGATGTCCTGCTTGCCGCTATTCACGAGATTAGAAATGTATTGGAGTTGTGCAGGGGTGCTCACCTCATACCACCCATCCACTACCGTCATAAGAGCCGGGTCGGGCTGTCCGCACTCGGTGCAGATGCCATCCACGAAGTGGTGTTCGGGCGTCTTTTTCCAGTTGTACTCCCCTTCTACGACCTGCCCGGCATGGGAGTGGAGCTTGTACTTCACGCCCCAGTTCTTTGGGAATGCGGGCAGAAGGTAGTCTTTGCCGTTCCACGTCTGGAGCACCATGTCCTGGAGTATCATCATAAGATTGGAACCATGATCCTGATCGGGCGTCCAGTCGTGGTTGGGACCCCAGATAGCCTTGAAACGGAAGTTGGGATTACTGTTTTGGGTAAAGGCGTCCAGCAGGCTCGCAGCTTCGTCGGAGAGTCCCAACCGGGCGGCATCCTGCCCGTTCTGACTCCATCCAAAATTCTCCTTCGACTCACGGTCCCAGTAGGAATCAATACCTATCTGCAGGTTATCCGTGCTGATGTTGCACAAATGGAACGGGAAGATAGGGTACAGGCGAGGGTTCTCCACATTGTTACGCTGCGGATTGAATCGCTCTGCGGGAGCAAACTGCGTCTTGCCGTTCATCTCCATGGTGGGGAGTTCAGGCATGATGTCGTGCAGCTCTTTCCACAAGGATTTATCCTCCTCCGTACTCAATTCTTCGGGCAGAGCAAGTAGTCGTGGCATAATGTCTCGCATACCGGCCACGGTGGGCATGTCGTTCGCCATCACATCATCATACCAGTAGGTTTCCACTGCCTGTGTGGGGCTAATCAGGAGTTTTCCTTTGTCATCGACTCCATAGAAATTCTTGTAGAACTTCAGCATCTCTCGGGCGTATGGGACGAGCCGACTGCTTACGAACTCGGCATCCTGAGTATAATCATAGTAATCCAGCATTAGGGATATCATCTCCACGCTGGAGACCCAGTGATAACGGATGTAAGGGCAGTTTGCAAATTTGTTACCAGAATTACCTGGATACGTGTAATCAAGATAGCTGTATGTGCCGAACACGGTTGCTATTTCGGGGCTCAAGGCTCCATCTACATCTGCCAGTGCCCGTGCCAGGGCTTTCATCATGGGCAGGTTGCGGAAGTAGTGCTCGAAAAGCGGTTTCATCATATCGTAGTCGCCGCTCTTCAGCATGGGGTGATAGGGCAAGCGGGTGTTCTGCCACCAATAGTCGCCTCCCCATTCGCGATAGTCAGGTGGGAGAGATGTGGGACCGCAGGTAAACACGGGATCTACGGTGAAGATTGAGCCATTGAACTTGATGGGGTAATTACCCCTGCCTCCGCAGGCCTGTATCCAGCGTTGCAGGATATAGGAAGAGTTGATGCGAAAGGTCAAGTTCTCGTTACATGATGCCTGCACATAGATATAGCTACGGTTCCAGAATGCGTTCCAGAAGTCGGCCGTGCGCTCCATAGCTTCTTCAGCAGGTGCGGTGGATGCCGTCAGCTGTCGCATATCGTCCACGCGTTTTGTTGCATTATGGAAGATGCCGCTGAAGGTGGGGATGCGAATGTCGATTTTCGTGGTGGGTGCAGAGGTGCGCAACTCCTGATTGCTCACCTTCTTCATCCCAGCGCCTTCTATGCGATAGCCAAAGCAACGGTCTTTAAAAGGGTCGTATGATGCACGATTCTCAATCTGTATGCCTTGGAGGTCCAAAATAGCATCGTATGAAGACTGGCTGTTGTGGTGATACAGCATGATGACGTCTTTCTCACGCAAGATGTGGTCAGGAAATACTTTAAACAGTTTTTGGTCGGGGCAACGATCGATGGAACGCAAAAAAAATGTGGCGGGTTCTTCCTTGGTGCGCCATACCTCAGCCTTTACGGACGCTTCAAACGGTGATGAGGATGATCCTGTCAGATAGATGGTGGGGGAATTGCTGTCGATGAAGAAGTTAAGGTTCATACCGGCACCGCGCAGGTTGATGCGTCCATTCTCCAAATCCAATGTCTGGCAGAAATCGTCGGCGGAGGTGATGGCAGGCTTTGTGCTCACCCGGATGCGCCCTAATTTGTACAACTCACCCGTCTCGCTCCAGGCATCGGTACGGGAGATGTAGAACACCATGTCGCCCGAAGGCTCCACCCAGAAGTTGGCACCTACTTCGCCGTTGCCAATAGGCATGCTGCCTGCCGCATTCTCAGAGGGGCTGTCCCATACCACGTTGTAATCACTCACACTCGGCACTTCGGAACCGGTGCAGGAACTCGGTATAAAGCTTGCCGTGACAAGAAAGACCACGGAAGCAAGCTCTGAAAATAGTTTTCTCATATTATATAACACTTAATATACTGAACTTCCTTATTTCTGTGTTGATTCACCAAGAGTGTCCTCTGGAGAAAACTTAAAGCGAACAAGCAGTGGAAAATGGTCTGAGGGCGCAATGCTGCGGCCATAATCCTCAGTGATGATGTGACGGGAGAGCGGAATCATTCGTTTGAAGAATACATAGTCGAACTCAGATCCCTTGCAGCCTGGATTGGTTGCCGGAAGCCAATTTGAAGCGGTATGGGTAATTTTTCCTTTAGGAATACAGGTGGTCTCAGTACAGAGGGCGGCATCCGATAGGTAGGAAGCCACTCCACGCCATGCCTCTTCATGGTCATTACGGCGCATGTTGAAATCGCCCACTAACACCACAGGTTTCTGCCCAGCAATTTTACTCATGCGTTGCCCAATGAGTTTGCAACTTTCAATGCCCGACTCCGTGGCACCATAGTTAGTGTGAACAACGGCAAAGAAGAAATCTTTGCCCGAGGCTTTGTCACGAAGATGCACCCATCCCAAGGCACGAGGCAGTTGCTTTTCGGCTCCTACCCAACCTGGACCTGGTGTATCGGGATGCTCATTCAGATAGAGTTTCCCTTTATCAAGCAGTTCATACTTGGCCCTTTTGTAGAAAATAACATTATGTTCATACTGCTTTCCCTCACGTTCCACAGCCCAGTCGTCGTAGTCGGGAAGCATATCGCGAAGGTCCTGCAACTGTGACTTGCCAGATTTTGATACCTGGTTGTTACCAATAACCTCTTCCATTCCAACGATATCGAAGTCGTAGTCGTTGACAATACGTCCCACGAAAGGACCTCGGTTGGCCCAATGTTTCTCACCAGTATCGCCGTTATTGGGATTCGTATAGCGTACATTGAAGGTGGCAAAACGATGTACCCCCTCTTCCTCCGAAGCCATCAAAGGGATTGCGAAAAGAGACATCAGACTAAAGATGAAATAACAAAGAAAAAATACAAATTCTTTAATTTTATTTTCCATATTTCTATACAATTTCGATTTTTTAATATCTGAAACTACATTATGTTATGGTTTTGTGTAAGAGAGTACTTTAGGACTCTAATTACTCAACCAATGTTTTCTTGCCGTTGATGATGTAGATACCCTTCACGGCTTTTTCTACACGCTGCCCCGTCAGGTTGTAGATAACACCACTTCCAGACATGTTGGCACGAACGGTTTCAATACTCGTCACAGTGCGGTACACACCATCCTCGTCTTTCACCACCTTGCCATGACTGGCATCAAGAACGGGATAGGCATCTGTGCCGATGGCTTGGTACCATACAATCTCGCTCTGGTCGCCGTTCAACTTATAGCAGAGTTCGCCGGTGGGAGCCCATGCGTTAGCATCGTCGCTCCAGTAGCAATTATTAATGGTTACGACACCTGCTTCATAACCTAATTTTATGTAGGTGGTATAGCAGTTGGATACTTCCGATCCTGAAGTAATCAGTCCAATCAAGCCGCTACCATTCTTGTTCTCGAATCTACAAATGCACTCCTCCAACACAATATTGCCGGCAGTAAAGCAGTTGGTAACGGTGGAACCGACAGCACATCCGCCAAGCACTCCGGCACGAAGTGCGGAAGAGTTCTTAAGGGTAGCGTTCACGATACCCAGATTCTGGACGGTGGCCCCGTTGAGGCGGCCGAACAGTCCTGTTTCGGCACCGGCATCATCTTTGTCGATACTCAGATTGTAGATAACGTGGCCCTGTCCGTCAAAGGTTCCACTGAAGTACAATTCCGGCCCTTGGGGATAATACTGTTTCCCGATTGGCGGGAAGTAGCTGATGCCGGTCAGGTCGATATCGGCAGTCAGACGGACCTTGATGTCATACTTACCGTCGTTTACGAGTTCAGAGATGTATCGGAGTTTTGCGGGGGTGTCTATCTCATACCACCCATCCACGACATCGGGAACGAAAGAAAGTGTCTGAAACTGTGCCATGGTCTTATCTTCGTCGAGCGTGCCATTCTCGTAATCCATCCATGCCGACTCCCAAAGAGCAATAACAGCGTCATTCTCTTCATCACTTATGAGGTTGGGGTAGAGTTCGTCAGCCACTGTCACGATGGTTTCAACACTATTCATGGTCTCCACGTACTGTCTTTTGCTGGTATAGATTTCCTTGAAAGTTTCGGAGAAGTTTTCTATAACGGCATATTTGTCATTGGGAGTCGTGGCCGTCTCAGCCTCGGCAATTTCTGAAAGCAACTGGTCACGAAGAGCCTGACTGTAATTGGGGAGCTTGGCATAGAAATTGTCGCTGTTGAACGCGTATTTGTTGAGCAGTGTATTGGCACGGGCAATCTGACCTTCGAGAACAGTATTCAGCTGTTCGTCGGCCTGTGCCATTGAGCCAAGGTAGGTAAGGTGAATGTCGGCCCATCCTGTCCAGTCACTTCCGTACTTGGAACCAAGGTTGTTCACACCGATGGTGAGTTTGCCGTCGGTGACGTTGGCTACCATATAGCACATACTGCGACCTGCGGATGCTGCGATGGCAATACCGGGACTTCCGTGAATGGCATATCCGATAAGATTGCCATCTTCGTCCGTAACAGGCAGTTCAGCATCGGTGGAAGGAATGGTAAGGTTGCAGTTCACGCCATCGACTGCTTCTTCCATGGGCATGTAAGTCTCATAGACTGTAGGTATGTACACGCAGTTGTCGTTCAGGTAGATGTAGGCATTGTAGGCATAGCTCATTGGGTCGTTGCTGGGACGATAGGCTGCTGCCATGGATACAAGGTAGGCTCCGTCCTTCAGGTCTTCTATAGTCTGTTCGATTTTACCGTCACTGTTCCAACTCTCGCATCCTACGATGTCTATACTCTCATAGTGATAGGTGCCATTGCCAAATCCGTTCTCCCATCCGTTCCAACCATCCTTGAAGTCACCGTTCTTCAGCAGTTTGGTGATGTCGGTGCCTGGCCCATAGTCGGCAGCCAAGGCATTGTCGAGCATGGTCTGTATCTTGATGGTCTCGGCCTGAATTTCGGTGGTGGTCAGTGTGTGGTTCTCCATGATGTAGAGATAGGAACCGAACTCGAAGACGTCATTGGGCTCGACTTCATCCCGCAGGTAGCTGGCGAGCAGATTGCGAAGTTTGCCTTGAAGTCCTTCGTTTTCCTCAAGGAAGGCATTCACTTCTTCGGCTTTCTGCTTGTAGGCAGCGTAGGCATCGATGGACGCCTGGAGTTCCTTCTTCAGGGTTTTATATTCATTGTAGGCGGTAAGGAATTCATCTTTGCTGTCGATGCCGGAAAGCGCTTCGAGTGCTGCCTCGCAGGCATCGAGAATGGACTGGGTTGCCACAGCCTCTTCGATGAGAATGCTCTCGGCATCCAAAACCGAATTTTGGAATTCCTTGAAACTGGCCTCGCCCTGGAAACAGGCATACGTCATTCCATCTATAGTGTAAACGATACCATGCGTGTTGTCGGGTACGGGATAATTGTCCTCGCCAATGGTCTGATACCAGTTTGGATTAATAAAGGTGTTGCCATTCAGTTTATAGCAGAGCTCACCGGTGGGCGCCATATCGGTTACTTCTTCACCCCAGTAGCAATTGTTAATGGTGGTGACGCCTGCTTCATAGCCTAATGCTCCGTGAGTGGTATAGCAGTTGGATACTACAGTCCCCGAGGTAATCAACCCGATTAAGCCACTGCCATTTCTGTTCTCGAAACTGCAAATGCATTCCTCCATCATGATGTCACCTGCAGTGAAGCAGTTGATGATAGTGGAACTGACAGCACATCCGCCGAGTACACCGGCACGCAGTGCGGAGGAGTTCCTAAGGGTGGCGTTCACGATACCCAGGTTCTGGACGGTGGCCCCGTTGAGGCGGCCGAACAGTCCCGTTTCGGCACCGGCATCATCCAGGTCGATACTCAGATTGTAGATAACGTGGCCCTGTCCGTCGAAGGTTCCACTGAAGTACAATGTCGGACCCTGGGGATAATACTGTTTCCCGATTGGCGGGAAGTAGCTGATGCCGTCCAAATCGATGTCGTCTGTCAGACGGACCTTGATGTCATACTTGCCGCCGTTCACGAGTTCGGAGATGGACAGGAGTTGTGCGGGGGTGCTCACCTCGTACCACCCATCGACAATTGGCACAAGAGCCGGGTCGGGCTGTCCGCACTCGGTGCATGCACCATCTACGTAGTTGTGGGGAGGAATCGGACTGGCTGCGTCCTTATCGTTAGTGTAGGAGGCCTCTTCGGAAAGGACTGTGCCGTCGCATTTGATGTCGCCTATGGCATACACTTGTTTATGCGTGCTATCGAAGATGGGAGAGGCATCTTCTCCAAGGGTCTGATACCACACGATATTCTGCTGGTCGCCGTTCAGCTTATAGCAGAGTTCACCGGTGGGAGCCATATTTGCGACATCCTCACCCCAATAGCAGTTTTTGATGGTGTTGCCTCCTGCTTCATAACCTAATGCTCCGTAGGTGGTATAGCAGTTGGATACTGTAGTCCCCGAGGTAATCAACCCGATTAAGCCACTGCCATTCCTGTTCTCGAAACTGCAGATGCACTCCTCCATCGCGATGTCGCCTGCGGTGAAGCAGTTGATAATCTTGGACCCGACTGAACATGCGCCGAGTACACCAGCACGGAGTGCGGAGGCGTTCTTAAAGGTGGCGTTCACAATACCGAGGTTCTGGACGGTGGCCCCGTTGAGACGACCGAACAGTCCCGTTTCGGCACCGGTATCATCCTTGTCGATGCTCAGATTGTAGATGATGTGGCCTTGTCCGTCAAAGGTACCACTGAAGTACAATTCCGGCCCTTGGGGATAATACTGTTTCCCGATTGGCGGGAAGTAACTGATACCATTCAGGTCGATGTCGGCAGTCAACACGGCGTTTGCACCGTACTCACCTCCGTTTACCAAGTCGGAGAAGGCCACAAGGTCTTCTGCCGTACCAATCTGATAGACACCGTCTTTCTGCTCCAGTGCCCAAATTCCGCTACCCCATAGAAGCAGGGAGAACAGAATCATTAGTTTTTTTGAATTATTAACCATAGCATTTCAATTTTAATTAGTCTATAAAAGATTTATGTTCATACATTTTTGATATCGATTATTAAACCTCAAGGTCGTTTGTTTGCCCATTTTTTTGCAAAATTACAAGTAAATAGTCTAGGCGAATCATATAAAATGATTTTTTGATGGTACTTTTTGATACGATAGATTTTTTTTGTGTACTTTTGTGCCGCATAACATAAAAAGTAAGTCATTATGAGGATGGTAAAGTACCTTTTGGCAAATCAGTTGGACTATAGTTGGGGCATTAGTACCAGCACAGTTGGTTTGCAAGAGGTTCCCCCTGGCGCTGAATATCCATACGGGGAACACCTGAATTATTACATGTTCTCGACAAAGAAAGGACGGATTTTGCTGAATGAGATACATATCTTATATCTTTTGAAGGGTGGTGGATTCTTTATATCTGCCCATTGTCCTAAGACCAGAGTTCAGGCGGGAGATGTCGTCTTCCTCTTTCCCAGTGAATGGCACAACTATGCCCCGGACGAAGATACTGGCTGGGAGGAAGTGTGGATTGGATTTTCGAGCGACTATGCACAGCGTATCATCAATGAACAATTCGTTACGGTTTCACATCCCATATTAAAAATCGGTGTCAGGGAAAGCTTTCGCAATGTCTTTGAACAGGCCTACAAAGTTGCACACGACGAGCGGCCAGGTTACCAACAACAACTTGCCGGGTACGTGTTGCTTATTCTCGGCTCAATATATGCCTATAGCAAACAGGCCCCTTACAAAGACAAACCTGATGCAGACTATATCCATCATGCCCAGAAATACATGAGGGAACATACCTCTGAGAACCTAAGCATGGAAGATGTGGCCAAACACATAGGGATGGGGTACTCCAAGTTCCGAAAGTTCTTCCGGAACTATACAGGTTTTTCCCCTAATCAGTATTTCCTGAATCTCAAATTGGAGAAATCGAAGGATTTGCTGCTCAATACAAGCCTCTCATCCAAAGAGATTGCCTACGAATTAGGATTTGATTCCGCTACTTATTTCAATCGCATTTTCCGTCTGCACTATCATCAAACACCTATCCAATATCGAAATTCCGTTGGATTTCATCCTACCTTTTCTCTCCCTGGCAATGATTAAGCAAACTTATCATTGCTCTTTTGGCTTAACGAAAACGATGGAAAAGTTTACCCTGAAAAGTGAACCGTTTGTTTCGATGGACTGCTATGATTCTTTGTGGAATAACTGAAAATATTACAGAAAGTTTGCGGGTTTCATAAATTATACATACCTTTGCATTCGAAATTATATATGGTAGAGTATGAAAAGTGTACGTCCCACCGTTTTCAATCCTGCTCAATTATACTTGCTGGATGTGTTTTCGGATATTAAAACCGATAATGAGTTGCTTGAAATAAAGAAACTCATAAGCGACTACTATGCGAAAAAGCTTGATGGTATGCTTGATGAAATGTGGAAGTCGGGAGAACTTGACCAAAAACGACTTGATGAGATTGACCAAATGGATTTACACCAATGGTTAAGAGAAAAGAAGGATGCTGAGAATGCAGTGTAAGTTGTTATGCGCATAGTTCTTGATACAAATTGTCTCATACAATGTTTAGGACGTTACAGTGAATTCCGCATTGTGTGGGATTCCATCCAAAAGGGAGAGAATACACTATGCGTTTCTAATGATATTATTGAGGAGTATTCGGAGATTCTACATAGGATGTTTAGTGAACAATTTGCAGAAAGGGTTATTACGGCACTCCTGAAGAACCCCTTTGTGGAATTCTTCTCACCTCACTTCCACTTCAACCTAATTACAACTGATCCTGATGATAATAAATTTGTGGATTGCGCTATTCAGGCAAATGCGCGATACATAGTGACAAACGATCATCACTTTGACGTGTTGCGAAATGTTTCTTTCCCAAGTGTTGATATAATGACATTAAGGGAGTTCTTGAGCATTCTTCATTCTTAGCTCTTTGCTGCAGGTCGCAGAAAGTTTGCGTTTTCACAGATTTCCAAATCTTTAGGGTGATGACACCATAATCCTGATTCCTTGCCTTCTATAGGCGGGGGATTCCTGTGTTCATATATTTCTCTCAAATGATGCTCAGGCATATTTTTTAGCATTATTCGCCCCTATAAAATATATAATAATGTATAGGACATAAGCTGAGGGACAAAGTGGGGACAAGTTGGGGGACATATATTGTGGGGGAAGAAAAGCTGCTTTACCTTTGCACTCGCAAACAAGATGCGAGCGCGAGTAAAGGCGGTGGCTCGGTAAAGTCCGGACACGAGTTCACCCTCCGCACTCACCTTGCACTTCACTTGCAAAACCGCCTATCAGTAAAAGAGCTCTTGATAAATGGCAGATTAAACAATTTAAAAAGTAAAGCTTATGTCTATTAATGTGAAGGCCGTCGAACGCCTATTGAAGTTCGACAAGGAAAGTGAGGGCGAGTACCGCTATGTGATGCAGCCGATTCTCTATAACAAGCTGGCGACCAAGAAGGTTATCCAGCAGGCTGCCAAGAACAGTAATATCTCGCAAGGCGTACTGAATGCGGCATGGACCGCTATTGGTGAGGTCATCAAAGACTGGGCCACGGAAGGTCACAGCGTGGCTATTCCAGGACTCGGAACCATGCGATTCGGGCTGAGAGCCGATAGTGTGAAGGATGTGAATCAGGTGAGCAGCAGCCTCATCACCAGCCGACGTGTGATTTTCACACCGAGTGTAGATATCAAGAAAGAACTCAGCCAAACAGGCATATCCATTACGTGCTACGATCGCAATGGCGAAATAGTCAAGCAGGTTGCCAGTGCCGATGACGGCAACGTAGAGGACGATGAGAACGACGACACCACCCAGGGCACGGGCGCCCAGACTGGCGGTACTGACGGCGGCAGTACTGGTAATAGCTCCGGCACGGACACTGGCTCGGGCAGCAACCAGGACGGCGGCTCTGAACCCGACAACGGCGACGGCATGGAATAGCAGACCCTCCCCCTTGCCCCTCTTTGAGAGGACAATGGACAATGGACAATGAACAATGGACAATGAACAATGGACAATGAACAATGGACTCCTGGAGCAGTGGGCAAGGGCGCCAGCTTAATTATGAACTCCTGAAGCAGCGAGTGCAGAGCCAAACTCGTTTGAGCTTTGCCGAGTCGTGAAGGGAGTCGACCGAAGGTCAATTTTGAATTTACAAATTTTGAATTTGAGTATGGAATCTCGAGGAATAAGAAATAACAATCCCCTGAACATCAGGCGCGACCTCAGAAACCGGTGGCGTGGGGAGAAGCCCAACCCCAGCCCCTCCCTAGGGAGAGTAGACCGTGAGTTCTGCCAGTTCACGGCGATGAAGTGGGGCCTCAGGGCTGCCGTCCGCCTGATGGAGAACTACGTCAAGAAAGGTGCCCAGACACCCCGACAGATTATCAGCCGATGGGCACCGCCCAGCGAGAACGATACCGCGAGCTACGTTCGCAAAGCCTGCAAGCGGGCAGGACTGGACCCGGATTTTCCCGTTTTATTCTGGGCCGACCTACGCAAGCTCATCAAGGCTATGGCTTGGATTGAGAGCCGCTATAACCCCTCGGACGGGGAACTGGAGGAAGCCAGAGAAACCCTCGGGCAATGGACAATGGACAATGAACAATGAACAATGGACAATGGACAATGAGCAAGGGCGCCAGCAAATAATTATGAATTATGAATTATGAATTGGAATAAGGAAACATGGAAATTCATCATCCAGCTCATCATCAGCATCCTTACGGCCATCATGACCACACTGGGAGTTACCAGCTGCATGGGAGCACTGGCCCAGTAAGGCAATGGAAAATTGACAATTGACAATTGAAAAGGTTGCGATTAAGCGAGGGCAGAGCCAAACGTTTGGCTCTGCCCTCGCTGCTCCGCGGAGATGCCCGTCAGACAGAGCCTCAGTTGTGCACGAGGGTGCCTATGTCCTCCCCCTCGATGACGCGGCGCAGGTTGCCATAGACGTCCATGTTGAAGACGTAGATGGGCAGGTTATTCTCCTTGCACATAGTGGTGGCCGTCAGGTCCATGACCTTCAGGCCCCGATTGTAGATTTCGTCGTAGGTAATCTCTGAGAACTTGGTGGCGGCCGGGTCTTTCTCGGGGTCGGCGGTGTAGATGCCGTCCACGCGGGTGCCCTTGAGCATGACATCGGCCTCTATCTCTATGCCGCGCAGGCTGCTGCCCGTGTCGGTGGTGAAGTAGGGGTTTCCCGTGCCGGCGCTCATGATGACTACCTGCCCCTGCTCCAGGGCCTCGATGGCCCGCCACTTGGTATAGAACTCGCCTATGGGCTCCATGCGAATGGCTGTCAGCACGCGGCTCTGCAGGCCCTCCGAGGCCAGTGCGCTACTCAGCCCCAGCGAGTTGATGACGGTGGCCAGCATGCCCATCTGGTCGCCCTTTACACGGTCGAATCCCCTGCCTGCCCCGCTGAGCCCACGAAAGATGTTGCCGCCGCCAATAACGATGCCTATCTGCACGCCCATATCGTGCACTTCCCTTATCTGCCGGGCATAGTCGGCCAGGCGCTTCTCGTCGATTCCATACTTCTGCTCGCCCATGAGGCTCTCTCCCGAAAGTTTCAGGAGGATACGATTAAATTTCTTCATTTGCTTTTTTCTGTTCTTTTTGTTTTTATTTGTTATAGGATATATTCAACTTCCTTGAAGGCGTAGTGCCGGATGCGGCCCAGGGTGTCTGTGATTACAAGCCGCCCGGCCGGCTCCACGCCCGTGATGCGCCCCTTGAAGGTGCCGTCGGCATCGCGGAAGGCGTGCTCGCTGCCCAGCCGGTAGAGGTGCTCCAGGAACTGGGTGTGCAGGGCTGCGTACTCGCCGGCCTGCATCATATTATAATAGGAGCGGAAGCGGGCCACAAACCGGCCGAGCACCTCGCGGCAGGGCACCTCGTGCCCCAGAATCTGACTTAGGGAGACGGGGTTTGGCGCATCGCTGAGGAAACGCCGCTGGTTGACATTGAGCCCCACGCCCATGATGCTCGTCTGCACCCTGCCGCCCATGAGGTTGTTCTCGATGAGGAGGCCGGCCACCTTGCGGTCGGCGTGATATATGTCGTTGGGCCACTTGATGCTGAAGCCCGGGGCGTAGCCCTGCAGGGTGCTCCATACGCTGAGCGACAGGGCCTCGGAAAGCGCAAAGACGCGCGTTGCCTCAACGAAGACGGGGTGCGTGCGCAGGCTGAAGAGCAGGTTCTGGCCGGCCTCCGACTCCCAGTTGTTGTCTCCTGCCCCGCGCCCGGCCTCCTGGTAGCGGGCGGTCACCAGCGTCCAGCTCCCGTCCTCCTCGGGCGGCAGGTGCTTGAGGTAGGTGTTTGTGGAGCCTACGGAACTCAGGGATATGATGTTCAGTGGGTTCAAGGCTCTCAGTAGGTTTTAACATGCGGGCGGAAGGCATCTTCGTAGTGTTCAACTTTTTCGCGGGGGCCTTCGCCGAGATGGCTGATGGCGATGACGTCGAAACGCACTGGCATGTCAATATAGTGCGACCGCACGTATGCATTTGCCGCAAGCACCAGGCGGCCGATCTTGCGGGGCGTAACGGCCTCCTCGGGTCGCCCGTAGGTATTGCGCCTGCGCGTCTTTACCTCCACGATGATCAGGCATTCATCCTTTTGTGCCACAATATCAAGTTCCTTGTGGCCGAAATACCAGTTCCTGTCTAATATCAGGTAACCTTGCCGCTCGAGGTATTCGGCGGCCACATCTTCGCCAGAGCGTCCATATTCATTGTGCAAAGCCATTTTTCAGTGTGATTTTTTGTGCAAATTTAGAAAAAAAACGTAACTTTGCCGCATAAAAACAGAGAAAAAACATGGTGGATGACCTTTTTTACATGAGGCAGGCTCTTGAAGAGGCAAAAAAGGCCTTTATTGAAGATGAGATACCCGTGGGAGCCGTTGTGGAGTGCCAGGGGCGTATTATCGCACGGGCACATAACCTGACCGAACGGCTTACCGATGTGACGGCGCATGCCGAGATGCAGGCTATTACAGCAGCTGCAGCACATCTGGGCGGCAAGTACCTGACGGAATGCACGCTCTATGTCACCGTAGAGCCCTGTGTCATGTGCGCCGGCGCCCTGGGATGGTCGCAGATAAAACGCATTGTCTATGGAACTGTCGACGAGAAGCGCGGCTTCCGGCGCTTTGCGCCCGAGGCCCTGCACCCACGAACCGAGGTTGTAGCGGGAGTGATGGAGCAGGAATGTGCACGCCTGATGAAAGATTTCTTCCAGAAGAAGAGGTGAGAAAGCGATATTTATGAATAATTCAACCATAAATGTCTAATCTTATACCTCCCTGTTCCGGATGATTTGTAATTTTGCAGTCGGAATAGTCTCTGAAAGGCAAGGGCCGACCGCCATCTTTAAACCAATTCTTCATGGACCGGATAAGAAATAAGATTTCACTCATCAAAAGCCGCATTGCGGAATTGATAGCCCGAAAAGAATCGGCACCAGTAAGGTTAGAACTATACTGGATAGCCCGCGATGTGGACGAGCTGCTGCCCTCACCCGCCCCGGGCCAGTCGGAGAAAGACCCGGCGGCACATGACCACCAGGCCATGCGCAGGATTCATCCCCGCACCCACCGCAACCTCATCCTGATTGTGGATGAAGACGAAGCAGCCCGCCAATACCTGGCCGCCCCACTGAGGGGCGAATTTGATGTGGCCGAGGCCAGGAATGGCGGCGAAGCATGGGAAATGGCCCTTGAGCTGAACCCCGATATAATCATATCGGACGTCATGACTTCAATTATCCCTGGCGATGAGCTGTGCCGCAAACTGCGCGGAAATGTTGAGACCAGCCACATTGCAATCATCCTGCTCTCGGCACTCTCCGAACGCGAGAACATCATCTACGGGCTCGAGGCAGGGGCCGATGACTACATTGCCAAGCCGTGCGACCTGGACATCCTGCGCACACGCATCCTCAGCCTGCTGAAACGCAGGCAACGCCTGCGCCAGGAAGTTGTGAGCATGCAAGGGCATACCGAATTGGTTGAGTTTAAAAGCCAGCTGGACCGCGACTTTATGCGACGCGTCTTCCGCATTATCGAAGGGCAGCTCTCCAATACAGAGTTCTCCATCGGCGACCTCTGCTACGAACTGGCCATGAGCCGATCGTCGGTGTATAACAAGATAAAGACCCTGACAGGACGCGGTCCGAACGATATTATCAAAATTGTACGCTTGAGCAGGGCCCGCGACCTGCTGACGCGCCGTCCGTGGCCCATTGCCGATGTGGCCACTATGGTAGGTTTCTCTGACCCCAAATATTTCAGCACCTGTTTTAAAAAAGAATATGGCATTAGCCCCAGCAAATTAAACGATGAAACACAACAAGACAAGTAAACCGATGGATACAACATATTTAGGCATTGTGCTGAGTGGTTCGCGCCTGATGATTGGTGAAGTAAACACAGCCGGCGACATCCTGCAACATAAAGCATACAAACTCAGCTTCTTCAACCAGGAATCAGCCCTGGACATTATACATACGTCTATGGAAGACTATGTACGCAGTGCCAGCCTGGCGGAGAGAAAGCCTGCGGCAATCGGCGTAGGCCTCATCGGGCGCGTCAACGCTGACGAAGGTATGTGGTACCAGATTGATTCCGGACGCACACATCCCATCAATGTAGCCCGCGAAATAACGAACTGGTACGGCATTCCCTGTTTCACAGACAATGATGTAAAAAGCGAGACACGTGCCATCATGCGCTGGGGACTCGGACAAAAGACGGAGAACTTCGTCTATCTACATACCGGGACGGGCATTGCCGCAGGACTTGTCATCGACGGAAAACCAATCCGGGGCAGTCATTTCAATGCCGGAGAGGTGGGACATCTGCGAGTTGGCGTACGCGTCGGGCTTAAATGTCCGTGTGGCCGGATGGACTGCATAGAAACCATTGCCTCCAGCGTAGGCATAGACCGGCAGGTACGCTTCCTGAAACGCTACTACGACACGCAGCTGCAGATTCCACAGCAAGGCGAACGGGTAAGCGTTGACGAAGTCTATCGCCTTTGCCGCGAAGGAGACCCCCTCTGCACGAAGGTTGTGGATAATGCGGCCGAAGCAATGGCCAGCCTGATTATGAACCTGGTACGCGTCTCAGATCCTGATACGGTCATCCTGGCCGGAGAGATGTTGTCCGACGGTTTCCTGCTTGAACAGATTCGCCAGAGGCTGCAGCCCGTAACCATGCGTTTTGTTACCGGAGGTGTAGTGCTGACACAACTGGATGCCCAGTACATCGGCCTGCTCGGAGCCGGAGCTCTGGCTATCGATGGCAGCGAGGGTATGACCACAACCGCAAAGGCGACAAAGAAATAGCAATTCTATTAATAAAAATAATTGGGAAAAGATGAAACTGTTTACAAAGATTCTACTCTTACTGGCGGCACTCTACTTGCCGACCTTATGTTTCGGAAAGAAAAAAGACGCCAAGGACATGGTTGTAGTGGCCTACGTAACGTCCTGGACAAACGAAATACCCGATCCCACAGTGATGACCCACATCAACTACGCTTTCGGACATGTCAACGATACGTTCAACGGCGTACGAATCGACAATCCCGACCGCCTGCGTATGATTATCGGTCTAAAACAACAGAATCCAGCCCTGAAAGTAATGCTCTCAGTCGGAGGATGGGGCAGCGGACGCTTTAGCGAGATGGCAGCCACACAGGAGAACCGACAGGCCTTTGCGCTCGACTGCCAGCGCACAGTGAACGAGTTCGGACTCGATGGCATAGACATCGACTGGGAATATCCCACCCAGGGCGGAGCGGGAATCTCCTCTTCGCCTAATGACACAAAGAACTTCACACTGCTGATGGCAACCCTGCGCAAAGTACTCGGCAAGAAGAAACTGCTCACTGCAGCAACCGTCAGTTCAGCACAATTCATAGACTTCAAGAGCTGCATCCAGTATATGGACTTCGTAAACGTGATGGCCTACGACATGGGCAACCCCAGCCACCACCACGCAGCCCTCTACCCCTCTGACATATCAGGCTACTGCACCTCGTCGGAAGCTGTTGAAAAACACTTGCAAGCCGGAGTGCCGCGGGAGAAACTGGTTATGGGTGTGCCCTTCTATGGCAAAGGCAAGCGCGACGACGAAGGGCTGCGCCACTACAACCGCACAGGCCGGCTGCCCCAGGGCTACGAAGAGCGCTGGGACGAAAAGGGCATGGTGCCTTATCGCGTAAACGACAAGGGCGAATTCGTATGGGGCTATGAGAACACTCGTTCGCTGGCCGCTAAGTGTAAGTTCATCATCGACAACAACCTGCGCGGAGGCATGTACTGGGACTATGCCAGCGACAACCCGCAGGGCGATGAGAGCCGTACCCTCTGCCTCAGCCTGATGAAGAACCGCCAGGCCACTATCCCGCCCCGCCGCGTACTGGTGCTGGCCGAACGCGGAGGACTGCACGAGGGATTCACCGCTACCGGCCTGCAGTGGCTCGAGGATCAGAAGGAACGTCTGAACATGGAACTGACGGTGCTGAACTCGGCCAAGGAAATTCCGCAGGACGAACTCAGGAGGTATCACTTGGTGCTGCAGCTGAACTACCCACCCTACGCCTGGAGCGAGGCCGCACAGAAGGACATACAAGAATATATCGACCGCGGCACGGGAGGCTATATCGGCTTCCACCACGCCAGCCTGCTGGGCGAGTTCGACGGCTACGGGATGTGGCCCTGGTTCTCTGACTTCATGGGTAAAATCCGCTACAAGAACTATATCGCCGAAAAGAGCGACGGCACGGTGCAGGTAGAAGACCGCCAGCACCCCGTCATGCAGAATGTACCCGGCACTTTTGTAGTGGCCGAAGACGAGTGGTACACCTACGAGACCGACCCGCGCCCCAACGTGCACGTGCTGGCTCATGTGGATGAATGCAGCTATACGCTGAAGACCGACATCAAGATGGGCGACCACCCCGTCATCTGGACCAATCCCCATAAGCGGGCCCGCAACGTCTATTTCCAGTTCGGCCACAGCAAGTCGCTCTACGAGAACCCCGCCTTCCTTACCCTTTTCGAGAACGCTCTTCACTGGACCCTGCGCGACGTCGAATGACCTATCGCCTCTTTATATCAGTATTGTTCTGCCTGCTGAGTTCCCTGGGGAACACGGCTCAGACGCTTACTACAGACCGAGCTCTGGAGCGTCAGCTGCGTGCTTCGGGAATGCTCAGCCGCCCGCTGCCTGTTGAAGCCAGCCGTTCACTGGAGGCTAAACAACTACAGCAGAAGGTCGTACAAAGGGAGTATTTGCCCCCTTTGAGAGGGCAATGGACAATGGACAATGGACAATGGACTCACCGGGGTTTCGGGCGTCTTTCCTTTTCCCGAAACAGTGTATGCCTGCACGTCCCTGTCTCCACAGGTCAGCGTGCCAAGGGTCCGGCCGACGATCCCGACTACGCCACCTTCGGCCGCGCTACCATTTCGTTGGATATGCACGGGCGTGACCTTCGCACCTTCCATCGCCTCGTAATGGAGGTGCGCCCCCAATGCCGCGGCACGGTCATCATGAACCTGAATGCCGTCTTGCAGAATGCAAAGCCCAACGATGTTGGCGCCCACCTCATCAACCTACAGCCAAACAGGTGGAATACGGTAATTTTCGACCTCAGTGCACTGAACCGCGAACAGGTAGAACAGATTACGTTCTACACCGATTTGAAGGGACGAAACGGAGCGCTGGGCGATACGCTTTCCTATACCCTGCGGCGCCTGCGGCTGGAACAGATGGAAGAGATAGAACCACAACGGGGATGGACACCGCCTCAAGGGCAGATTGCCTATTCCATGTCGGGCTATCTGCCTGAGGGAGAGAAGACGGCCCTTGTGGGAAGTACGGAAGAAAAAACCTTCCACCTGACCGACGAACATGGCCGCCGCATTCTGTTCACAGGGAATGTGCGCCACGCGACTACAACCCTGGGCTCTTTCTGCGTACTGGACTTCTCCAATTTCCACAGCTCCGGCTGCTACCGCCTGCGTCTGGGCAGCACCCAGACCGAACCGTTCCTCATTTCCGATGAAGCCTTCCTCAATGCCCAATGGAGATTGCTCAACTACATTTTCTGTCAGCGATGCGGAGATGACGTTGAAGGCATTCACGGGCGATGCCACCAAGACCTCTTCTGCGACCACGATGACTTGCGGGTATGCTATGGCGGCGGCTGGCACGATGCAGGCGACCTGTCTCAACAGACCCTTCAGACGGCCGATGTGGCCTACGCCCTTCTGGAAGCCTATGAGCGTCAGCGCGAGAGGCATCCCCAGCTGGCCGAACGCCTGCTTGAGGAAGCCCTTTGGGGCCTGCGCTTCGTACTTCGCTGCCGCTTCGGCGACGGTTATCATGCCAGCAGCCTGGGCCTGCTCCACTGGACGGATTCACAGGTAGGGACTTACGATGATATTCATACCGTTCGCAAGCAGAACAACGCCTATGACAATTTCCTATATTCTGCCTACGAAGCATACGCAGCCCGAGTGCTGCCTGCCTCTGCCCTGCGCGACAGCCTAGCCAAGGCCGCCGCAGAGGACTTCCATTTTGCCGAAGACAAGTTCCACAGAGACGGTTATGACCACTTTCCACATATCATGGAACATGTGTATAACGTTTCGCCATCTCTGTTCCAGGCAACAATGAGCTGGGCTGCGACACAACTGTATATCCTTACTAACGAGTCCCGCTATGCCCAACAGGCCGCCAAATATATCAGTTATGTACTGAAGAGCCAGGTTAAGGGCGAGCAAGGCGGATACTTCTGTCGAGACACTACGTTGCGCATTCCAGTTCATTTCATCCATCAGTCGCGCGACCAACTGTTCGCCCAGTCGCTCATTGCTCTCTGTCTGAGCCAGCCAGGGCATTCCTCTGCCGGAGAGTGGCGTGCTGCTCTGCGACACTATGCCGCCTACCTGAAACGGCTTATGCCCTACACCGCGCCTTATGGCATGGTACCCTCGGGCATCTATCACACAGCCGAGTATGCCGATTCCGCCGGGTTCCATGCCCTGCACCTCTTTGCGCCTGCCAATGCCCCCCAGCGCTTCGACAGCCAGCTCAATCAGGGTGTAAGGCTGGACGATACGCACTACCTGCGCCGCTTCCCCGTCTGGTTCAGTATATTCAACGGCAACGAGGCTATTATCCTCTCCACCGGAAAAGCAGCTGCGCTCTGCGGACGCTTCCTGCACGATGAGGCCCTGCTCCAAATTGGCCTGGAGCAGCTCTACTGGACCGTGGGCAAGAATCCTTTCTGCCAGTCGCTCATCTATGGCGAGGGCCATCGCTACCCCTCTATGGACAGCTTCTCGTCTGGCGAGATTACCGGCGAGATTCCTGTTGGCATTCGCTCATGGGATGACGCAGACGAACCCTATTGGCCTCAGACAAACAATGCCTGCTACAAGGAGGTGTGGCTCACCCCGGCTGGTAAGTTCCTGTCGCTGCTATCTGAATATTAATACATAAACAATAAAAGATATGAAGACACATTTCCAGAAACTCATGCTGATGATTGCTGCCCTATGCTTCACGGCAGTACTTACCGCACAGGAAAACGGCGAATACGCCGCCAACTATGCCCGTGCCCCACGCTTCAAAGCCCTGCTGCACTACGAACCTGGAGCCGAAGAAGCCCATGTACAATTCGACAAACAGGCCATCCAGTTCTTCCATAAACTAACTTATGGCGAGGGATGGATTCTGGATGTCACCACCTCTTTGGCCGACTATCCCTACGAGAAGCTCCGGGAGTACAGCATCATCATTAGCCTGAATGCTTCGCCAGGCGGCAAGGCACAGCGCGAGGCATTTGAGAAGTATATGGAAAACGGCGGCGGATGGATAGGATTCCACGCTTCGGGCTATAACGACCGCAATACCAAGTGGCCCTGGTTCAACAAGTTCCTGGGCTGCGGAGCATTCTACTGCAACAACTGGCCACCACAGCCGGCCCTTGTGGAGTGCGACACGCAGGAACACCCCGTCACCCTCACTTTGCCCAAGTCGTTCGTGGTTCCAGCCAGCGAATTCTATCAGTGGCAGCCCAGCCCGCGCAAGAATCCCGACGTTCAGGTACTGCTGTCCATCTCGCAGAAGATGTACCCCTTTGGGCTCAAAGACGTTGTGAAGTTCGGTGATTTCCCTATCGTATGGACCAACACGAAGTACCGCATGATTTACCTGAACATGGGTCACGGCGACGAGGGCTTTATCGATGCCACCCAGAACCTGCTGTTCGTAAATGCCTTCCGCTGGGTAGTGAGCCGCGACCCGGCCGGCGACCCCTTTAAGAAATAAAATGAAGGAATTAGGCTTTTTGAACTCTTGGAGCAGCGAGAGCCATCGACAGTCTGCTTACGAATGGCCTAAGGCTGCGAATAAGCGAGCGGAGAGTGAAGCTTGCTTCGATTCTCCCGAGCGGGAGCAGGCTCGACGCAGTCAATCGTGACAAGAGTCGAACGAGTTTCAACCTTTGAACCTTTTGAACCCCCTTTAGATGAAGATAACCTTAGAGCACAGCGAAGCCGCCTTCGACCTGACGGCAGCGCAACGTATTATTAGTCAGATAAAAGAGAAGAAAGATAGCGTAATAGGTCTTTCCACCGGTCGGACAACAGGCAATATGCACCGAAAGGTAGTACAGTTGCACCAAGAAGAGCCGTTCGACGTCAGCCAGACTACCTTCTTCGGAGTAGATGAAGTCGTTGGCGTGCCGCGCCAGTATGCCGGAGCCTGCTACACCATGCTTCGCAACGAACTGGCCGATGGCCTTGGCGTGGACGAGGAGCACCTGCTGATGCTACCCACACAAAGCAACGACTATGCCGTTTCGTGCCGGAATTTCCAGGCAGCGATTCAGGCACGCGGAGGAATCGACCTGCTCATACTGGGCCTGGGCGAGAATGGTCACCTGGGGTTCAACCAGCCTGGCACGCCCTTCGAGAGTACTGCCTGGGTCACCAAGATGGATGCCCAGCTGGAGAGTCGCATCCGGCGCGAGACCGGATTGCCCGAGCAACATCCTTTGGGAGGCGTTACCCTGGGCCTGGCCGACATCATGCAGGCCCGCCGCATCTTACTTGTTGCCAAGGGGAGCAACAAGGCGGCCATCGTGAAGAAAATGTTGCAGGAGCCCGTCACTACCGATGTTCCTGCCTCTATCCTGCAGCGCCATCCCAACTGCGAAGTTCTCCTTGATGCCGAAGCTGCCTCACTAATCCAAGACACGAAGGGCAGGCAGTCTGTTCCTGGGGCGGACAGGCCGTCCTACCTGGCTCCCTTCCTCTCCATGGTCTTCCTGTTCCTCGTCATCGGTTTCCTCACCACCGTCAACTCCCAGCTGCAGGGGCCGCTGCAGTCTGCCTTCCTTGACAGGGTGGGCAACCTGCGCAATACACTGGCTACAATGGTCACTTTCTCCTGGTTCCTGGCCTATCCCGTCTGCGGCGGGCTGGGTAGCCGCTGGATAGACCGCTATGGCTACAAGGGAACCCTGCTCCGCGGCCTTGGAGTCATGATTGCCGGCCTTGCGCTCTTCTTCCTCTCCTCCGCCTATACCGTAGCCTATCCCCAGTCGGTTCTCATTCTGAGCGGCGGCAGCATCCCCCTTGGCTACTTCATTCTCCTGACGGGTTCCTTTGTGCTGGGCGGAGCCGTCACCGTACTGCAAGTGGTCATCAACCCCTATCTGATGGCCTGCCACGTTAATGGCACTCAGCCCATCCAGCGCCTGGCCATAGGCGGTTCGGCCAACTCGGTGGGTACCACTATCGCCCCCTACTTCGTCTCGGGCATCATCTTCGGCGGTGTCTCTCTGGACCAGGTGCAGGTCAGCCAGCTGCGCCTGCCCTTCCTGGCCATCACGCTGCTCATCATTCTGGTGGTCTCCGTGCTGCACCGGCTTTCGCTTCCAGATATAGCCGGCACCCGGGCCGCCGATGCCCCTCTGGAGCGTAGCGTCTGGAGTTTCCGTCACCTAACCCTGGGTGTCGTTGCCATCTTCTTCTATGTGGGCTGCGAGGTCTGTGTCGGTGCCAATATCAACCTATACGCACGCAGCGACCTCGGGCTCTCCACCTCCACCATTACTCTTATGGCCACCCTCTACTGGGGCCTTATGCTCGTAGGACGTCTCTGCGGTAGCAGTCTGCGCAGTATTTCGCCACGCACGCAACTGACGTTTACCACCCTCATGGCCCTGCTCATGCTGGTGCTGGCCCTGGCATTCAACGAGCCTTGGCTGCTGGTGGCTGTGGGCCTTTTCCACTCCATCATGTGGGGCGCCATCTTTACTCTGGCCACAACTGGCTTGGGGCGCTACACTTCGGCAGCCTCGGGTGTCTTCATGATAGGCGTAGTGGGCGGAGCCGTCCTGCCCCTGCTGCAGGGCGTTGTTGCCGACAGCCTGGGTGCCTGGCGATGGTCGTGGCTCATCGTTCTCTTCGGCGAGCTCGTCATGCTCTCATACGCCCTGGCAGGCTCCAGGGTGAGAGAGAAAGACATTGCTCCTTGAGCAGGGGGTAAATTACACGCAAAATCTATTACAATTGGATAGGACTATGTCACCGCGGACGAGGCGGAAAAAGTATCTACACCCGGGTGTAAATTTTGCTAGACCCGCCTCGCGCAAAAAATGGTCAAGTCCAATTATCCCAAATCGGTCATTAGGCAGTCACGCGCTAATGAAGATTTCTTTTTGTCATCTGTTTCGTCACTTCTCGGTTACAATGGAACCCCATTGCTCCCTCAAAGTGGCAAAACATCTGTTCAAAAACAAAGTCTATTATCATCATAACGCTAATGACCGATTTGGGATTATGCATTTTGAACCAGGAACAAGGCCTCTGACAAAATGTCATTTTTGCATTTTTGCAGATAAGAATTTTGAAAATCGCTCACTTAATTGTACCTTTGTCCCCCACAACTAATACTTCTCATTATGAATAGAAGAGATTTTCTGAAGCGCACCGCGGCCGGCACAAGCCTGATGGCCGTTTCGGGCATAGAGGCCCAGGCAGCCAAGCGGAAAGTGAAAAAAGTGGAAACGCGACTGCCCGCTGAAGGCTACCTGCGGGAGCCTGCGCGCGAGATTCCCGTGGTGGCCAGTGCTGATGTCGTTGTGGTAGGCGGCGGGCCGGCAGGCTTCGCTGCGGCTATCGGTGCTGCGCGGCAGGGCAGCAGCGTCGTCCTGCTGGAGCGGCATAACCACCTGGGTGGACTATGGACGGGCGGGCTGGTACTGCCCGTACTCAATACGCGCGGCGCAGGGCCCGACGGCTCGTGGACGAAGGTGGTTTGCGGTATCAGCGACGATGTCTGCGGCAGGCTCTTCGGGATGGGAATGTGCATCAATGAAATGAACCCGATGGTAGACCCCGAGGCCTGCAAATACGTGCTCGACGAGATGTGCCGCGAGGCGGGGGTGAAGACAATCTTCTTCAGTACTGCGGCAGACGTAGTTATGTCGGGCAGTAGCATTGAGGCTGTCGTTATCGAGTGCAAGAGCGGACGACTGGCCGTACGGGGCCGGATGGTGGTGGACTGCACGGGCGACGGTGATGTGATGGCATGGAGTGGAGTCGGTTTCAGGGAGATTAAATACCACATTGGATTACTGGCCAGGATGGGCAACGCAGACCGCATCAATACGCAGGCGGAGGGCTTCAGGGCTCAGGACGTGGGCGGCGCCACACCCATCCCTGGTGTGACGATGCTGCACATGCGCGGCGAGGAGGAGCAGGACGGGCTGGACGTACTCAACCTGACGCGCCTGCAGCAGAAGTTCCGCCGCCAGATATGGGAGCGCGTGCAAAACATCAAGTCGAAGCCAGGCTATGAGAAAGTCTTCCTGCTGGAGACGGCGCCGCAGCTGGGCGTCAGGGTGACGCGTGCCCTGGACGCTGTGCATACGGTTACCCTGGAGGAATCGATGACGCGCACGGTATTTCCCGATGTAATTGGCATGAGCGGTGCGTCGGACCCCATCCCGTATCGCGGAGGGGTGGTGAAGGGAGTGGACAGACCTGTTTGGCAGATTCCCTATCGCGCCCTGCTGCCCCGCGGATGTGACAACCTGCTGGTGGCTGGCCGCTGTTTCGGATTCGAGGAGGGACTGGCATGGGACGCCCGCGAGATAGGCACCTGCTTCGTGACGGGCCAGGCAGCCGGAACAGCAGCTGCCTTGGCGGCAGCAGGCCGTTGCAGTGCGGCCGAGGTCGATGTTGAGAAATTGCAGGGAGAACTGCGACGCCAGAAGGTAACACTGGCGGTGTGAGTTCAGTGATTGAGCTTCATTCTTTCCCCTTCATTCCTTTTTTAAGGATTTTTAAGGCTCGAAATGAGTGGCCGTATTCAGGAAATAGGTATATTTGCGGCGCAAAGTTGACGAAAAAAAGGAAATGGGAAAGAACTTCATTACTGGATTCAAGGGCGGCCGCTGGCTGTCATGGTCGAACAGCATACTGGGCAGCCGCCAGCATATTGCGGCCCTGCTGGCCCTACTGCCGCGCTATGTGAGACGGAACGGGGTGGAGGGCATCCGCAATGACTTGCGCCTGATAGGGCATTACGTGAGCGATATAGCCCACGGACGCTATCGCGACTATGACTCACAGGCCCTGACCCTGGCCGTGGCAGCCATTGCCTATGCCGTTTCGCCTATTGACCTTACTCCAGACTTCGTGCCACTGGGCCTGCTGGACGATGCCACGGTCATCACCTGGGCCCTGAGCCAACTGGGCACAGAGCTGGAAAAGTATAAACAGTGTACAGTCAAGAGTTAAGAGTCAGG
The DNA here is from genome assembly GCA_946407895.1 of uncultured Prevotellaceae bacterium. Classification (GTDB taxonomy): domain Bacteria; phylum Bacteroidota; class Bacteroidia; order Bacteroidales; family Bacteroidaceae; genus Physcousia. The sequence continues at coordinate 39,562 of CAMJQA010000011.1, forward strand.
AAGGAAAGGAAAGGAAAAGAAAAGAGTGAAGAGCTTGCTGTTGCCCTTGAATTTTGTTAAGGGGTAAAGCTTGCTCTTCACTCTTCACTCTTCGTTCTTCACTCTTTACTCTTCCGAGAACTGGTCTTTTCCTACACCGCAAACCGGGCACTCAAAATCTTCGGGCAGTTCTTCAAAGGGGGTGCCGGGAGCAATGCCTGCATCGGGGCAACCTTCGGCAGGATCGTACTCCCAGCCACAAACGTCGCATACATACTTCTTCATAACTTTACTTTTTTAATTTAATTGGATTATAAAATAGGGGTTATCTGATAAGTTTCTTCTTTCCGTCAATAATATATATTCCCTTAGGCAACTGGTAGCGGCCTGACTGGCTGGCTGGGTTCACGCGGCGGCCAGTAAGGTCGTAGGCTTGCCTGAGCCCTGCTCTCTGCTGACTGTTGCCCTTTGCCCATTCTGTCTCTTCCACACCGTCCTGAATAGGGAAGCCACATAGCAAGGCATAATCGCCCCGCTCATACTGCCATTGCAAGATGGGATAGCCGTTGCCTGCTGAGGGATCGGCACACCAGGGAGAACCCCACTGGGCTGCCACCTGTTGCAGTTCAGCGTGGCTGCGTCCGCCGGGCACAACTTCTCCGCCCAGTTCCATGCCCGAGAAGACGTAGGTGCCCAGGAGCTGGTCGCCCTCGGCCGTAAAGGCAAAGGGAGCGGCTGAGGCCCCTATGACTGAGGGGTTCCAGGCAATGACATTCTGGTAGAGGCTGGGCGGAGTGGAGCTATTCTGCCCTCCAGCAGCTATGGGTGCAGCTATGGGGCCTTCAATGCGGCCGGCAGAATAGCAGTTCTGGATGGTGAGGTCGGTGCGAACACGTCCCACCAGACCGCCGCAATAGTTGCTCGATGTGCCCGTGCCGGTGATGTCAACCCGAGTATAGACGTTGCGAATGGTGATGGGCGAGTTGTTCAGCGTGCCACCCAACACCCCGGCATAGCCCTTGCTGACGAGGCGACCGGTGAAATAGCAGTTCTCCACAATGACCGGCAACAGGTTGCCCTCGGCATCCTTAAAACTGCTGTGGCCCATATAGCCGCTGAGGATACCGCCACCCGAGGCCGTACTGGTAACATCGGCATCCACAAAACCCACATTGCGGCACTCGCCACACATGGTGCCGAAGAAACTGGGATAGCCGCTGTCCGGCTCGGGACAGAGGTTCTTGATGACATGCCCCCGGCCGTCGAAGTTAATCCAGTAGCGGTAGCTGTTTGAAGACCCGTTTAGCTGCCTCCAGGCGTACCCGGCCATATCAACATCGGCAGTCATGGCGAAATACACCATCTGTTCCCTGACAAGGACGTCGTGCATGTGGTCCAGCTGTTCGGGACGCGAGATGAGGTAGGGGCTCTCCGCCGTTCCGTCGCCCTGCTGGTAGGCGTAGTTCATGTCATGGGTACTCTGTATCATGCGGCTGATGAGGTCGGCCACCTGCTTGTCCGTGTAGGAGGGCGTCTGCAGGAGGGGCTCTGCCTCCTTCAGCACGGCCTCAGCCTCTGGCGAGCTATAGCCCCCTTCCTGTGCGCGCCTCACTTCAGCCTCCATTAGGAAGACCTGCCGCGACAGGGAGTCGTAGAGCTGGATACTCTGATTCAGACTGTCCAAGGTGCTGGCTATCTTAAGCAGCTGGGCATAGCGGATGTCATTGTCCTCGGTTCCGGCAGCAGCCTGTCGATAGGTCTGCAGGCTGGTGCGGTAGCCGTTATAGAAGGGCTTCTGCGTCTGTAGGGCCTCGTCTGCGCGGGCCTCGTAGTTGTTGAGCACGCTGGCCAGGGCGGTGGCATTCTTCTCACGATAGACAATCTGGGCATTGGCCATATAGAAGCGGGTAGAGGCCTCCATGGGCTCACTGGTGCGGAAACCGAAGCGCAGGGTTCCGCCGGTGACCAGACCGTAGAAGCTGCGCTGGAAGTTGCCTCGCAGGAAATTGTTGCTGATGGTATTGTCAGAAGCAGGAGGAACACCCGTCTGGTCGTCATTGTGGATGGGGGTGCCTACACCACCCACATAGGCCTCAACGCTGTTGCCCGTGTCGAAGGTGTTCACCTGCAGTTCGTAGAGTCCGTCGGGCATGCTGGTTCGCGTTTGATAGATGTCGAAACTGCTTGCCGCGCCTTTAACGTAGCCCAGTGGGCAGAACACCGACCCGGCTCCGCTCACGGGCGTGCAGTCCTCCGAAGCCTCCACGGTCCATCCGCGGAAGGCGCTCTTTTCCACGTCCATGTTCTGGAAGAGGTAGGTCTTGTTGGCCCCGTCTCCGGAGTAGAAAACAGGTCTCTGCTGAGGCGTGGTGCTGGGTGAACCGTTGTTTACCGAAGGCCATCCGTCGCGGCTCCAAGTAATCTTGTCCAGCAGCATGACACGGCCCTTTCCGTCATCCTTGGCATCGTAGGCGTGATACAGCAGCCAGTCGTCTCCGTTATCGTCGGTGATGATTTCGCTGTTGTGCCCGGTGCCCTTCCACCGGCTGTTGCCCTGTATGATTGTGGTGTAGTTATTGTCGAACATCGTGCCGCCCTGCTTGTTGACGTAGGGTCCCATAATTGACGTGGAACGGCCCACAACGGTCTTGTACGTACTGTTCACGCCGTTGCAGCAGCTGCCTATACTGGCAAACATGTAGTAGTATCCGCCACGCTTGTGAATCATGACACCCTCGAAGGCGCCGCCACCAATCTTAGTCTTCTTCTTGAAGTCCTTGATCTTGAGCCCGTCCTCGCTCAGTTCTGAGATGTAGATGTCGTTGAAGCTGCCCCAGACGAGGTACTTCTTGTCCTTTTGCTCCACATAACAGGGGTCGATGCTGTTTTTCACACCAATCTCCGTACTGCGGAACAAGCGTCCCCGGTCGGTGAACTTGTCGGGCGACGAACCCGTTGCTACACCGATTCCGGTGCGAGTGCCGTTGCCCCATAGGGCGCAGGCGTAGTACATGAGGTAGCGTCCGTCAACATAGTTCACGTCGCACGCCCAGAAGCTGTAGTAGTCCGTTGTCCGCTTGCCGCTGGCATCGGTGTAAGTGCTGTCGTTCCATGTAGGCCGTGCAATGACGTTGTTCAGCCGCTGCCACTTCACCAGATCCTTGCTGCGCAGGCCGCGCTGCCCAGTGGCGTAAGCATAGAAATAGCCGTCCTGAGCCCGCTGTATGCTGGGGTCGGGGAAATCGGAGTCATATACGGGGTTCGTATAGGTGGCCTGTGCTGCAACGGCCAGTGCCGACAGCCATCCGCAAACTATGGTAAACACACGTTTTGTCTTCATTATCTTGCTGAACCTTCTATTTTTCGGGGTCAAAGATACGCATTTTATTCTAAAGTAGAAACTCTTTTACGAAAAATGTTATGCCTTTGGGGTCGCCTGCCCCATTTTATTACAGTAATGATTGGGGCATGAACGGGAATCCCTTTGTCAGTCTCTCTTGAAAATATCGCGCGTATATACCTTATCCTTTACATCGTCCAGGCAGGTATCATAACGGTTTGCTATGATAGCCTGAGCCTGAGCCTTGAATGCCGACAAATTGTTTACAACGCGGCTTCCGAAGAAAGTGGAGCCGTCGGGTATGGTGGGCTCGTAGATGATGACGGTTGCACCCTTTGCCTTGACGCGTTTCATGATGCCCTGTATGGCCGACTGCCGGAAATTGTCGCTATTGGACTTCATAGTCAGTCGGAAGACGCCGATTACTACGTCGCGCTCCTTCTGTGCATCCCACTGGCTGTTGGACCCATACGCTCCAGCCATCTCCAGCACGCGGTCGGCAATGAAGTCCTTGCGCGTAGCATTGCTGGTGACGATGGCGCTCATCATATTCTGCGGCACGGAGGCATAGTTGGCCAGCAGCTGCTTGGTGTCCTTGGGCAGGCAGTACCCGCCGTATCCGAAACTGGGGTTGTTGTAGTGGTTGCCGATGCGGGGGTCGAGGCCTACGCCCTCAATGATGGCCTGGGTGTTGAGTCCCTTCAGTTCGGCATAGGTGTCCAGTTCGTTGAAGTATGACACGCGGAGGGCTAGGTATGTATTGGCAAAAAGTTTTACAGCCTCTGCTTCTGTTGAGCCCATGAACAGGGTGGGTATGTCCGTCTTCAGGGCTCCCTCCTGCAGCAGGGCGGCAAACTCGTCGGCCTTCTGGCAGAGGAAGGCATCGTCCTGCGGCCGTCCCACGATGATGCGGCTGGGATAGAGATTGTCGTAGAGGGCCTTGCTCTCGCGGAGGAACTCGGGCGAGAAGATGATGTTGGGCACCACCACCTTCATCGTGCCGTCAGAGAGGCGTTCGCGGTAGGAGAGCCTTTGGCGCACCTGTTCGGTATAGCCTACGGGAATGGTACTTTTGATGACCATTACGGCATCCGGGTTCACACTGAGCACAAGGTCGATTACGTCCTCAATATGGTGCGTGTCGAAGTTGTTTGTCTTGGGATCGTAGTTGGTGGGCGCGGCAATGATGACGAAGTCGGCATTCCTGTAAGCCTGACGGCCATCGAGCGTGGCAGTCAGGTCAAGTACCTTCTCGGCAAAGTACTTCTCGATATACTCGTCCTGGATGGGCGAGATGCGACGATTAATCTTCTCCACCTTTTCCGGGATGATATCCACGGCAACAACATGGTTATGGACTGAGAGCAATGTTGCAATGCTCAGTCCGACATAGCCTGTTCCGGCTACTGCGATATTCTTCTGCATAGTTATCTACCTATTAGTTTGAGACCGCAAAGGTAGTAATAACTGGCGAAAGAAGAAAGGAAAACGTGAAATAAATCTTAATTCATTTTGTATTTCGCCCGGTTTACACTATCTTTGTACCCGAAAACGGTAATATAGAGGAATTTGATAATATTGAGGTGGAAGTAATTAAGACTAACCTGGATGGCGTATTCATCCTGAAGCCCCGTCTCTTCAAGGACGCGAGGGGCTATTTCTTCGAGAGCTATTCACAGCGGGAATTCGATGAGAAGGTTATGCCCATCCGTTTTGTGCAAGACAATGAGAGCATGAGCGCATACGGAGTCATCCGAGGGCTCCATTACCAAAGGATGCCCTATACGCAGAGCAAGCTGGTGAGGTGTGTGCGCGGTTCGGTGCTGGACGTGGCGGTGGACATCCGCCGGGGCAGCCCTACGTTCGGGCAGCACGTAGCCGTTGAACTGAACGAGGAGAACAAACTGATGTTCTTTGTGCCCCGTGGCTTTGCCCACGGATTCTCTGTGCTGAGCGAGACGGCAGTCTTCCAGTACAAATGTGATAATTTCTATCACCCCGAGGCCGAGGCAGGCATTAGCCTCAGGGACGAAGCGCTGGGTATTGACTGGCGCATTCCGGTGGAGAAGGCCATACTGAGCGAGAAAGACCTGCACCACGCTCTGCTGAAGGACTGCGTGACGGACTTTGGCATAGACGATAAACTGTACTGAGGAGGACGCAGGGCTATGAACATACTGATAACCGGAGCCAACGGCCAGCTGGGCCGAGAGATGCGTTTGCTGGCGCAGGAGAGCACAGACCACTACGTCTTCACCGACGTCACCGAGGCGGAGGGGCTGGAGACCACCTTCCTCGACATTACCGACCGCCAGTCGGTCAACCAGATGGTGCTGGAGCGGGGCATCGAGGTCATCGTGAACTGCGCAGCCTATACGAACGTGGATGCGGCGGAAACAAACGAGGAACTGGCCGAGCAGCTCAATGCCGGGGCGCCCGGGAACCTGGCCCTGGCCATGAAGGAGTCAGGCGGATTGCTGGTGCACATAAGCACCGACTATGTCTTCGGCAAGGAACCATACAACACCCCGTGCCGCGAGGATAGAACGGGCACCCCGACCGGGGCCTATGGACGCACCAAACTGCACGGCGAAGAGCGCATCATCCAGAGCGGGTGCCAGCACATAATCCTACGCACGGCCTGGCTCTACAGCGAATATGGCAAGAACTTCGTCAGGACGATGCTCAGCCTGACAGCCTCAAGGCCGGTGCTGAAGGTGGTCTTCGACCAGGTGGGCACCCCAACCTATGCGCTCGACCTGGCTCGGGCCATCACAGCGATAATTGCCCAGTATGCCCGCAGGCAGCATACGCCCTGGGAGAAGACCGGCATCTACCACTACTCCAACGAGGGTGTCTGCTCCTGGTTCGATTTCACCCGTATGATTGCGGAGTATGCCGGCCACAAGGACTGCGACATACAGCCTTGCCGCAGCAGCGAGTTCCCCAGCCCCGTAAGGCGTCCCGCCTACAGCGTACTCGACAAGACGAAGGTGAAGCAGACGTTCGGGCTGAGGATTCCCTACTGGACCGACTCGCTGAAGGCCTGCCTCAGCAAACTGTTGGAAACATAGCGACAATGCCTAATGGCAAATCTGCATAAAACATGAAAGGAATAGTATTAGCAGGTGGTTCGGGTACCAGGCTTTACCCCATCACTAAGGGAATCAGCAAGCAGCTGATGCCCATTTACGACAAGCCTATGATTTACTACCCCATCAGCGTACTGATGCTGGCGGGCATAAGGGAGATACTGATCATCTCCACGCCCTTCGACTTGCCCGGCTTCCGCCGCCTGCTGGGCGACGGCAGCGACTATGGCGTGCACTTCGAGTATGCCGAGCAGCCAAGCCCCGACGGCCTGGCGCAGGCCTTCACCATCGGCGCCGACTTCATCGGCAGCGACTGCGCCTGCCTGGTGCTGGGAGACAACATTTTCCAGGGCAACGGATTCAGCCAGATGCTGCGCAATGCCGTAAGGACTGCCGAGGAGGAGGGCAAGGCCACCGTTTTCGGCTATTGGGTAAACGACCCGGAACGCTACGGCGTGGCCGAGTTTGACAAGGAGGGCAACTGCCTCTCCATAGAGGAGAAGCCCCAGAATCCCAAGAGCAACTACGCAGTTGTGGGCCTCTACTTCTACCCGAACAAGGTGGTTGACGTGGCGCGGCACATACAGCCCAGCGCACGCGGAGAATATGAGATTACGACAGTGAACCAACGGTTCCTGGAGGACGGCGAGCTGAAGGTGCAGACGCTGGGACGCGGCTTTGCATGGCTCGATACGGGCACGCACGACTCCCTCTCGGAAGCCTCCACCTACATCGAGGTACTCGAGAAGCGCCAGGGCCTGAAGGTGGGATGCCTCGAGGGCATTGCCTACCGCAAGGGCTGGATTGACGAAGAGCGCATGCGGCAGCTGGCTCAGCCCATGCTGAAGAACCAGTATGGCCAGTATCTGCTGAAAGTAATTGACGAGGTCAAGAAATTCGGCCCCGGAATAGACCTCTGACAGCCCCTGCCGCTTTTGCGGTACCCGGGTCAAAATCTTGCAAGACCCGGGTCTTGCAAATCCGCAACCCGGGTCTTGCAAACACAGCCCCCCCGGGAAACGAGCTAAGACCAACCCTGTAGAACCCTCAAAATAGTAAACCGAAATGAAAAGAAATATAGTTATCACCGGCGGCGCAGGCTTCATAGGAAGTCATGTGGTTCGCCTCTTCGTAAACAAGTACCCCCAGTATAACATCATCAACCTGGACAAACTGACCTATGCAGGCAACCTGGCCAACCTGAAGGACGTGGAAAACCGTCCGAACTACAAGTTCGTCAAGATGGACATCTGCGACTACGAAGCCTTCCTGCAGCTGATGAAGGATGAGCACGTTGACGGCATCATCCACCTGGCAGCCGAGAGCCATGTTGACCGCAGCATCAAGGACCCCTTCACCTTTGCCCGCACAAACGTAATGGGAACCCTATCCCTGCTGCAGGCCGCCAAGGTGTACTGGGAATCGCTGCCCGAAAAGTACGAGGGCAAGCGCTTCTACCACATCTCTACCGACGAGGTCTATGGTGCACTCGAGATGACAAATCCCGAGGGAATCGAGCCCCCCTTCACCACCACCGCCAGCAGTAGCAAGCATCACCTGGCCTACGGCAAAGATTTCTTCTACGAGACGACGAAGTATAATCCCCACTCCCCCTACTCGGCAGCAAAGGCCAGCTCGGACCACTTCGTCCGCGCCTATCACGACACCTATGGTATGCCCACAATCGTTACGAACTGCTCCAACAACTACGGGCCCTATCAGTTTCCCGAGAAGCTGATACCCCTCTTCATCAACAACATCCGGCACCGCAAGCCGCTGCCCGTCTATGGCAAGGGCGAAAACGTGCGCGACTGGCTCTTCGTTGAGGACCATGCACGGGCCATCGACGTCATCTTCCATCAGGGCAAGGTGGCCGAGACGTACAATATAGGCGGCTTCAACGAATGGAAGAATATTGACATCATCCGCGTTGTCATCAATACGGTTGACCGCCTGCTGGGGCGCAAGGAGGGCGAGGATATGAACCTCATCACCTACGTCACCGACCGCCTTGGGCACGATGCCCGCTATGCCATCGACAGCACCAAGCTGCAGAAGGAACTGGGATGGGAACCCAGCCTGCAGTTCGAGGAAGGCATCGAGAAGACCGTGCGCTGGTACCTGGACAACCAGGAGTGGATGGACCAGATAACCAGCGGCGAATACGAGAAGTACTACGAGAGCATGTATGCCGGGCGGTAACGCTGCGGCATACAGCCCCACAAGGTTAAACATAATTAAGACGCTACAGAAATGAAAAGCAAGACCCTCCTGATTGCAGCATTTGGCTGCTTCATCCTGGCCCTAAGCGGGTGCAGACCGGCCGAGAAGGCCAAAGTAGAGAGCACAGTCACCAACCCCATCCCCCTGAAGTTCGGCGACCCCTATCTGCTGCACGCCAGCGACGGCCGCTACTATATGTACGGCACTTCAATGGCCGACGGCTTCGAGGCATTCGTCAGCGACGACCTGCTGAACTGGGAGTCCTGCGGGCGCATCTACCAAGGCGGAGGCCAGGAGCAATGGTGCGTGGATTGTTTCTGGGCACCCGAAGTCTATGAGCGAGACGGTAAGTACTACCTCTTCTTCAGCGCCAATTATCGCGAGAATCCCACCAATGAAGGTGAGAACTTCAAAATAGGCGTTGCCGTCAGCGACAGCCCTGCCGGTCCCTTTACCGACCTGATGAACCGACCCATCTTCAATCCCGAGTATCCCATTATAGATGCCAATGTATATTTCGATGATGAGGCCGGACGATGCTACCTCTACTTCAGCCGCTGCTGCTACAAGCACAGCGTAGAGAGCGAGATAGCCGACTCGCTGCGCCAGGCCGGCTCCTACCCCGAGATTGAGGAGAGCTGGGTCTATGGCGTTGAGCTGAAGCCCGACTTCAGCGGCATCATTGGCGAGCCTCAGCTGCTTCTGGCTCCGCCTACCCGCCTGGACGACGTTCAGGCAGAATGGGAAAGCCGCAGCGCCACACAGGGCGAGGCCAACCGCCGATGGACGGAAGGTAGCTTCCTGATAAAAGAGGGACACACGTTCTATATAATGTACAGCGCCAACTGCTATCAGGGCAAGAACTATGCGGTAGGCTATGCCACGGGGCAGAATCCTCTGGGTCCGTTCCAAAAGGCAGCCAACAACCCTGTTCTGCAGGAGAACGTCAGCCAGGGCGGCACAGTAATGGGCACGGGTCACAACATGGTCATTACAATGCCCGATGGCAACCGCTACTGCGTCTATCACGGACGTATGAGCGACAATCCCGACGAGCGCGTTGTCCTGATGGACCGGATGGACATCAGCCAGGACGGCATCCTTACGGTTGACGGCCCCACCACCGAACCACAGCAAATATGCATTAAATAGAATCAGTACCGGCCTCTTCATTCCACTTTATACCGACCCTTGAAGATATAAATAGAGCTATGGATTTTGAACTTTGGACTTTCCTTATCTATGCGATGCTCGTCCTGGCGGTCATTGTATTCATCTCGCTCTATTTCGTAACGGCTGGCTACGGACAGTTCCGCACGCGTCAATGGGGTTGGAGCATCAATAACAAAGTGGCTTGGACGCTGATGGAGGCTCCTGTCTTTCTGGTCATGCTGGCTGTCTGGCGTACATCAGGTTGGAGCCGTCACGTCCCCGAGCTGGTACTGCTTGGCCTCTTCCTGTTGCACTACTTCCAGCGCAGTTTCGTCTTTCCGTGGCTGATGACGGGAAAGAGCCGAATGCCCGTAGCCATCATGCTTATGGGCGTTGTATTCAATGTTATCAACGGAATTATGCAGGGTGGCGGTCTATACTGGTATCCCAATCTCGATTTCCAGGAGGGGACGGCTTACCTGCTTCGCTGGAATGCCATATTAGGCATACTGCTCTTCATACTGGGCTTGTCTGTCAACTGGCATTCAGATTATGTTATACGCCATCTCCGTCAACCAGGCGATACGCGCCACTACCTTCCTCAGCGCGGCATGTACCGCTATGTAACCAGTGCAAACTATTTGGGAGAGCTAATGGAGTGGACTGGCTATGCACTGGCTGCTGCCACGCCTGTGGCCTGGGTCTTTCCCATCTGGACGGCAGCCAACCTTGTGCCCCGGGCACACTCTATTCACAAGAAATACCGTGCCCAGTTCGGTGATGCTGCAGTAGGTTCGCGTAAACGCATCATCCCGTTCTTATATTAATAAGGAAAGAATGAATTAAGTGCCAGTAAAAAACAATATAGAATATATGAACACAATCTTTGAGGAAGCCCAAATCGGTCCGTTGACGCTTAGGAACAGAACCATCCGAAGCGCAGCATTTGAAAGTATGTGTCCGGGGCATGAACCCAGCCAAATGCTCTATGATTACCACACCAGAGTAGCCCGAGGCGGAGTAGGCATGACAACTGTGGCTTACGCTGCCGTAACAGAAAGCGGGCTTAGCTTTGACCGCCAGCTTGTCATGAAGCCGGAAATCATCCCTGGCCTTCGGAGGCTTACCGATGGCATACATCGCGAAGGTGCGGCTGCTGGTATTCAGCTTGGACACTGCGGCAATATGAGCCACAAGGCAATCTGTGGGTGTATTCCCGTTGGTGCCAGTACGGGATTCAACCTCTATAGCCCAACCATCGTACGCGGGCTGCGTACCGATGAACTGCCAGTGCTGGCTCGCAAGTTTGGCGAGGCGGTAAACCTGGCCCGTGAGGCTGGATTTGACGAGGTAGAAATCCATTGCGGACACGGCTATCTGATCGATCAGTTCCTGAATCCCTACTTCAATCATCGGCACGATGAATATGGAGGCCGTTTGGAGAATCGTATGCGCTTCATGACGATGTGCATTGAGGAAGTCATGAAAGCAGCCCGTAACGATATGGCCGTAGTCTGCAAGATGAATATGCGCGACGGACTGAAGCACGGCATCTCCCTTGAGGAGCACAGCATACCGATTGCCCGCCGCCTGCAGAGCCTTGGCGTTCACGCCATCGTACTCAGCGGTGGGCTGGTAAGTGCTACGCCTATGTACGTTATGCGTGGCGAAATGCCTTTGCAGACCATGACGCACTATATGGACAAGGCCTGGTTAAAGTACAGCATACGCTCGGCCAAGCCATTCGTCAAGAAATGCCTTACACCAACAGTTGACTATCGGGAAGCCTTCTTCCTTGAGGACGCCTTGCTCTTCCGCCAGGCTATGCCCGATATGAAGTTTATCTACGTAGGCGGACTGGTGGCAGGAGACAAGATTCGCGAAGTCTTGAGCCACGGCTTCGAGGCTGTCCAGATGGCACGGAGCCTGCTCAACGAGCCCGATTTCGTAAACCGTCTGAGGGAGGACCCGAATCATCGTTGTGGATGCCGTCACAGCAACTATTGCATTGGACGAATGTACACCCTGGAGATGGCTTGTCACCAGCATCTGCAAGAGGCACTTCCCAAAAACCTTACCAGGGAGATAGACAGGATTGAAAGAGAACAGGCTGGAAATGAATCTGGCATATAAACACATAAGAATATGAAATTAGCAATTATTACCGGTGCCGATGGAGGCATGGGATATGAAGAGACAAAGGCAGTGGCCCTAAAGGGATATCACACAATTATGGCTTGCTACTGTCCCAAACGGGCTGAAGAGAAATGTGCCAAGCTAATCCAGGAAACCGGGAACTCTAATATTGAGATTATCGGTATCGACTTGGCTAATCTGGCTTCCGTTCGCCAGTTTACAGAGAAGGTGAAGAGCCGCTTCCAGCGTGTCGATCTCCTGATGAATAATGCTGGAACGATGGAGACAGGCTATCACTACACCGTTGACGGACTGGAGCGTACAATCAGTGTCAATTATGTTGGTCCTTACCTGCTATCCCGCCTCTTGTTGCCGCTCATGGGTAAAGGAAGCCGCATTGTTAATATGGCCTCACTCGTCTATCCGCTTGGGCGCCTTAATTTCCCGCAGTTTTTTGAGCGCGGCATGAAAGGCTGGTGGTGGCGCATATTCCCCTACTTTAATTCCAAGCTTGCCATCACCCTTTTCACCATCGAACTGGCCAAGCGTGTAAAGGAGCAGGGAATAACTGTCAACGCAGCCGATCCGGGTATTGTCAGCACGAATATCATACGTATGCAAATGTGGTTCGACCCTATTACAGACCTCATCTTCAGGCCCGTTATCCGTACGCCACGTCAGGGAGCAGATACGGCAATCCACCTTTTGCTTGATGAAGACAAAGCTGAGCAAACGGGCACTTTCAATCGTTCCAACCACATTTTCGACATAGGCGAGAAATATATGAACCATAAGCAAATGGTTGAACTTTGGGACCGCACAGAGGAGATTGTAAAACCTTTCTTATAATTCACAGACAAAGATGCCGATATCTGAATTAATAAAACTCCCCTTCGAAGCCTGTCAGGCGCAAGGAGGTGTTCGTTGAAGCACGTTATGTCAATGACTGAACTCATCACATATATTAGTGATGCCCTTTGGAGCTACGCGCTTATTGCGGTACTGATAGGGTGCGGACTGTGGTTTACATTCCGCACACGCTTTGTGCAGTTTCGCATGATTGGCGAGATGGTACGTCTGCTTGCTGAATCGGCCATTCCGGATGAAAAGGGTAAACATCATATTTCCTCCTTCCAAGCTTTTGCAGTTTCTGTTGCCACTCGGGTCGGCACAGGCAATTTGGCTGGCGTGGCTACAGCTATTGCAATCGGTGGACCTGGCGCAGTCTTTTGGATGTGGGTAATTGCAATCTTCGGCTCTGCCACAGCCTTTGTGGAGTCCACTTTAGGGCAGCTCTACAAACAGCGTCACCGCGAGTCGTTCATTGGTGGTCCGGCCTATTATATCCGCAGGGGCTTGCATTGCCGCTGGATGTCTGTTCTTTTTGCTATTTTGATAACTGTTACATTTGGGCTTTCCTATAATTCCATTCAGAGCAACACCATCTGCAGCGCTATGCAGGAGGCTTTCGGGTGGTCACCCCTTTGGGTCGGTCTGGCACTTTCAGCCTTGTCTCTGATTATCGTTTTCGGAGGCATCCATCGCATTGCCCGTGTCAGTTCTGTGCTTGTGCCTGTAATGGCCATTGGATATGTAGCACTTGCTGTTGTTATCATAATTATGAATTTCAGCCTCCTTCCCCATGTCTTTAAGGTAATTATCTCCAGTGCTTTCGGTATGGAACAGGTCGCAGGCGGGGGACTTGGCGCTACAATGATGAATGGTATAAAACGCGGACTCTTCAGCAATGAGGCCGGCGAGGGAAGTGCACCTAACGTAGCAGCAACTGCAGCTACATCACATCCCGTCAAGCAGGGACTCATTCAGGCTCTTGGTGTATTTACCGATACGTTGCTTGTTTGCTCTTGTACGGCTTTCATAATACTTATTAGCGGGCTCTATACTTCACCCGAACTCAATGGCATTGTGCTTACCCAGGCTTCCTTGCAGTCCGAGGTCGGTGCATCAGGTCCCTTATTCATTGCCGTTGCCATATTCTTGTTTGCATTTTCCAGCATCATTGGCAACTATTATTATGGCGAGGCCAATATCCGCTTCCTGACCGACAATCGAAGCATAATGGTTCTCTATCGTTTGTTTTCAGGAGGAGTCATGGTTATGTTTGGTGCTTTAGCAACCCTCAATCTCGTTTGGAGTTTGGGCGATTTGTGTATGGCCCTGCTAACGGCTTGCAACCTTGTAGCCATTATTGCCCTTGGGAAATATGTGTTCCGCCTGCTCGATGACTATCGCCACCAGAAACGCCAGGGCATAAAGGACCCTGTCTTCCATCGCTCGCAACTTCCTGATATCGCAAACGACTTGGATTGTTGGGAGTAAAGCTACTCTCGCTCGGATTAGCAAAATAAAAATGGGTTTTATTTTGTTTATCTCTTGCTTAATCGTACCTTTGCAACCTGAAAGTTAATTCATTAAATAAAGCATAATATGAAAGCATTTGTTTTTCCCGGTCAGGGAGCTCAGTTTACAGGTATGGGAAAAGACCTGTATGAAACCAGTAAGGAAGCCAAAGACTTGTTCGAAAAGGCAAACGAGATTTTGGGATTCCGCATTACCGACATCATGTTTGAAGGTACTGCCGACGAGCTGAAACAGACACGTGTCACTCAGCCTGCCGTTTTCCTGCATAGTGTTATTTCTGCCATCTGCCTTGGCGAGGCCTTCCATCCCGATATGGTGGGTGGTCATAGTCTTGGTGAATTCAGTGCCCTGACTGCAGCCGGCGCCCTGCGCTTCGAGGATGGACTTCGCTTGGTTTATGCCCGAGCCCAGGCCATGCAGAAGGCTTGTGAGGCAGCTCCCAGTACGATGGCCGCAATCATAGGTCTGTCTGATGAAACAGTAGAGCAGGTTTGTGCCGAAGTCAGCTCCGAGGGAAATGGTGTTGTCGTACCGGCCAACTATAACTGTCCTGGTCAGCTGGTCATTAGCGGCAATATAGAGGCTGTGAACGCAGCTTGTGAGAAACTGAAGGCTGCTGGTGCCAAGCGTGCCCTGGTATTGCCCGTGGGTGGTGCCTTCCATAGTCCATTGATGCAGCCCGCCAAGGATGAATTGCAGAAGGCCATTGAGGAAACTACTTTCTCAACACCCTGCTGCCCTGTCTATCAGAATGTAGATGCAAAGGCGCATACCGATGCCGAAGAGATAAAGCAGAACCTGATTGCCCAGCTCACAGCCAGCGTTCGTTGGACGCAGGAGGTGCAGAACATGATAGCCGCTGGAGCCACTGAGTTTGTGGAGTGTGGTCCTGGCAAGGCGCTGCAGGGCATGATAGCCAAGATCAGTCGTGAAGTAACGGTGCAGGGGATTTGATTCCCTTGCACCCTTGAACTCTTGGAGCAGGCTCGACGCAGTCAATCGTGACAGACGAAGAGCAAAGCTCAACCTTTGAACCTTTTGAACTTTTGAACCTTTGAACCCCTTATCCCCTTCCCTCCTCACTATCTATCAGGTCTTGCCTCGCCTGTTCGGAAATGACAACACAACGCGCCACGCCAACGGCTCCATCAAGGAGAACGGCTGTGGGCATTTGGCCGACTTCACCCAAAAGGCTCTGGAGAAAATCCGGGAATTAGGGGCTACACATATCTGGTACACAGGCATCATCGAGCATGCCACGCAGACCAGCTATGCCGGTTATGGCATACAAGAGGATTATCCATCCATCGTGAAGGGACGGGCAGGAAGCCCCTATGCCATTAAGGATTATTATGACATTGATCCCGACCTGGCTACCGATGTAACGCGACGTGTTAGGGAATTTGAGAATCTTGTTGCGCGAACGCATCGTGCAGGGTTGGGCGTCATCATGGACTTCGTGCCTAATCATGTAGCCCGCCAGTATTGTTCTGATGCCTGTCCGCCTGAGGCTCAAGACCTGGGCTCAGGGGACGACACCTCGCAGGCCTTCAGCCCCCATAATAATTTCTATTATATTCCAGGCGAAGAGCTCCATGCACAATTCGACCTTCAGGGGTATCGGGAAATGCCTGCCCGCGCCACGGGAAACGATGTTTTTCATGCCTGGCCGTCACAAACCGACTGGTACGAAACGGTAAAGCTGAACTACGGCATTGACTACGTTGGCGGGCACACCTCACATTTCCAGCCCATCCCTGAAACTTGGCACAAGATGCTGCACATACTGCTCTTTTGGGCTCGCAAGGGTGTCGATGCTTTCCGCTGCGACATGGCCGAGATGGTGCCGGTTGAGTTCTGGCAGTGGGTCATCCCTTCCGTCAAGGCGGAGTTCCCGCATCTGTTCTTTATTGCTGAGGTCTATAACCCGGCGCTCTATCGCGAGTATATTCATCGCGGAGGCTTCGACTACCTCTATGATAAGGTGGGTTTCTATGATACCCTGCGTGCCGTGGTGCGCGGCGAGGCAAGTGCGCAAAGCCTTACTGCCTGCTGGCAACAGGTTGATGACATTCGCCGGCACATGCTCTATTTCCTTGAGAACCACGACGAGCAGCGCCTGGCAAGCGATTTCTTTGCGGGTGATGCCCGAAAGGGAAGGGCCGCCCTGCTCGTAGCTGCCTTGATGTCAACCAATCCCTTCATGCTCTACTTTGGCCAGGAACTGGGCGAGCGTGGCATGGACGAGGAGGGATTCAGCGGTAGGGATGGTCGCACTACCATCTTCGACTACTGGTGTGTCGACAGCATTCGTCGCTGGCGCAATCACGGCCGATTCGACGGAACCCTCCTTACCGACGAGGAGAGGGCCTTGCAGGCATATTACTGCCGGGTGCTGACACTCCGCCTTCAGAATGAGACTCTGCGGGAGGGAGATTTCTATGACCTGATGTACGTTAATCCCCACCTGCACAGCCAGTACGTTTTTGTGCGACGCCTGTCGCGCAATTGCGTAACGGCCTTTGCGAATTTCTCCGACCGCACGGAAGAGGTTCAAGTCAACCTGCCTCATCACCTGTTTGAACTGTATGGGTTGACACCTCAACAAGACGTAGAAGCCACAGATCTCCTGTCGGGCGAAAGCCTTAGCGTATCCTTCACACCCAATAAGCCTCTTTGCGTATCCCTCCCCGCCTGGGGCGGACTCATACTGCAGATTAAGAATTAAAACGAAACCGTAAGACAATATGCAAAAAGAAAGAATCAAATTCCTTGACTACCTGCGTGTCATAGCCTGCCTGATGGTTATGCTGGTGCACGCTGCAGAGAACTTCTATGGAGCCGACTCTTCGGGTTTGGCTGGCAGCATGTCTATGCTGGCCAACGAAGCCAACCGCTTCTGGGTAAGTTTCTGGGACGGCGGTGTAAGCCGCACGTCCGTGCCGCTGTTCATGATAGCCTCCGCCTATCTGCTGGCTCCTATGCCTGCAGGCAGTACGATGGTACAGTTCTACCGCCGGCGCTTCCTGCGCATCCTGCCACCCTTTGTCCTGTTCCTGTTGCTCTACACCTTCCTGCCCCTGGCCTGGGGAGGGATGACCTGGGAACAGTCCATGAACGACCTCAGGCTGCTGCCCTTCAACTTCCCCTCGATGGCCGGTCACCTATGGTTCATGTACCCCCTCATCAGTCTCTACCTGATTATCCCCGTCATTTCACCCTGGCTGGAGCGGGCCACCAAGCGCGAGGAACAAATCTTCCTCGGTCTGTTCTGCTTTACGACCTTCATCCCCTGGTTCCATCTATATGTAACGCCGGAATTGTGGGGCGAATGCTTCTGGAACCAGTACTCGGCCTTCTGGTACTGCTCGGGCTATGTAGGCTATCTGGTGCTGGCTCACTACATCCGCGTTCACCTCGACTGGTCGCGCCAGAAACGGCTCACCATCGGCTGGGTATGCTTCCTGGCAGGAGCTGCCTTTACGGCATGGAGTTTCTGGTGGAAGGGAACGCCCGGACAACTTATAGAGACGCCCCTCATTGAATGGTCGTGGCCCTTCTGCACGCCCAATGTGCTGCTTGCCACCTTCGGGCTCTTCCTGGTCTTCACCACGATACAGCCTGGCAAGACTCCGGCCCTCGTCAGCTCGCTGAGCCGTATGTCGTTCGGTATGTATCTGATGCACATGTTCTTCCTGGCTCCCATAGCCAGTTTTGTGGTGGCTGGCGACCAAGCCAATCCGCTCTTGCCCGTTGGGCTGGCCATCCCCGCCATTGCCCTGGCCAGCTATATATGCAGCTATATCACCACCTGGCTCCTCTCCCATCTGCCGGGCAGCAAGTGGATTGTTGGGGCATGAAGTATTGTTTATAAAAGCAAAAAGAGAATATTCCGTTATGAAACGTAGCTTGTTTTTTATTGCCCTGATGGGCTTTGCACTCTCCATCAGCGCCCGCGACCAGAAGATGGATGCGTTCGTCAACAAACTGATGAGCAAGATGACACTTAGTGAGAAAATCGGACAGCTGAACCTGCAACCAGGGGGCGATGTCACCACAGGCGGCGCTATGGATACCCAGGTAGGCGGTATGGTAGCTCGTGGTGAACTGGGTGCCATACTTAACACAACGGGCAAAGACAAGATCCGGGCTTTGCAGCAGATAGCCGTCGAGAAGAGCCGCCTGGGCATTCCCCTGTTGGTTGGTCTCGATGTCATTCATGGCTACAAGACTATCTTCCCCATTCCGCTGGCTCAGTCGTGCAGCTGGAATCTGGAAGCTATGGAACAGGCAGCCCGCATAGCAGCCGAGGAAGCCAGCGTTGATGGTATCAGCTGGACATACAGCCCTATGGTAGATATAGCCCTCGATGCCCGTTGGGGACGTATTGCAGAGGGCAGTGGCGAGGATCCCTACCTGGGCAGCCTCATCGCCCAAGCTCTGGTGCGCGGTTATCAGGGCGACCTTAGCAGCCCCAGGAATATCATGGCCTGCCTGAAGCACTATGCATTATATGGTGCCGTTGAGGCCGGACGCGACTATAACACGGTGGATATGAGCCATCTGCGCATGTTCAACCAGTACTTTCCGCCCTATAAGGCAGCCGTTGAGGCCGGTGTGGGCAGTGTGATGTCCAGCTTCAATCTGGTGGATGGACAGCATGCCACGGCCAATCGTTGGCTCATCGATGACGTATTGCGCAAGACTTGGGGCTTCCAGGGTTTCCTGGTTACCGACTATGGCAGTATTGCCGAGATGACGAGCCACGGCTTTGGCGACCTGAAGCACAACTCTGTCCTGGCCCTGAAGGCAGGTACCGATATGGATATGTGTGCACAGGGCTATCTGAAGACGCTCGAGGAGAGCGTGCGCGAGGGCAAGGTGTCCCGCAAGGAGATTGACCAGGCCTGCCGCCGCGTGTTGGAGGCAAAGTACAAGCTGGGGCTCTTTGACGATCCCTATCGCCATTGCCCTCTCAGCGACGAGGAAACAGCCGGGCACACCTTCACCGCTGAACACCGCCAGGCAGCCCGACAGCTGACGGCCGAGACCTTTGTCCTGTTGAAGAACGAAGGGAACCTGCTGCCCCTGAAGAAGGAGGGAAAAATTGCCCTTATCGGTCCGAACGGCGATACCACCGACGGCCTGCTGGGTACCTGGTGCGTCACCCGTCCCGACAGCAAGGCCTATCCCTCGCTCAGGGAGGCTATGCAGCAGGCTCTGGCCGGACGCGGAGAAGTGCTCTATAGCCAGGGATGCAACATTGCCCCTTACGGTCGTATGCGCCAGGCCGGTGCCTCATGGTACATTCCCGAGGTGGATGGCGAGAAGGCTCGCCAGGAAGCCTTGGCTGCTGCCCGCCAAGCCGATGTCATCGTCTGCGCAATGGGCGAGGGAGCCGACTATAGTGGCGAGAGCCATAGTCGCGTCACTTTGGAAATGCCGGCGACACAGATGAGCCTACTGCATGAGCTGGCTGCGCTGGGCAAGCCCATTGTACTGCTGAACTTTGCCGGGCGCCCCACCGTGATGAACTGGGAGCGCGAACACATTCCCGCCATCATGAACGTCTGGTTCGGTGGCACGGAGATGGGACCGGCCATCTGCGATGTTCTCTTTGGCGACAAGGTGCCCTGCGGACGCCTTACCACCACCATGCCGCAGAGTGTGGGCCAGCTGCCGCTCTACTACAACCACCTGAATACCGGACGTCCGGCCGGAGATGACGACCCCACCTTCCGCAACTACAGCAGCAACTACTTCGAGGTCAGCAACGGTCCGGCTTTCCCCTTCGGCTTCGGGCTCAGCTACACCACCTTCCAGTATGGTCAGATGCAGGTAGAGGCCAACGGACGGCAGCTCACCGTCAGCGTGCCTGTCACCAATAGTGGAGCTTATGACAGCTACGAGGTGGTGCAATGTTACATCCGCGACATAGCCTGCCGCTACAGCCGTCCAGTAAAGGAGCTGAAGGGCTTCCGGCGTATATTCCTGAAGAAGGGCGAAACGCAGACCGTCAGCATACAGCTACAGCAGGAAAGCCTCAGCTGGTACGATCAGGACGGAAAGCTCTTCTTTGAGCCCGGCGAGTTCGACATCATGATAGGCCCCAACAGCCGCGATGTGCAAACAAAACGCATCTCCGTGCAGTAGCCTCTCTCCTGCCCCTCCCCCTTTTTTGCACGTTCTTTACGAAAGACAATTAAAACTAATAAACACAATCCGAGAATGAATACAAGACGAATTTTGACGGCCGTGCTGGTGGTAATACTGGCCGGTATGTGTACGACAGCCAAGCCTGACAATGCCGTTACACCACTATGGCTAAGGGATGTAAAGGTGAGCCCCGACGGTGCACAGGTGGCGTTCTGCTACAAGGGCGATATATATAAGGTACCCGTGGGTGGGGGCGAGGCACAGCGCCTGACCACGCAGGACAGCTACGAATGTGCGCCCGTTTGGAGCCCCGACGGCAGGCAGATAGCCTTTGCCAGCGACCGGCATGGCAATATGGACGTCTTTGTGATGTCGTCCGAGGGCGGAGCAGCCACCCGCCTGACGTACAACAGCACGACGGAGACACCACAGGCCTTCTCGCCCGACGGCAAATGGGTGCTCTTCAAGGCCCAGATACAAGACCCGGCGGAGAGCGTTATGTTCCCCTCCGGCCGCCTCTCGGAGCTGTATAAGGTGCCTGCTGCGGGCGGACGTACCCTGCAGGTACTGGCCACGCCCGTGGAGATGCTTTGCTACACCCCCGACGGCAAGGGCTTCTACTACCACGACTGCAAGGGCTACGAAGACGAGTGGCGCAAGCACCATACCTCGTCCATTACCCGCGACGTATGGTTCTACGATGCATCGAGCGGCCGGCACACCAACGTTACGCACCATGCCGGCGAGGACCGCAACCCGGCTGTCAGCCCTGACGGCAGCACCCTCTACTTCCTGAGCGAGCGCGACGGAGGCAGTATGAACGTATATAGCTGCCAGGCGCAGGGTGGCGCGACCGAGGCCAATGCGCCCCAAGCCGTCACCAGCTTCAAGAACCACCCCGTACGCTTCCTCAGCGTAGCACGCAATGGCCTGCTATGCTTCACCTACAACGGCGAGATCTATACCCAGAAGGCCGGCGGAAAGGCGCAGAAGCTGAGCATCACCCTCACGCGCGACGACGAACCGGCCATACGCGACCTGAGTTTCTCCAGCGGGGCACGCCAGGCCGTGGTGAGCCGCGACGGCAAGCAGATAGCCTTTGTGGTACGTGGCGAGGTGTTCGTCACCACCACCGAGTACACCACCACCCGCCGCATCTCCGAGACGGCAGGTGCCGAGGCTGAGCCCGACTTCGCACCCGACGGACGCTCCGTCGTCTATGCCTCCGAGCGCAACGGAAACTGGCAGCTCTACAAGGCCAGCATCGTGAGGGACGACGACCTGAACTTCGCCAATGCCACGCTTATCAAGGAGGAAAGCATCTTCCCCGAACTGCCCCCGCTGAAGCTGGAGGGTCGGATTGACTTCTCGCAGGTGGAGCGCCGCCGGCCCAAGTACAGCCCCGATGGCAAAAAGCTGGCCTTCATAGAGGATCGTACAAAACTGAAAGTGGTCGATCTGGAGACCAAGAAAGTGACCCAGGTGACCGACGGAAGCCAGTGGTACAGCCGGGACGGCGGATTCAGCTACGAGTGGAGCCCCGACGGCAAGTGGTTCGTGCTCAGCTACATAGCCAACCGGCGCGACCCTTACAAGGACCAGGGTATCGTGAGCGCCCAGGGCGGAGAGATTCACCCCATTACGCAGAGCGGATATATGAGCGGCAACCCCCGCTGGGTGATGGACGGCAAGGCCATCCTCTTCGAGAGCGAGCGCTACGGCATGCGCAGCCACGCCTCATGGGGCAGCCAGGACGACGTATTCCTGGCCTTCCTCACTCAGGATGCCTACGACCGCTACCGCCTCTCGCCCGAGGACTACGCCCTGCTGAAGGAACTGGAGAAGAAGAACGAGAAGAAGCCCGATGCCAAACCCGACAGCAAGGAAGAAGCTAAGGACAAAAAGGACAGCAAAGACAAGAAGGCTGACAAGAAAGGCGATAAGAAGGACGACAAGAAAGATGATAAGAAGACCGATGCCGACTCCACCAAGACCCTGCAGATAGAGTTCGAGGGGCTGGAGGACCGCATCGTGCGCCTCACCCCCAACAGCAGCCGCCTGGGCGATGCCATCATCAGCAAGGACGGCGAGAGCCTCTACTACTTTGCAGCCTTCGAGGGCGAACCCGACCTGTGGAAGATGGACCTGCGCAAGCATGAGACCAAGCTGCTCAGCAAGGGCGGCAGCGGATCCTTCCAGATGGACAAGGACGGCAACCTCTACTCCCTGGGCAGCTCGATGAAGAAGATTGAGAAGGGCGACAAGATAACCGGCATCAGCTACAGCGCCCGCATGAAGCTCGACATGGCTGCCGAGCGCGAGTACATGCTGCGCCACGTAGCCAAGCAGATCAACAAGAAGATATTCCGCACCGACTACAACGGATGCGACTGGAACATGATGGTCACCAACTACGCCCGCTTCCTGCCGCACATCACTTACAACTACGACTTCTCCGATCTGCTGGGCGAACTGCTGGGCGAACTCAACGTCAGCCATACCGGCGGACGTTTCTACCCCTCGGGCGGAGGCGATGCAACGGCCCAGCTGGGCCTGCTCTACGACATGCGCTCCACCGATGAGGGCATGAAGATAACCGATGTGCTGGAAGGCGGACCCTTTGCCCGGGCCAAGAGCAAGGTGAAGGCGGGAGACGTCATCACGGCCATCAACGGACAGCCAGTGGGACGGGATACCGACCTGGCCCAGCTCCTCAACCAATGCCAGGGCAAGAAGACCCTGGTCAGCCTCAAGGGCAGCGCAGGCGAGTGGGACGAGGTGGTGCTCCCCATCAGCCGCTCCGCACAATCCGACCTGCTCTACAAGCGTTGGGTGAAGAGCCGCGCAGCCGAGGTGGAACGCCTCTCGGGCGGACGGCTGGGCTACGTGCACCTGGAGAGCATGGACGATGCCAGCTTCCGCGACGTCTATTCCGACATCCTGGGCAAGTATAACCTACGCGAAGGTATCGTCATCGACACCCGCTACAACGGCGGCGGACGCCTGCACGAGGACATCGAGATTCTCTTCTCGGGCCATAAGTACTTCACTCAGGTCATCCGCGGACGCGAGGCGTGCGACATGCCCAGCCGCCGCTACAACCACCCCACCATCATGCTGCAGGCCGAGGGCAACTACAGCAACGCTCACGGCACGCCCTGGGTGTATAGCCACCAGAAGCTGGGCAAGCTGGTGGGCGCACCCGTGCCCGGCACCATGAGCTCCGTCAACTGGGAGACGCTGCAGGACCCCACCCTTGTCTTCGGTGTCCCCGTGGTGGGCTATCAACTGCCCGACGGTTCCTACCTCGAGAACACCCAGCTGGAGCCTGACATACCCGTACTCAACCTGCCCGAGACGGTAGTCACCGGAACTGACCTCCAGCTGGAGGCAGCCGTCAGCGAACTGCTCAGGCAGATAGACGGTAAGTAATACTCCCTTCACAGCATATTTGAAGGTTCTTTGGAGGATGTGTCAAAAATAGGCACATCCTCCTTTGTATGAGATGCTTGGTCGATTCTTCTTATAATTATTGTTATATTCCGACCTTCGAGGTCGAAGCCCTTTCCGCTCGGCAAAGACCAAACAAGTTTGACTCTGCTCTCGCTTGTTCGTTCTTCGACGAGCGAAGCGACCCTTTAGTCATGAGTCAAGGAACCGGCTAAACTGGGATTTCCACCCGACTCAATAGGGCGAACGAGCCGAGCCATTAGGGACAATGAGCCGAGCCATTAGGGAGAACGGCTCGGGGCACACAATGCTGTGCCCCGGGGCGCATGATTGTTTGCCCCGGGCCACACGGTCGCGTGCCCCGGGGCACATTAAAAAGTAAAATAGGCCGCCACCCGCAGTTCTGTTAGCGGATGGTGGCCCTGAACAAAAGCAACATGAGTTTTTTCGTCTATTCTTGAGATTGCTTACTTTATCATCTTTATCTTGTTTATCTTGAACTACGTTCTAGTAGTACATACTTTAGTTCTGTTTCATTACAACAGGCTCATCAGAGGTATATATTCTTC